>JAFQBD010000009.1 GCA_017416795.1 Bacillota bacterium | reverse complement strand
TATTTAGGAAAAGTTGATGAAAATGACAAGTTTGTCGAAGTGATACCCAATAGTCAGATTTTTTAAATAACACTTGTTTGTAGACATATTCTATTATATAATTAGATTAATTATATAGGATAATGCGGCACGAAAGGCGGTACTACACATGAACATTACTGACGTTAGAATCCGTAAGGTAAACGATGAAGGGAAAATGAAAGCCGTTGTTTCTATCACTTTTGATGACGAATTTGTTGTTCACGACATTAAGATCATCGAAGGTCAGAACGGACTGTTCATCGCTATGCCAAGCAGAAAAATGGGTGAGGGAGATTTCAGAGACATTGCGCATCCTTTGACTTCAGAAACAAGAAACAGGATTAGAGATGCCATATTTGAGGAGTACGAAAAAGTTCTGGCTCAGAAAGCCATTGAACCGGAAGAAGTTCCGGCTGAATAAATAAGAGTACGACCAAAAAATAAGACCCGATGCATTTATTGCATCGGGTTTTGTTTATTCGACCGTCTTGACTCTTATCAAATTAGTCGTTCCGGATACGTTAAGCGGCATACCTGCACTGATCACCACCAGATCTCCTTCACTGACGAATTTCATCCTCTTAGCGCCGTCTTCAGCTTCTGTCATAAGCTTGTCTATGCTGTCGCTAAGTCTCGTATGAACAGGATAAACACCTCTTGTCAGCGCCTGCTGATGATAAGTTTTTTCCCTAGGTGTCGCTGCTATAATAGGTGTGTTAGGCTTATACTTCGCCATCATTTCTGCAGTATAGCCTGAAGTAGTAACTGCTATGATCGCACTTGCCTTGATATCTCTGGCAGTTGTGCATGCAGCATGTCCCATAGCATTGGAAACATCCTTTTCATCAGATTCTACTTCCAGAAACTTATACTGATTTACAGCTTCCGCATCCTCTTCAGCCTGTCTTACGATCTTAGCCATGGTGGCAACTGTTTCTACAGGATACTGCCCTGCAGCACTTTCTCCCGAAAGCATTACTGCAGATGTTCCGTCAAACACAGCATTGGCTACGTCTGTGATCTCAGCTCTTGTAGGTGCAAGGCTAGTAGTCATGGATTCCAGCATCTGTGTCGCTGTGATCACAGGCTTACCTGCCTTACAGCATTCTTTTATGAACTTCTTTTGCAGCCCCGGAAGCTTCTCGAAATCCACTTCAACTCCCATATCGCCTCTGGCAACCATGATACCGTCAGAAAGATCAAGTATTTCTCTGAAATTTTCTATCCCTTCCATGTTCTCTATCTTGGATATTATCTTTATCTTGTCACCGCCATTTTCATTGAGCAATGTTCTCAGCTGTCTTACATCATCGCCTTTTCTTACGAACGAAGCCGCTACATAATCCACATCCATTTTGATACCGAATAATATATCGTTTCTGTCCGCTTCGCTGATATACTCAAGATCGAGAGATTTGTTAGGTATATTGACACCCTTTCTATTGCTCACTTTTCCGCCGGAAACCACATTGCATATAACATCTGTATCTGTAGTTTCTGAGACTTCCAGCCTTATCCTGCCGTCATCGATCAGGATCTTAGTGCCTTTTTCCACTTGAGATGGAAGTGCAGCATAAGTAGTAGCAACTCTCTCTTTAGTACCTTGTATATCTTCGGACGTCAGTGTAAAAACTTGTCCGTCTTCGATGATCTCACTTCCGTTTTCGAAATCCTTCAATCTGATTTCGGGACCTTTAGTATCAAGCAATACTGCAGCAGGCAGATCAAGCTTGTCTCTCACACGTCTAAAGCTTTCTATAGTTTTCTTATGGTCTTCATGTGTACCGTGCGAAAAATTCAGACGAGCCACATTCATACCGGCCATAAGCATCTCTTCCATAGTCTCTTCATCTCTGCTTGAAGGCCCTAATGTACAGACGATTTTTGTTTTTTTAAGCATATATATCTCTCCTTTCTCTTTTCCCAATCAATTAGAAAAGGGGGTGTCGAATGACAATTTGTCAAACACTCTATCAAACACCTTATGTCACAGCTTATTGTTGTTCGGGCAGCAGGATTTATACAAATTGCTATCGCAATTTGCCGTTCTGCGCACCATTTACAATGTCGCTTGAACACGCAGCTAAAGAATCATCCACAGGATAATTCTTCTAAACGCTGCGGCCTTTTCAGGTTCGAATCCTTAATGATTCCTTATCCCAGCCAATTAGAAAAGGGGTTGTCGAATGACAACCCCTTTTCTAATTGGCTAGGGTAGCAGGATTCGAACCTGCGCATGACGGAATCAGAATCCGTTGCCTTACCGCTTGGCGATACCCCAACAACTATTTAATTAAAAATGGGGTGGATAGTGGGATTCGAACCCACGCATAACGGAGCCACAACCCGCTGTCTTAACCACTTGACTATACCCACCACATCTTGGAGGCGACACCCGGATTTGAACCGGGGAATAAAGGTTTTGCAGACCTCTGCCTTACCACTTGGCTATGTCGCCATTTATTTTCAGCTTTCCCGACGAGTCAGGAAAGCTGATTGAAATTGGCTAGGGTAGCAGGATTCGAACCTGCGGATGACGGAATCAGAATCCGTTGCCTTA
>JAFQBD010000008.1 GCA_017416795.1 Bacillota bacterium | reverse complement strand
GAAGACATTAATGATCATCAGTATCGCAGCAGTGATGGTACTGGCAGTAGGAGGCATCTTAGCATACCTGACAGATACAGCAGGAGTAACAAACACATTTACAGTAGGTAACGTGGATATCACTGTAGATGAAGCTAAGGTGAACGAAGAAGGTAAGCCGCTTGGAGAAAATGATCAGGTAGTTGATGAAGTTGAAGATGCAGTGAGAGTAAGCGACACAACAAATCCTGACGGAAGCATCACGCCTGCTAACAAGTACCACATCGTTCCGGGCCTGACTTACGTTAAGGACCCTACAATGACAGTTAAAGCTAAGAGCGAAGAATCATATGTACGTATGATGGTGACTATCAGCCATGCTGAAGAATTTGATGCTATCTTCGCACCTGAGAAGGCTAAGCTGATCGAGATCTTTAACGGATATGATGGCAAAACTTGGATCTATGCAGGCGAAACTAGAGACGAAGCTGCTAACACGATTACATATGAATTCCGTTATTTTGATAAGGTGAACAACAAGGAAACAGTAAAACCTGCTGAAGATGCGGACTTAGTACTGGATGCACTGTTTGACTCCATCACAGTACCGGGCTTCATCACTAAGGAACAGCTGGCAACAATTGGCGGATTCAACATCGTAGTTGAAGGACACGCTATCCAGGCTGCAGGATTTGAAGACACTAACGAAAACGGAGTTGCTGTCAAAGCTATCGACAACGCATGGAAGGCTTTTGATGCAGAATATACAGACTAGTACATTCCCTGAACGCCTCAGGACCATACTGAACGAGACGGGTATCCGCCAGACAGACCTTTGCGAGAAGGCAGGCATCGGCAAGAGCGCTATGAGTCAGTACCTCCACGGCGCATTCATACCGAAGCAGGCCAAGCTCAGTGCTATAGCAGAGGCTCTTGGCGTGTCTGAAGGATGGCTCATGGGATACGACGTTCCCAGGATGCGAAGCGCGAACTTAGATAAGGACGGCAACGGCATAGACGGCCACGATCGATACATCGAGATGCTTGCACCGGACAACTCCATGCAAAGCGCACACATTCCGCAAGGTGCAAGGGTGATCTTGAGAAAGCTCGGCGGAGCTTTTGAAAAGGCCGGAGGCGAAGAGCTCCCTGCGGGAGAGATCGTATGCATTACCATAGACGGAAGCAGCCCGCAGCTGCGATTTTTGCACCAAGATGGAGATAAGCTTCTTGCAACGGCAGCCGATATCGGCTATGCGCCGCAAGTATTCGGATCAGCAGATCTGGCGAAGGGCACAGTTGAAATACTGGGAGTCGTGGAGAAAGTGGAAATCAAGTTTTGAGCATAGGTGCGATATAATTACATAAAAGAAATATAAGAGAACACGCTGACATAAGTTGGCGTGTTTTTTTAATTTCAGAATCTATCGGATTGGATTTACAAAATCTCTCGGATTATAAATTAAAAATCTATCGGGTTAGGCTTGTAAAATCTCTCGGGTTGGGGCATAATATATGCAGAGGTGATTAGTATGGATAAAAACAAGTATATGCATCGAATTATTGACAATAAAATTGAAGATTATTTGCAGACTTTTGGAGCGGTTTGTATAGAAGGTCCGAAGTGGTGCGGCAAAACTTGGACATCTTCTTATCACAGTAACAGTGAAATATTTCTTGGCGATCCGGCAGGGAATTTTCAGAATAGGAAGTTGGCCGAAATGTCTCCTGAACTGATCCTTGATGGAGATTTTCCGCGTTTGATCGATGAATGGCAGGAAGTTCCTCCCATCTGGGATGCTGTACGACATAAAGTGGATCAAAACCCGAGAAAGGGTCAGTATATTTTAACCGGTTCAGCTACTCCTAATCATAAAGGTATCATGCATAGCGGAGCAGGTCGTATCGCTAAGCTGCGCATGAGGCCCATGTCTCTGTATGAGTCAGGTGATTCGTCCGGCAAGGTGTCTCTTGAGGATATTTGCCACGACAAGCTCACACCTGCAATGACAGGTGAAGTTGATTTTAGAGAATTGGTCAAACTAATTGTTAGAGGTGGATGGCCGGGTAGTCTGGATCTATCTGTTGAACAGGCATCATTGCTTCCGATCGAGTATCTTAATGCCGTTATCGATGATGATGTGTATCGTATAGATGGCGTTAAGCGTAATACCATGAAAATGAAATTGCTATTGCGATCGCTTGCCAGAAATGAAAGCACGACAGTAACAAACAAGACGCTAAAGAAAGATATTAAAGAACTTGATGATGAAGACATAAATGTTGAAACTGTCAAAGAATATCTTGATATATTTGAACGACTCTTCATAACAGACAATCAACCGCCTTTTGCCACTAAGGTTCGCTCGTCTGTTCGTGTAAAGCAGGCAGTAAAACGACACTTTGCAGATCCGTCACTCGCATGTGCATTGCTTCAAGTAACTCCTGAAGGTCTCTTAGGAGATCTCGAAACATTAGGCTTTTTATTTGAGGCACTGTGCGAACGGGATCTGAAAATATATGCGGAATCATTTGGAGGGAAGCTATATCATTACCAGGATTATAGCGGTAAAGAAATCGATGCTGTTATCGAGCTTGCTGACAGTAGATGGTGTGCTTTTGAAATAAAATTGGGGGCAAATCAGATAGATGCCGCAGCATCAAATCTTTTGGAAATCAAAAAGAATATCGAGAAAGATCCGAAGGGAAAACCACCTGCCGTTCTTGGAATCATATGTGGCATGGCCAACGCCGCATATAAAAGACCGGATGGGGTTTATGTGATACCAATTACAGCATTAAAAAATTAAACAGAAATTAGTGAAATCAAAAAAATAACTTATACAGGATCACACTATCTTGTTAGAGAAAGCAACTAGTTTGCTTTCTCTTTTTTTATACACATAATAAGTTGAATATTGTCGAATAAAAACTATTTTTCGACTTGTTTTATATGTATAAAAAGAGTAGAATGGGTTTACAAAACTAAACTTTATTCAAAACATAATTCAGATAATATAAATTTAACTTACGCATAGATCGGGTATGCGTATGTTTTGCTATTCTCATATAACGAATAATTGCTTAAAAAAAGGATACGAACTAGAACTTACAAGGGGAAACAACTGAAATGGCGAAAGTGATAAATACGGTCTCGACGATACTTGTGACGCTGGTAGTGATACTGGCACTGCTGCTGGTAGCACCGAGGTTTTTCGGGATCGATACATACGTAGTAATATCAGGTTCCATGGAGCCGGAATTCAAGACAGGAGGACTTATCTATACGACCAAGAAAGTCGATCCTGCCAATATCGAGATAGGCGATGCCATCACATTCAAGATGAGTGAATCCACTATCGCTACACACAGAGTAATCGACATAGTTGATGACAATGGGGTTCCGAAATTCCAGACCAAGGGCGATGCCAACGAAGCACCTGATGCTAATCTGGTGCCATACGAGAACGTCATAGGAAGAGCCCTCTTCGATATACCATATCTTGGACTTGTAGCCAACTACATACAGAATCCACCGGGCCTTTACTTCGCAGCAGCAGGAGGCGTGATACTGATACTTCTGGTATTCATGAGCGACATGCTGATCGAAGACGATAAGAAGACCAAGAAAAAAGGAAAAAAGCCG
>JAFQBD010000007.1 GCA_017416795.1 Bacillota bacterium | reverse complement strand
GGGTATGCCAAGGAGAAACATATATGAAGGTCTTTATGATTCGCCACGGAGAAAGCGAAACCAACAGAGCCGGTGTTTGGACGGGCTGGCTTGACGTTTCCCTTACCGAAAAGGGCAGAGCAGAAGCGAAACGTGCTGATTTTGCATCCCAGCAGGAAGAAGAGCGCGCGCTTTCCAAGAAAGTGGAGGAACTTCGCATAACTCTGGGACAGCTCAGCGCCAGAGCTAAGACCATCGAAGAGATGGAGAGCAATTACGAAGGATATAACTATGCAGTAAAGCATGTCATGAAATCGGGACTGTCCGGTATCCACGGAGTAGTGGCAGAACTGATAAGGGTACCTGCAGGATATGAGACGGCCATTGAAACAGCTCTTGGAGCAGCTCTTCAGAACATCGTATGTGATGATGATGCAAGTGCTAAGGCAGCCATCCAGTCACTGAAGGCAAATAAAGCGGGACGTATGACATTCCTGCCTGTAAGCTCAGTGAAGGGCGGCGGCAGAAGAGACGAAAGTTTGTCGAAAGAAGCGGGCTTCATAGGATTCGGGCCTGACTGTGTAGAATATGACGGTAAATATAACAATATCGTTGAATACCTGCTGGGCAGAGTAGTCCTGGTAGACGACATGGACAACGCAGTCAAGATGTCGAAGAGGGCGTCAGGCGTCAGATTCGTAACTTTGGAAGGTGAAGTCATCAATGCCGGCGGTGCTATCACAGGAGGTAAGTACAAGAACAAGACTGCCAATATCCTGGACAGAAAGGCAGAGATAGCAGCACTTCATAATGATATCGAAGCGAAGACCGCAGAGCGACAGCAGGCAGGCGCTAAGCTGACTGCTTTGAGAGAGAGCATAAGCGGATTTGCCATGAATATCAAGGCTGTGGAAGAAGACATCAGAGATGTTGAGAGACAGCTGCTGGCAAAGGAAAATGAAGAGAAACTGGCAGAAAACATCCTGAAGGATATGAAGGCAGGTGCTGATAAACTGTCAAGAGAGCTTGATAACATCAGAGCAGAGAAGGAAAATTCTCAGGCAATGATATATAAGCTGGAAGAAAAGATCGGTGCAGATCGTGAGACAGTGAAAAAGGCAGAGGCGGCCGGAGAAGAAAAGCAGGCTGAATACGATGCTAAGAAGGATTCGTTCGAAGCCATAAGAGAAGATATAACTTCTGCGAGAATGGCAGTAAGTAGCTGTGAAAGCGAGAAGGAACATATAGATTCCATGGTGCTCCGCATCGAAGAGACGATCGCTGAGATCGAGGGAGACATCGAGTCGAGGAACGCACAGCTTGTTCAGATGGCTGCAGAACGAGATAAGATCACTTCAGGTCATGGTGATATCGACACGCTGATCGCTGCCAAGGAAGAAGAAAAGAAAAATCTCGAAAGCTATCTCGAAGAAGTTACGGAAGATAAGGCAGATGTGACTCGCAGCATAGGCAGTCTCAACGCAGAAAAAGAAACTATAGATTCTAAGATGAACAGTCTGCAGAATCAGAAGTATGAGCTTGAGATCAAGAATGCCAAGAATGAGACACAGCTCGATACATATAAGGACAAGCTTTGGGAAGACTTTGAAATATCATATATACAGGCGATGGAATTCAAGAGCGAAGAATTCGTCATGTCTACGGCTGTCAAGGAAAACAGACAGATCAAAAACCGCATGAAGGAACTTGGTGAAGTCAATGTGGGAGCCATCGAAGAATACGAAATAGTCAAGGAAAGATACGACTTCCTTACAGGCGAACAGGCTGATATCCAGAAGGCGATGGATGACCTTAACAGCATCATCGACGAGATGGATAAGACTATCAGACTCAAGTTCAAGGAAAGCTTCGATCAGATCGTAATCAACTTCGAGAAGAAGTTCGGAGAACTGTTCGGAGGCGGACATGCCGAACTGAGACTTTCCGATGAGAACGATCCGCTCAATTCCAATATCGACATCATCGCTCAGCCGCCGGGCAAGAAGCTGCAGAACATCAATCTGCTTTCCGGTGGAGAGAAGACTCTCACAGCTATCGCGCTGATGTTCGCTGTACTTGAGGCTAAGCCTACGCCGTTCTGTATCCTCGACGAGGTAGAGGCGGCACTGGATGATGCGAACATAGACAGATTCATAAACTGTCTCAGGAAGTTCTACGATATCCAGTTCACACTGGTAACTCACCAGAAGGCCACTATGGAACATGCAGATGTCCTCTATGGTGTGACAATGCCTGAAAAGGGTGTTTCCAAGGTTCTGTCACTGAGCCTTGATGATGATTTTGAGATCTGATCGGCAGCGGCGATCGGATGATATAACAGGGAGAAAAACAAATGCTGAATGAAGAAAAAAAATCGTTTTTCGGTAAGCTGTCACAGCGTATAGGAGATGCGCTGATGGCGAGAACGACTGTAGATGAAGATTTTCTCGATGAGCTGGAAGAAATACTGATCACTTCTGACATCGGTATGGAGACCACAATGAAGATCGTCGAGACACTTCGAGATGAAATACAGTCGAACAGCCTTACTAAACCGGAAGTAATAAAGATAAGATTGGGCAAGATAATCGCAAGTCTTATGGATAAGCAGGAGGCTCATGGGCTCTGCAGCGATACTCCGCTGGTGATATTGATGATCGGTATCAACGGAGGAGGCAAGACCACATCCATCGGTAAGATAGCTCATAAGCTGAAGAAGGAAGGCAAGACTGTTATGCTGGCGGCAGCCGATACTTTCAGGGCAGCTGCGGCTGAACAGCTCAGCATTTGGGCCGACAGAGTAGGCATCAATATCGTCAAGCATAAGGAGGGTGCAGATCCTTCAGCTGTTATATATGATGCCATCCAGTCAGCTAAGGCAAAGAACATAGATGTGCTCATCTGTGATACTGCAGGCAGACTTCAGAACAAGAAGAACCTGATGGATGAGCTTAATAAAATGAACAAGGTAATAGGCAGAGAATTCCCTGAAGCAGCCAGAGAAAACCTCTTGGTTTTGGATGCGACAACAGGCAAGAACGCTGTTTCGCAGGTACAGGAATTCGGTGAAGCTGCCAATATAACCGGCATAGTTCTGACTAAACTGGACGGTACAGCCAAGGGCGGTATCGTGGTGACTATAGCAGATGAATTCGATATGCCGGTAAAATTCATCGGAGTAGGTGAGGGTATCGAAGACCTGAAGGAATTCGACCCTAAGGAATTTGCGGAAGGAATTTTCAATGAGTAAACCTTTAGTTGCCGTAGTAGGCAGACCTAATGTGGGAAAATCCACATTTTTCAATAAGATAGTAGGAAGAAGAGTATCTATAGTAGAAGATACTCCGGGCGTTACCCGTGACAGGATATATGCGGAAGCGGAATGGTCAGGTACACACTTTGCCATGATCGATACTGGCGGTATCGAGCCGGATACTAAGGATATCATCCTTTCACAGATGCGTGCGCAGGCAGAGATAGCTATGGATACTGCAGACGTGATCCTTTTCATGTGTGACGGCAAGGAAGGGCTGACAGCATCAGACAGAGAAGTCGGCTCCATGCTGATGAAGACAGGTAAGAAAGTAGTTCTGGCAGTAAACAAGATCGATAAGACAGAGCTGCCTGACGACTTCTATGACTTCTACGAACTTGGTCTGGGAGAGCCTATTCCTATTTCGGCAGCCAACATGCTGAATCTGGGAGACTTACTTGACCGTATCATAGAAGAGTTCCCTGAAGGCGCGGGAACTGAGGAAGAAGACGACATCAAAATCGCTATGATCGGTAAGCCTAACGTAGGAAAGTCATCTCTCATCAATAAGCTGCTGGGAGAAAACAGAGTTATCGTATCTCCTATCGCGGGAACTACTCGTGACTCTATAGATACACCGTTTGAGCATGACGGAGAAAAATACCTGCTCATCGATACAGCCGGTATCAGACGTAAGAGCAAGGTCAACGAAGATATAGAAAAGTTCAGTGTTATCAGAGCAGTAGCTGCCATCGAAAGATGCGACGTTTGCCTGCTGATGATAGATGCACAGGAAGGCATCACTGAACAGGATAAGAAGATCGCCGGTATCGCTCACGAAGCAGGTAAGGGTATCGTCGTGGTAGTAAATAAGTGGGACCTGATCGAGAAGGAAACCAACACCATGAACGAGTTCAAGAAGGAGATCGCAAGGGAACTGACATTTATGTCATATGCCCCAAGCGTATTTATTTCAGCCCTGACAGGTCAGCGAGTTACCCACGTTATCGAAATGGCCAAGTACGTAGCCGAAAACAGAGCAATGAGAGTACCTACAGGACAGCTCAACAATCTGATCGCAGATGCTACCATGATGAAGCAGCCGCCGTCAGATAAGGGTAAGCGCCTGAAGATATACTATGTATCTCAGGTAGGAGTCAAGCCTCCGCTTTTCTCATTCAAGATAAACTCAAGACCTCTGATGCACTTCTCATATTCAAGATATCTTGAAAACAAGATCAGAGAAGCATTCGGTTTCGAAGGAACTTCACTGAAGTTCGTCTTCAGAGAAAAGGGCGAGAAGGAGGAAGAATAGTATGGTAGGAATCATAGGAGGCGCGGACGGACCTACGGCTGTTTATTTAGGTATTAATATCGGATTGCTTGCTCTTGCTATAGTAATCGCATACTTCATAGGATGTATCTCACCATCGATCATGCTGGCCAAGGCAAGAGGTATCGATATCAAAAAAGAAGGAAGCGGTAATGCCGGCACTACCAATGCTCTCAGAGTAATGGGAAAGAAAGCCGGTGTCATCACCCTGATAGTCGATATCCTCAAAGGTGTGATCGCAGTACTCATCGGCAATCTGATCGCAGGACCGGCAGGCGGCATGTGTGCTGCTGTAGCGGCATTCTGCGGACATGTATGGCCCGTATTTTATAAATTCAAGGGCGGCAAAGGCGTAGCCACAGCATTCGGAGTCCTGCTGGGGATCAACGTATGGCTGGCACTGGCAGCACTTGCTGTCGTAGCCATCGGCGTACTCGTTACTAAGCGCATGTCAGTAGGGTCTATCCTGGGAGCCGCATGCTTCCCGATCCTGGCATATTTCCTGGAACCTGCATTCATCATTCCGGGAAGTGCACTGGCGCTTTGCATCATCATCAAGCACAAGGCTAACATTGTAAGACTCATTCACGGCGAAGAGCCGATCATGAGCATATTCGATAAATCCAAGGAAAAATAGGAGGATACATATGAAGAATATCGGTGTTATCGGCGCAGGAAGCTGGGGAACAGCACTGGCAACAGTAGTTGCAGGCAAAGGTCACCAAGTGAAGATCTGGGACATCAACGAAGCACATCTTAAATCTATGGAAGAAAACAGAGAAAACGTAAACTTCCTTCCGGGAGTTCCTCTGAGCGAAAATATACAGATAGCATATACTACGCAGGAAGCTTTGAAAGATGCAGACGTAGTTCTCTTCTCTGCACCTGCTCAGCACTTCAGAAGCGCCCTTTCCTCTGCAAAGGCATACATTCCTGATGATGCCATCATAATCAATGTTGCCAAGGGTATCGAACAGAAGAGTCTGGCCAGAATGTCAGAGATCGCTGCAGAACAGCTGGATATGGACAGATACGTAGTTCTGTCAGGTCCGTCACATGCTGAAGAAGTAGGCAGAAGACTTCCGACTACAGTTGCGGCGGCATCGAAGAATCTGAAAGCGGCAGAAGCTATCCAGGATCTCTTCATGACAGACCGATTCAGAGTCTATACTACAGAAGATGTTGTGGGCGTAGAACTGGGCGGAGCACTTAAGAATATCATCGCACTGGGTGCAGGTATCTCAGACGGTATGGGATTCGGAGACAATGCTAAAGCAGCGCTTATGACAAGAGGACTGGCTGAGATCGGAAGACTGGGAATGAAGCTGGGAGCTAAGCCTGAAACATTCGCAGGTCTGACAGGAACAGGTGACCTTATCGTTACATGTACAAGTATGCATTCAAGAAACAGAAGATGCGGTATCATGATCGGTGAAGGAATGAGTCCTGCAGAAGCTACAGAAAAAGTGGGAATGGTAGTAGAAGGAATGTTCACTACAGAAGCTGCTTACGAGCTGGCTAAGCGTGAAGGCGTTGAAATGCCTATAACAGAAGCTATCTATAAGACTGTACAGGGCGAGATCACAGCGGCGGAAGCAGTAGAAATACTTATGGGAAGAGAAAGAAAGCATGAGCAAGCTTAAAGGCAAAAAATACAACATAATAACATTCGGATGTCAGATGAATGAGCACGATTCCGAGACGATAGCCGGGATGCTTCAAGAGAAGGGTTGTTTGGAAGTCGAAGATCGCAGAGATTCCGATATCACTATAATCAACACCTGCAGCATCAGAGAAAATGCAGATAAGAGGTTCTTCGGGACTCTCGGTCAGCTGAAGAAGATCAAGGAGAAGAATCCTGATTATGTGGCTTGTGTCTGCGGATGTATGATGCAGCAGCAGCACATCATCGACACCATAAAGGCTAAATATCCATGGGTAGACATCATATTCGGGACTCATAACATCCATCGATTCCCGCAGCTGTTGGAAAATGTTTATCAGGAGAAGCAAAAGGTCCGAGAGATCCTTGAAGATCGCGAAGAGATCGTAGAAGGGCTCCCTGCCAAGAGACTTTATAGGCATAAATCATTTGTCAATATCATGTATGGATGCAACAACTTCTGTACTTACTGCATCGTTCCATATACCAGGGGAAGAGAGAAGAGCAGAAGACCTGAAGACATCATTGCTGAGATCAAGAAGCTGGTAGCTGACGATGTGAGGGAAGTGACGCTTCTCGGCCAGAATGTCAATTCATACAGAGGCATTGCAGGCGGCGGTATTGACGATGAGAAGTTCGCTGATGGAAAGGAATGGGACTTCGCAGATCTGATCTATGCCCTCAACGATATCGAAGGTCTTGAACGTATCAGGTTCATGACATCACATCCTAAAGACTTGTCAGATAAGCTGATACAAGCATTCGTAGACTGTGAGAAGCTTTGCAAATACATCCACCTGCCGGTGCAGGCAGGAAGCAGCAGAGTGCTCAAGAGGATGAACAGGAAGTATGACAGAGAAAAATATCTCGACCTTGTTCGTAGGCTGCGTGAAGCTGTTCCGGGCATAACCATGAGTACAGATATCATAGTAGGATTCCCGGGCGAGACTGAAGAAGATTTTGAAGAGACTTTATCACTCGTCAAGGAAGTGGGATACGATTCAGCATTCACATTCCTCTATTCCATAAGAAAGGGAACTCCTGCAGCGGAATATGAAGATCAGATACCTGAAGATATCAAACATGAGCGATTCAACAGACTTGTCGACTTGATAAACGAAGGCAGTGCTGCCAAGAATGCAGCATATGTAGGCCGTATCGAGCGTGTTCTCGTTGAAGGCTCCAGCAAGAAAAACGACGAAACTCTCACAGGGCGAACCGATGGTTTCAAACTTGTGGACTTTGAAGGTCCTAAGGAGCTTATCGGTCAGATCGTAGATGTTGAGATCACTGAAGGCAAGACATTCAGTCTTACAGGCAGGCTGGCACAAAAATAATCTTGGCTGCCGATGAAATAAGAATAAATACGAACCTCCCTAAATATACTGTATTGATTTATAGTACGGACATGGGGAGGTTTTTATTTTGGAAAACATGAGCATATACGAAAACATCGGCAGGCGTACAGGCGGCGATATATACATGGGAGTAGTAGGCCCGGTCAGAGCCGGCAAATCGACATTCATCAAGCGTTTCATGGATCTGATGGTACTCCCCAATGTGAGCGATACTTATGAGAAGCAGCGCATACTCGATGAAATGCCTCAGAGCGGCAGCGGCAGGACGATCACGACGACAGAACCGAAATTCATTCCGGCTGAGGCAGTCGAGCTCAATATAGGTGCGAAAAGCGCAGGCAGCGGCATGCAAAGTGCGGCTATTCAAAATGCCGCCGTCGGCATGAATCTGAAAGTACGTCTTGTAGACTGCGTAGGGTATATGATCTCCGGCGCTCTCGGAGATACTGAAGAGGGAGAACCGAGGATGGTGGCAACACCTTGGAATGATGAGAAGCTGCCCTTTGCGAAAGCAGCAGAGATAGGAACCGAGAAGGTCATCAAAGATCATTCTACCGTGGGGATCGTTATCACTACAGACGGGACCATAGATACACTAGAGCGTGATTCTTATCGGGATGCAGAAGAAAAAGTCATAAGACAGCTTTTTGATCTGAGAAAGCCCTTTGTTGTCATTATGAATTCAACAGAACCCGATGGAATGCTTGCCCGAAGAGAAGCAGGTGCTCTTTCTGAGAAGTTCGGCGTGCCTGTCATAAGGATGGATTGTGCCAAGGCTTCGGAGGAAGATGTGAAGGATGTTATGACAGAACTTCTTGGCAGGTTCCCGGTGAGGGAAGTGGCATTTCATGTGCCTGGTTATGTGGAAGGGCTTGACAGCGACCACTGGCTCAAGTCACAGCTTATCGAAAATATCAAATACTGGGCCCACGATTTCGAGACTATAGAAGAATTGAGAGATGCGGCAGCTCTGCTGGCTGACGGTCAGATAGTAAAATCGGCGGAAGTGAAGTCTGTAGACATGGGTACGGGCGAGGCTGAGATATGGATCGAAATGGCGGAAGAACTGTATCATAAAGTGGTATCCGAGCTGATGGGAGAGACCGTCGATAATGACTATCGATTTTTTGAGCTGCTGCGTGAGTTTGCAGATGCTAAGAAGGCTTACGATAAATTACGAAATGCCATACATCAGGTGGAAAACAGAGGCTACGGCATAGTCGAACCTGACTTATCCGGCATGATACTCGAAGAACCTGAAGTCTTCAGACAAGGTAATAAATACGGTATCAAGATAAAAGCCAAAGCACCGACCATGCATATGATAAGGACTGATATAACGACTGAAGTATCACCTCTTGTCGGCAGTGAGAAACAGTCGGAAGAACTTGTTGCAAGGCTCAAGGAAGAAATGGCAGGATCGCCGTCAGGGATCTGGGATACGAATTTCTTCGGAAAGACTCTTCAGGAGATGGTAGCCGAGCAGATGGAGAACAAGATCGCGTCTGTTCCCGATAATATCCGAGGTAAGATGCAGAGATCGCTTCAGAAAATAAGCGATGAAGGCAAGGAGTATTTTATCTGTATCGTCATCTGATAGTAATAATGCAGCAGTTGGTATATAATAATAGTATGGATAATGCATTTAAGAATACAACAGAACAGAAAATCGTAATATTGGTAGTTATAATCACTGCATTCGTGACGACTTTTACAGGCAGTGCACTGAACCTGTCGATCCCCGATATAGGGCAGCAGTTTCATGTCAGTGCCAATTTCGTAGGCTGGCTGGTGACGGGATATACGCTGGCAGTGGCTGCATTTTCGGTGCCGATTGGCAGATTGGCAGATATAACATGCAGGAAAACGGTTCTTGTAACGGGCCTGATCGTATTCGTGGCTTGCTGCATTGCAGCCGTTTTTGCCGTGTCCATGACTATGCTGCTGGTAGTCAGGATAATACAGGGCATCGGTGCGGCTATGATATTCAGTACCAATACAGCCATTTTAGTGGCATCGTTTCCCGGTCATATGCGAGGCAGAGTGCTGGGATATTCCATCGCTTCGACATATACCGGTCTTTCGGCAGGTCCTGTGATAGGTGGTTTTCTCAATCATAATCTGGGATGGAAATCTATTTTTATTTTGACAGGTGTGCTGGGTCTAGTGGCGCTTGTTACGGCAGCAGCTAAGCTGCCGAGGACATCGGAAACAGCAGGCTCTGATGAGAGAAAATCTTTTGATATGAAGGGCAACGTGCTTTTCGTATGTTTCACCATTTTGTTGATGTATGGTCTGTCGGAGCTGGGAAACGATTCATCAGGTGCTGTTATATTGGCAGCGATTTTGACTGCAGCGGGAGTGCTGCTTGGCATATTGTTTATCCGCCATGAACTCAAAACAGATGAGCCTGCAGTCAATGTGAGACTGTTCAGAGAAAATATAGGCTATGCCTTCTCTAATCTGTCAGCTCTTCTCAACTACAGTGCGACCTTTGCGATAAGTTATTTGATCTCCATATATCTGCAGGTAGTCATGGGCTATTCATCCCAGACAGCAGGACTCATAATGATATTCCAGCCTATAGTCATGGCAGTGCTTTCTCCGATAATGGGAAGGCTGTCGGACAAGTTTTCACCGTTCAAGATGTCATCTATCGGCATGGGTTTCTGTGCGGCAGGTGCAGCGATATTCATCTTCATAGGACAGGAGACAAGCCTTGCTATCATAATAATCGCCTTGCTGGTGACAGGCCTGGGCTTTTCACTGTTTTCATCGCCTAATACCAATGCGGTAATGTCATGCGTAGATAAATCCGAATATGGCGTGGCATCGTCCATACTTGCGACTATGCGATCCATCGGACATACGCTCAGCATGGTAATAGTGACGATAATAGTGAGCCGGTTTATGGGCAGTACGCAGCTGGCATCAGCAGATCCGCAGGTGCTGGTAAAGGTGATAAACACTTCATTTATAGTATTCACCGTGATATGTGCAGGAGGAGTGTTCATATCGCTGAAGAGGAAGTAAAAAATTATCATATCCCCCTTGACTTGTTTATGAGTTTGAGCTAAAATATTCAACAGTTGGTGTTTTGATAATTTAACGCAATAAAGTGATAAATAAATAAAGAGCGTCTCGAATGAGCATATAAATATAAACGGAGATCGATAATAATGATAAAAGTACTGAAACCATCAAAAACAAGAACTGAAGAGGACCGCAGTCAGCTGAGGCAGACTGTGGCAGCCATCATCGACAATGTCATCAAGAACGGCGATGATGCTCTTAAGGAATATAATAAGAAGTTTGACGGCTGTGAGCGTGAGGCTTTGCAGGTTTCAAGGGAAGAAATAGAGGCGGCATATGCCAAGGTATCCTCTGAAGACCTGGAAGATATAAAGTCTGCAGCTGCCAATATCCGAGCTTTTGCGGAAGCTCAAAAGGGAACTGTAGGAGGACTTGAGGATTTCTCTCCGGCTGAGGGAATCCTCTTAGGACATCGAGTGATACCTGTAGACTCATGCTGCTGCTATGTGCCGGGCGGAGGATATCCTCTCTATTCCACAGCTTTGATGCTGGGGATACCGGCTAAGGTTGCCGGAGTTGGCCGCATCACTGCATGCTCACCTGTTATAAAAGGAACGACTGACATACATCCTAAGACACTGGTTGCTATGGATGTTGCCGGTATCGATGAGATATATGCTGTCGGAGGAGCACAGGCCATCGCGGCATTCTCATACGGAACAGATCAGATCAAACCTGTAAATATGATCGTGGGACCCGGAAACAGCTTCGTAACAGAAGCTAAGAGACAGTGCTACGGTAAGGTCGGTATAGATTTCGTTGCAGGCCCGAGCGAAGTGCTTGTAATAGCTGACGGACAGGCCGATCCTGAAGTAATCGCAGCAGACTTGCTGGCTCAGTCAGAACATGACAGAGAAGCTAAAGGCTTAGTGGTTACTACTGATGAAGCTCTTGGACGTGCCATAGAAAAGGCGGTGGAAGCTCAGCTGCAGACTTTGGATACTAAGGAGATCGCAGAAACTTCATGGAAGGATTACGGAGAGATCTTGCTGGCAGAAAGCTTAGAAGAGGCTGTAGAGTATGCCAACGAATATGCGCCTGAACATCTGGAAGTCAACGTAGCGGCTGATAAGGAAGCTGAAGTCGTTGGATCACTCAGGAATTACGGTTCACTCTTCATTGGAGGAAATACTGCCGAGGTATTCGGTGACTATGCATCGGGAACGAACCATACACTTCCTACATTGGGAGCAGCAAGATATACAGGCGGAGTTTGGGTAGGAACATTCCTGAAGACATGTACGTATCAGAAGATGACTCGTGAAGGAATGCTCAGTATCGCACCGCTTGTAGCTAATCTGGCTCATGGAGAAGGACTTACAGGTCATGCCAGGGCGGCAGAGATAAGGATAGAGAAGAATAAATAATAAGACATATATAGATGTAGATAAAAGGAGACTTAAAACAATGGACAATCAAATCTTAAAGCGTACATTCGGTATGCGTGAAGCAGTTACTATAACAGTAGGTACAGTAGTAGGCGTTGGCTTATTCACAACAGGAGCTAACGTAGTTGGTATGATGGGATCGGCAGTTATCATCGCTACATTCGTGGCAATGCTGGTGAGCGTATATCCTGCTCTGCTCTACGCAGAAATGGGTGCAGCACTGCCGTATGCAGGCGGTACATATAAGTACGCTTCCCTCGGTATAGGCAAGCCGTTCGGTATGCTGGCCGGCTGGAACTTCATCATTTCACTGGTAGCCGTAACAAGTGGTGAAGCACTGGCATTCAGTTTCTACTTCAAGACTTTGCTGGGTGCTCTCGGACTGGAGATCGGAGGCGGAGCGACAAGTGATGTCATCATCGCATGTGCAGTAGTAATATTATTCATGATCCTCAGTGTCAGAGGAGTAGAAATCACAGGAAGACTTCAGAACGGATTCATGTTCTTCTTCTGGGGCGTAGCCATCATTTGGTTCCTGCTGATGATCCCGAACGTTGGCCTCAATAATTTCGTGCAGCTGCCTGACTATGTTGATTTCAGTGCAGGCGGATTCATCGGTATGGTAGCACTGATCTGGTGGTGCTTCGCAGGATTCGAAACTTGCTGTGCTATGGGTGAAGAAATCAAATATCCTCAGATCAATATCCCTAGAGCACTGATACTGGCACCGTTCATCGTATTCGCAGTAAATGCTATTTTCCAGTGGTTCATGGTGGGTATCGTTCCTACAGAACAGCTGGGAGCTATCTCAACAGCAAGCGCACCTTATGCAGAAGCTATGTCCATCGCAGGCATCCTGGGATTACCTCTCATCATGCTGGCAGCAGGCATCGCATTCGGCGGAGACTTTTCAACACTGAACTCAAGTATCTCCGTACCTCCTAGATATCTGTTCACAATGGCAAGAGACGGAGCTATGCCAAAGGTTTTCGCTAAGGTAAATAAATTCAAGACACCTTATGTTGCCATCATCACACTGGGCGTACTGACAGTACTGCTCATCGCTACAAATTCAATGATCTATATCGCATCACTCAGCTTGTTCGCAGACCTGTTCTACTACATAATAGGTATCGCAGCATGCGCATTCCTGAGAAAGCGTAAGCCTGATCTGGCAAGACCTTTTAAGGCTCCTGCAGTAATGATAGGTGCACCGATAAGTGCCATCATATATATCATCATGCTGACACAGCTTGATACGGAAGCGTTCTGGACTGGCGTTATCTGGTGCGTACTGGGACTTATCATATTCTTCATCTGTCAGGCTAAATACGATAAGAAGGGTGACGAAGATCTGGCAGCTCAGATCACAGAATTCGTGCAGCCGCCTGCTGAAGAAAAAGCCAAGATGGATAAGGAATTTAAGACCTGGTCGATCATCGTTGCTGTGGCAGTAGTTGTGGCTATCGGGCTTTATGTAGTGCCATTCATATTCGTATAAAAGCGTTCCCGAGGAGTTTAACAGCTCCTCGGTTTTTTATTATGTGCAACTTCATCTTGATAAATTGTCAAAAAAATGCGATAATTAGATACGTTCTAACATGAAGGGAGATATCATGAATATCAAACAGATCGCTAAAGCGGCAGGCGTATCAGTCGCTACAGTATCCAGGGTAATGAATCATCCTGAAAACGTTGCACCTAAAACGAGGGACAAGATCCTTAAGATCATGGAAGAAGAGGAGTATAAGCCGAACTGGTTTGCGCAGGGACTGAACTTCAATAAGACCAAGACTATAGGCCTTGTGATTCCACATATGCTCAACTCCATGTACATGGAGATCGCCAAGGGTGTAGAAGACGTTGCACAGCAGAAGGGTTATATAACATTCATGTGTAATGTAGAAAAAGATACGGAGATAGAAAAAAACTATATTGAGCAGCTGCTCACAAGAAGGGTCGACGGCATAATACTTATGTTTTCTTCGCTGGATGAGAAATTCATAAAATCTGTAGAAGAACAAGATGTACCGGTCGTTCTTATAGGAGAAGACAGATGTGCAAAAGGCTTCAATACAGTGAAAGTGAACTGCAGGATAGGTGCTGAGAACATGGTGTACCAGCTGATCGAGAACGGTCATGATTCCATAGGCATCCTCTATGGAAACGATCCTCAGCAGGAAACTCAGGATATGCTGGAAGGATATAAAAACGTACTCAAAGAGAACGATATGGACATATCCGACGAATATATAAAGCTTGTGGAAAATACAATAGAAGGTGGGTATCTGGGCGCTAAGAAAATGATGGCATCAGGTGCTCCGAGAGCCATATTTACCACAAGTGATGAAATAGCATACGGTGCTATGGATGCCATAAAAGACAGTGGCCTGAAAGTGCCTGAAGACATTGCCGTTGCAGGATTTGGCAACGCAAGGATGTCTAATCTGGTGGAACCGAAGCTGACTACGGTAGAGCTTCCTTTCCATAAGATGGGTGTTTACGGAGCGAGACTGCTGTTCGATTTGATCGAATCAGAAGATAAAGAAGATAATACAGAAAATCAAGCAAAAGAAGAGCCGAGACAGATCATCCTTCAGACAAAACTTAGGATCAGAAAATCATGCGGACATAAAGAAAGAATTGGAGAGATGTTTTAATGTTGAAGACGAATTTTTTAGGATTGGAGCTTAAGAACCCTTTGATAATAGCAGCAGGACCTTGGAACAGAGACGGTGAATCTTTGAAAAGATCCATCGCATCGGGAGCAGGGGCAGTAGTTACCGAGAGTATAGTCAGCGATGCCCTCCTTGACGTTCGTCCGAGAATAGCCTGTGATGCTAACGGAGCTCAGAACATAAGATTATACAGCGACATCCAGATCGAAAGCTGGGAAAGAGAAATGGGCATAGCCAAGAGCAATGGCGGCGTAGTCATCGCCAGCGTTTCCGCTCACACTCCTTCGGAACTGGTGTATCTGGCAAGCAAGATGGAAAAATTCGGCGCAGATGCCATCGAGATATCAGTGTCGAACCCTATGGGTGAAGGCCTTGAGGTAGTCGCGTCTCATGCCAATGTAGTGTATGAGATGACTAAAGAAGTCGTGGCAGCTGTCAAACTGCCGGTAATGGTAAAACTGTCGCAGAACACTACGAATATATCTAAGGTGGCCAAAGCCGTAAAGGCTGCGGGAGGTTCATGTGTCAGCGCTATCAATGCTGTAAGAGGCATCCTGGGAGTAGATATAGAAAACGCACAGCCTACTCTTTCTACATACGGAGGTATTTCAGGAGAGTACATCAGACCTCTCGGCCTCGCTTCGGTAGCTACCATATCGCAGACGGTAGATATCCCTATATGCGGTATAGGAGGCATAAGCAGCGGAAGACATGCCATAGAGTATATGATGATGGGTGCGTCTGCAGTCCAGGTAGGGACTACGGTAATGCTGGAAGGCAGAAAATCCGTCGAAAGAATGGTAAACGAACTGGAAGGATGGATGGATTCTCACGGTTATACATCGGTTGAGGATATCCGCGGAAAGGCTTTGGAAAACCTAAAATCATTCGATGAGATGAAGATAGAGCCTGCAGTCAGCACTGTGAAAAGCGTGCCTTGCACGGAAAATTGCGATAAGTGCCGGGTAGCATGTCTGTATGGTGCTATAACTAGAGAAGCGGACAATGTTGTGGTTGACAGCAACAAATGCAGCGGATGCGGACTGTGCACCTTTATTTGCCCGGCAAAAAAACTCAAATTGGAGTGGTGATTTGCTAAATAAAGCTTGAAATATTCTGAAAACATGATATCATATATGTACTGATATGTAACTGGTTACAAAACCAGAAGCAATTATAGATTTCATCAATTTAAAGGAGGATGATTAAATGTATAAGTGTAGTTTAGAAAGAATGTCAGACAAAATCAGAACTTTTGCACAGTTCGGCGACGCTGGTCACGGCGGTATCACTAGATACTCACTGTCAAAAGAAGCCAACATGGCTAGAGCTGAATTCAAGAAGAGAATGGAAGCTATCGGCGCAGTAGTTGAATGCGACGACGTAGCATGCATGTATGCTACACTGCCGGGATCAGATCCTGACGCTAAGAGAATCGTTATGGGTTCACACTGTGACTCAGTTAAGAACGGCGGTAACTACGATGGTATCCTGGGCGTAATGACAGCTATGGAAGTACTGGAAACAGTAGCAGCAGAAGGAATCCCTCATAAGCATCCACTGACAGCTATGATCTGGACAAACGAAGAAGGTTCACTGTATCCACCAGCAATGATGGTATCCGGAATCATCTGCCACGATTATCTGCCAGAATCACTGAAGCCAAACTTCCTGTATGAAAACATGATGAAGTCAACTCCAATGGACGAATCAGAATTCGCAACATTCGGCGAAGCTCTGGCAGCATCACCTTACACTGGACCTAAGGAAAACAGACTTAGCCCAGACAAGTATTGCGCAATGTTCGAAGCTCATCTGGAACAGGGACCTATCCTTGAAGATGCAGGCAACGAAATCGGTGCTGTACAGCTGGTAATGGGTATGTTCAACTATGCAATCAGATTCTATGGATTCTCAGCTCACGCTGGTACATTCCCAATGGCTAAGAGACATGACGCTCTGCATGCATGCGCTGACTTCCTGTGCGAACTCCACAAGAAGTATGACGAATATAACAAGGAAGTTGTTGCTCAGGGACAGCCAGAATTCGTATTCACAACTGGTGAAATCCAGGCACATCCTTGCATCCATACAGTAATTCCTGATGAAGTTTACATGTCACTGGACGTAAGACATCCTGATCCTGAAGTAAGAAAACACTGCATGGAAATCCTGAAGGAACTGGCTGCTAAGGATTGGCAGCAGTGCAAGTGCGAAATCAAGGAACAGTGGGTAAGAGACACTGTATACTTCGACGAAAGACTGGTTGGATTTGTTGAAGAGTCAATGGAAGAAATGGGAGCTAAATGGCAGAAGATCCTGTCAGGTGCTGGCCACGATGCTCAGTTCTGTCAGTATGTGATCCCTACAACAATGCTGTTCGCAAGAACTAAGGACGGTCTGTCACACTGCGAACCTGAACACGTATCAGATGAAGACTGCACAGCAGTAGCTACAGCAACTCTGAACGCAGTTCTGAAGTGCGACGCTTCCCCTGAATTTTAATCGAAGTCAAGGGATTCTAATCTAAGTTTGGTTTAGCTGCATTTTCAATAGACTATAAAAGCCTGCGGGAAATGCAGCTTTTCTATCATAATGCCATAAGGAGGAATTAAATTGAGTAAAGTAGTAAAAGCAAAGTATACTGCTGAAGCTGTAGCTGGTTTCACTCACAGAACAGCTATGGAAGAAGCAGCTAGATGCCTGCTGTGCCACGATGCACCATGCAGCCAGGGCTGCCCTGCTGGAACAGATCCTGCTAAGTTTATCAGATCAATCAGATTCAGAAACGTAAAAGGTGCAGCCGAAACTATCAGAGAAAACAACATCTTAGGCGGATCATGTGCTAGAGTATGTCCTTATGACAGACTGTGCGAAGAAGCATGTTCAAGATGCGGTATCGACAAGCCTATCCAGATCGGTAAGCTGCAGAGATACGCTATCGAACAGGAAAAGGTATTCAAGATGAAGATCCTGAAGGCTCCTGCTAAGAAAAAGGCAGCTAAGGTTGCTTGCGTAGGTGCTGGTCCTGCTTCACTGGCAGCTGCTGCTGAACTGGCTAAGGCTGGTTACAGAGTAACTATCTTTGAAAGAGAAGAAAAGGCCGGCGGCGTTCTTACATATGGAATCGTTCCATCAAGACTGCCACAGGCTGTAGTAGATCACGACATCGCTCAGGTTAAGGGCCTTGGAGTGAAGTTTGAATTTGGTAAGGAAGTTAAGGCTGCAGATCTGGAAGAATACGATGCAGTATTCGTAGGAACTGGTCTGTGGGGCGCTAACCTGCCAAAGATCGAAGGAATCGAACTGGCTGGCGTATATTCAGCAGTAGATTTCCTGAAGGCAGCTAGAACTCAGAAGAACGCTTTCGATCCTGGAAAGAAAGTTCTCGTAGTAGGCGGCGGAGACGTTGCTGTTGACTGTGCTGTAACAGCTAAGCTGCTGGGCGCAGAAGACGTTAAGATCGTATACAGAAGAACTCTGGAAGAAGCTCCTGGTAACATGACTGAATTCCAGTATGCTCTGACTCTGGGAATCGGCATAACAACTGGTATGGCTCCTGCAGCTATCAAGGGTGCTGACAAGGTTGAAGCAGTAGAATTCAAGGGCTTCAGAGACGAAGCTGCTCAGCTGGTTCTGAGTGCTGATACTATCGTATTCGCAACAGGCCAGACTGCTGAAGATCAGACTGCAGTAGCACCTGTTAAGGTTGCTGACAAGGGCCTGATCAAGGCACCTAAGGGCAAGGCTGGCGGTAAGTTCTTCGCAGCAGGCGACATCGTTAACGGTGGTAAGACTGTTGTAGAAGCAGTAGCAGCAGGTAAGGAAGCTGCAGACGCTATGATTGCTTACCTTGAAAAGAAAGGAGTGAAATAGAATGGCAATTAAGAAAGATTTATCCGTAAATTATTTAGGAGTAAAATGTCAGAATCCGTTCTTCCTTTCATCATCACCGGTAGGCGGAAACTATGACATGGTAAGAAAATGCTACGAAACAGGTTGGGCTGGCTGCTTCTTCAAGACAGTAGGTATCTTCGTAGCTGACGAATGTTCACCAAGATTTGACCAGACTAACAAGGAAGGTCTGCCTTGGCTGGGATTCAAGAACATGGAACAGATTTCAGACAAACCAACTGAACAGAACTTTGAATACATCTACAGACTGGTTAGAGATTATCCTGAACACGTAACAGTTGCTACTATCATGGGTTCTTCAGAAGAAGAATGGAAGCAGCTGGCTAAGATGTGTGATGAAGCAGGCGTGCCTCTGATCGAAGGTAACTTCTCATGTCCTCAGATGACTTCACACGACATGGGTTCCGACGTTGGTACTAACAACGAACTCGTTGAAAAGTATGCTAGAGCAGTTACATCAGTAACAGACATTCCGTTCATTGCTAAGATGACTCCAAACTGCAAGAACATGGAAGAACATGCTAGAGCTGCTATCAAGGGCGGCGCTGCTGCTGTATCAGCTATCAACACAATCAAGTCAATCACTAACCTGGACTTCGAAAACATGACAGCAATGCCAGTAGTTAATGGTAAGTCATCAATCTCAGGTTACTCCGGAGCAGCTGTTAAGCCTATCGCTCTGAGATTCTGTACTCAGGTTCAGCAGGACGAAGAAATCCACAAGCTGGTTAAGGAAAAGGGATTTGACTTCGGTTATGGTCACGAAATGTCCGGTATCGGCGGTATCGAAACTTGGAGAGATGCTGCAGAATTCCTGGCAGTAGGCTGCAGAACAGTACAGGTTACTACAGCTATCATGCAGTACGGCTACAGAATCGTTGAAGATATGATCTCAGGTCTGTCCCACTTCATGGATGAAAGAGGATTTGACAATCTGGATCAGTTCATCGGATGCGCTCTGCCAAACATCATCCCTGCAGAAGAACTGAACAGAGACTTCAGACTGCTGCCTAAGTTCGACGACAAGAAGTGCGTTGGATGTGGAAGATGCTACGTATCATGCTACGATGCTGCTCACCAGGCTATCGATTGGAACGAAAAGAAGAGAAGACCTGAACTGAACGACAACTGCGTTGGATGCCACCTGTGCCTCAACGTATGTCCTGTACAGGGCTGCATCACTCCTGGAGAAATCCAGTGGAAGGAAGGCAGAGAGCCTGTTGATGTTAAGTTCAAGAAGGAATACATCTAAAGATAACAAGTTAAACTACATTTAAACTTATCTATAGAGAAAAGACCGCTCGCGCAGCGGTCTTTTCGTTTTATATAATAAGGATTGATTGATTTTGCTATAAAAAAATCACTTTGCTGTATTCGTCACAGATGCTTTCTGGAACTTTTCACAGGAATTGGAGCGATGCGTGAACTCGCGGTCAGACCGCTCAAACAGCACGCATGCGCTAAGCCAATTCCTTTGTTCAAGTCAGTTCTGAAAGCATAGCTGTTTCTCATAATGCATCGTTCATTTTTTATAGCATATTAAACAAGCAAAAGCCATTATGCAGAACGAAAAGCCTTGTGACGAGCAGTAACACTTTAAGAATTGACTCGAAGCTAAAGATTGGTCCAATGTCAGGAACTGTTTGAGCGGCATAGCCGCGAGTTTTCCTGACATTCCAATCTTTGCGAGAAATTCTATAAAGTGTCTGCGAGGAACACAGCTAGAGGACTGTATAATGGCTTTTCTTTGTATTAATTCTATAGAAAAGTATAATGCATAGAGGTATAATATATGTAAAAGGGGATTTAGCGAGGAGGTACCGGAATATGAAGATACAATTCTGCGGAGCATCGAATACAGTTACAGGCTCATGCCATCTTATAACTACGGACAAGCATAAGATCCTTCTGGACTGCGGTCAGTTCCAGGGCGGCAAGGCCCAGGACGCACTCAATTATGAAGAATTTCCGTTCGACCCTTCGGAGCTTGATTTCATGATATTGAGCCATCCGCATATCGACCACTGCGGCAGGATACCGCTTCTTGTCAAGAAGGGATTCAAGGGAAACATATACTGTACAGATGCATGTGCGGACCTTTTGGAAGTCATGCTGAAGGACAGCGGCTATATACATGAGAAAGAAGCCGAATGGGCCAATAAGAAGAACGAACGTAATGGCAGACCTTTGGTTGAGCCTTTATATACATTCAATGACGCTATGGATGCGCTGAAATTCGTCAAGCCTGTGCTTTACGATCAGCTTGTGGAGATCAACGAAGATATCAAGATATGCTTTAACGACGCAGGGCATATCCTTGGCTCGGCAGTGACTGAACTTTGGATAGCAGAAGAGATATGTGAGAGAAACGAAGAGGGAGAACCGATAAGCTGCATCAGTGATAAAAGCGTTTCAAAGATCGTTTTCTCGGGAGATCTGGGAGTTATGAACAGGCCTATCCTTAGAGATCCGACTATCATCAAAAAGGCGGATTACGTTATAATGGAGACAACATACGGTAACAGGCTCCATCCCGAAAACGCCATGGATGTCAAGAAACTGATGGATATAATCCGCGAAACAGCGGCAAGAGGCGGAACGACCGTGATCCCGGCCTTTGCGGTAGGAAGAACTCAGGAACTTATTTATGAGCTGAACCGCGTGATAGATAATGACAGCGAATATCGCAAGGATTTCGAAAATCTGAAGGTATATATAGACAGCCCGATGGCGACGACGGCTACCGAAGTCTTCAGAAGAAATGCCCAGGTATTCGATGAAGAAACGAAGGAATACATCCTTAAGGGAGACAATCCTCTGGATTTCAAAAATCTCAAGTTCACAAGATCATCTCAGGATTCCATGATGCTCAACGCCAATAAAGAACCAAAGGTGATCATTTCTGCCAGCGGCATGTGCGAAGCGGGAAGGATCAGACATCACCTGAAGCATAATCTCTGGGATGAGCGAAACAGCATAGTCTTCGTGGGATATCAGGCAGAGGGTTCTCTGGGAAGATTGATAGTTGAAGGCGCTTCCGAAGTTACTCTCTTCGGAGAGAAGATAAGTGTAAAAGCGCAGATCCACAATCTCCAAGGGTTCTCAGGCCATGCTGACAAGAACGGTCTTATGACATGGCTTGGAGGATTCCAGCAGCCGCCTAAGCAAATATTCCTGGTACACGGGGAGATGGATGCTAAGGATGATTTCGCAGCTTCCGTCAAATCTGAGCTTGGTTATGATCCGATCGTCGTAAGAGGTAACTCTGAATACGTTCTCGAAAAAGATGAGATCGTCAACATCGAGCAGGCTATGGCAGAAGCAGTAGACGATGAAACTATAGCTAAGACTAAGAGCAATCTTGCCGATATCGAGAGAAGGCTGGAAGATATAGTTGCTACGGCAAAGCTGGCGGTAGATGCAGACATAGATCCGGAAAAGATGGCAAGGATCAACAATATAGTGCTTGAGCTTGAAAAGGCAACTATCAATTTAGGTGCAGAAATCGGACAGTAACTAGAAAGTTAATGAATAAAGCCAACAAAGTATCCTAAAATCGAGAAATTATAATTAAAAAAATCTTCGGCCTGTGATAAAATAGTATTTGGCTAGAAAGCTTTAATGGCTTGATATAAAATTGTTTTTAAACATAAAGTTGTTTTATGGAGGTTTATTATGTTAAGAGAAGCATTACCTAAGATCGTAACACCATTACCGGGACCTAACGCTAAGGCATTACTGGAAAGAAGAGCTGAAGCAGTTCCTAACGCTATCGGATGCGCTTACAAAGCTTGCATCGCAAGAGGTGAAGGCGC
>JAFQBD010000006.1 GCA_017416795.1 Bacillota bacterium | reverse complement strand
TATCGCTGAATTGCCTGATCTGCCCTTCCCCTTCCTTAAGGCGTTCCAAAGCTCTGATGACTTTTTTCGCATTGTTTGGATGGATAAGAGAAGCCGCCTTAGGGTCCAGCTCTGCCAGCCTTTTATGCAAAGTCTCGCGACCGCCTTCTTGCTCGGCTATAGCTTCTAGTTCAGATCTGTAACTGTTGTCTTCAGGTACTGATGAAAAGTCCATATCATATATCAGTGAGTTAAGATACAATCCTGTACCTCCTGAAATAATAGGAGTCTTTCCTCTGCTCAGGATGTCTTTTATAGCTGTCTTAGCCAATTTCTGATACTGTGCTACCGAAAACTCATCTCGAGGATCGATCATATCCACCAGATGGTGTTTAGCCATAGATAGTTCTTCAGGTGTAGGTTTAGCACTGCCGATATCCATATACTTGTATAACTGCATAGAATCACATGAAACTACTTCGCCATCAAATGCCTGAGCCAGCATTATGGCGAATTTAGTCTTGCCGACAGCAGTCGGTCCGGCTATTGCAATCACTGTATTGGAACGATCAAACATATCATACCCTCTTGAACATTTTTTCTATTTCGTATTTAGTCATTCTTATGAATGTCGGTCTGCCGTGTGGGCAGGAAAACGGATTTATGCAAGATTTCAGGTCTTTTATCAAAGCATCGATCTCGTTGATATCGAGACGATCTCCGCCTTTGACAGCACTCTTGCATGATCTTGTGATGATCTTTTCTAATGTTTTCTTATTAGTAAGATCAGGTTTATCTTCAAGTTCTTTGAACATGTCCGAAAGGAATGTCTCAGCTTCGTCAAGATCCATAAAGGCAGGTATTTCTCTGACGAGATATGTATTATTACCGAAGAATTCAATATCATAGCCCATCGATGAAACTTTATCGAGCCATATGTCTTCCGTCGAAGCAACCTGTGCAGAAACGTTGAAATTCAAAGGCATCAGCAGTGTCTGTCTGTTCTTCTCTTCTGCATTATACTGCTCCAGAAGTCTTTCATAAAAGACTCTTTCATGGGCAGCATGCTGGTCTATGAGGTAGAAGCTGTCTTCATCGGCAGCCAAGATATAAGTATTGAAGATAGTACCTATCGTTCTTAAATTATTGATATCAAAAGGTCTGCGTACAGGCGCACTGATTTCTATATCAGCACTTGCCCGGACTTCTTGCCTCATAGTTGTCAATATACTATTTATGTCAACCGTGTCGTTTGCACTATTGATTTCAACATTAATTTCTTTTGATTCTTCTGCAATTTTCTTCAGGGTGTCCTGACGTTCTTCAGCTACAGAAACAGTGTTTTCTTCCCTTTTGATGGTCGAAAAATCGTACTGTATCCCCTGATCCGGCTTTTCATAGAGCTTTCCGATCACCTTTTCTTCAGGCTTTCGCTCAGCTTTTAAAGATTTCAACCCTTCTTCTCTGATCTGCGGTACTGCATCTTTTGCCATTAATGCTTCTCTTACTGCCTTGGCAACGAAATCGAGTACTTCGTGATCGTCATCGAAGCGAACTTCTTTCTTAGTTGGGTGAACATTAACATCAAGTTTTTCCGGAGGCATGGCAAGGAAAAGGAAAGCTATAGGAAATCTTCCATGGAAAAGCTTCTCCTTATATGCTTCATCAAGCGCTTTTTCAAGGACTGAGCTGGATATTATACGCCCGTTGACGCAAAAAATCTGCTTATTTCTTGAAGGTGCTGACGCTGAAGGTGAAGAAACAAATCCTTTTAATACGAAGCCTGACATGCTGCTTTCAACAGGTATCAGGTCTTTGCCTGTTTCAGAACCGTAAATACTTATTATATTATTCAGTATGTTGCCGTTCCCTCTCGTTGAGAATACTTTGCTGCTGCCGCTTGTAAGGCTGATCTTTACATCTCCGTATGAAAGGGCTATCCTTGAGACCATATCTACGATCCTGCGTGTTTCTGCACTGTCGGTAGCCAGGAACTTGCTTCTTGCCGGAACATTGAAAAATAAGTCTCTGACAGTTATGGTAGTCCCATCAGGACAGCCTATTGCACTGTTTTCAAGCACTTCGCTGCCTTCTATAACTACTTTTCTACCCATTTTTGAGTCAGCTGTTTTAGTTATAAGTTCGACTCTTGCCACTGCACATATGCTGGCAAGTGCTTCACCTCTGAATCCCAGCGTTTCTATAGCATCGAGATCTTCAGCTGCTGTTATCTTGCTTGTGGCATGACGTCTGAATGCCAGCTCCACTTCATCTGCAGGGATGCCGCAGCCGTTATCTGTAACTCGTATATAACTTTTACCGCCATTCTTGATCTCGATGGCGATGGATGTGGCTTCAGCATCCAGGGAGTTTTCCAAGAGTTCTTTTATTATAGAAACCGGTCTGTCGATGACCTCTCCGGCTGCTATCTTATCTGCCACATGCTTATCAAGGATCTTTATCATAATTGTTCTTTCAATTCCTCTAATATCTTAAGTGCCTGTGAAGGCGTCGTATCCATAAGATCTAATGATCGTAATTTCATTATGATCGGATCAGGTATCGATTCAAACAGAGACAGCTGTATTTCCTGCTGCACTTGAGGCTCTGGCTGTACATTTAAGGCTGTTTTGTCCATCTTTGGTGTAGATGTTCCATTGCTGCCTTTTTCCAGCTCTGTGAGCATTTCTTCGGCTCTTTCAAGAAGCTCTGCCGGTGCTCCCGCCAGCTTAGCCACGTGGATACCGTAACTTCTGCTGGCGCTTCCCTTCACTATCTTATGAAGGAAGACAACATTGCCGTTTTCTTCTGCCACATCGACATTCAGATTTGTTATTCCCTCCAGTGTATCTTCGAGAGATGTCATTTCATGGTAATGAGTGGCAAATAATGTCCTTATCATCCTTGCCGGTTTACAGAGATATTCGGCAGCGGCCCACGCTATAGAAAGTCCGTCATAAGTGCTCGTTCCTCTTCCTATCTCATCGAGGATAACAAGACTTCTCTCTGTTGCTGTATTAAGGATATATGACAGCTCGCTCATTTCTACAAAGAATGTACTCTGACCCTGGGCCAGGTTGTCTGAAGCACCTATTCTTGTAAATATCCTGTCACATACTCCTATATGTGCGCTTTCAGCAGGAACGAAGCACCCTGCCTGAGCCATCAGGACTATGAGAGCAGTCTGTCTCATGTATGTCGACTTACCTGACATGTTAGGACCGGTTATGAGAAGCAGGCTCTGATCAGTCTTATTGAGATAAGTATCGTTGCTGACGAAGATACCGTCTCTGATAGTCTGTTCGATCACAGGATGTCTGCCCTTTACGATAGTTATGGCTTCGCTGTCGTCGACATCAGGCTTAGTGTAATCGTTTTTCTCGCTTACTTCAGCGAATGATGTGAGAACATCGAGAGATGCGATCGACTTCGATGTTTCCTGTATTTCTCTGATATATTGCTGCAGAGTCTCTCTGATCTCAGTGAATAGCTCGTATTCCATCTGATTGATCTTGCTCTCAGCATTGAGAACGAGTCGTTCGGTTTCTTTCAGTTCAGGTGTGATGAAACGCTCGCAATTAGCTAATGTCTGTTTTCTTATATAATTATCAGGTATGAGATCGTAATAAGATCTGGTCACTTCCAGATAATATCCGAATACCTTGTTGTATCCTACTTTTAAGTTCTTGATACCGGTCCTTTCTCGTTCGCTGCCTTCAAGACCGGCTATCCATTCCTGAGCATCTTTTATAGACGCTTTGAGTTCATCCAGCTCTGCAGAAAAACCCTGCTTGATAAGCCCTCCCTCTTTGATGACGAAAGGAGGATCTTCTACTATGCTTTTATCTATGAGTTCATAGACATCTGACAGCGGATGGATCTGGCTGTTGAGTTCGTCGAGCAAATAAGAACCTGAGCCGTCTAATTCTGCTTTGATATCGGGGAGAACAGCACATGAATTCCTCAGCGCTATCAGATCTTTACCGTTGGCATTGCCGCAGGCTATACGTCCTGTCAAACGCTCAAAGTCATATACTCTCTTCAGATGCTCTTTTATATTGTTTCTGATGAGGATCTCATCCAGCAGTACTTCCACAGCATCTAGTCTCTGCCTTATCATCCCCACATCATTCAGAGGCTCTTTCAGCCACTGTTTCATTTTTCTCGATCCCATTGCTGTATGAGTCTTGTCCAAAACGCCCAGCAATGAGCCTTTTAGCTTCTTTTCGAAGAGAGTTTCTGTGAGCTCTAAATTCTTTATGGTGGATTTGTCGAGAGACATGTGCTGACCCATAGCATAAGTCCTTAAGTTTGCTATATGGCTCAAGCTGTGTTTCTGAGTTTCCAGAAGATACATGAGAAGCGAACCAAGAGCAGCTTCAGAAGGTGTTCCTTCTTCTACTCCTATACCGAGCAGAGCAGTTATGTTGAACTGCCTCTTGATAGTGTCCCTTATCACTGACGAAGTATAATATTCTTCTCCCAGAATATTAAAATAAGCCTCGGTAACAGGCTTCATGTCTTCTGCATCTACCGCATCATACGTTTCATTGTTTAGAATGATTTCTCTGGCATCGATCTTCACCAGTTCATTTACCAGATTCTCTTTGATGCCTATGCCCTTGATCTCGGTCAGGCAGATCTCTCCTGTAGAAACATCGCAGTATGACAAACCTACAGAGTTGTCATCTGCGTATACGGATGCTATATAATTGTTTTCTTTTTCTTTGAGCATGCTGCTGCTCACTACAGTACCGGGAGTGACGATCTGTACTACCTCGCGTTTTACTATACCTTTTACAGCAGCAGGATCTTCTGTCTGTTCACAAATCGCTACCTTATACCCCCTGTCAACCAGACGAGCGATATAAGTATCGGCGGAATGGAAAGGAACTCCGCACATCGGAGCCCTTTCTTCCATACCGCATTGTTTACCTGTTAATGTGAGTTCAAGCTCACGTGAGGCTGTCTTGGCATCATCAAAGAACATTTCATAAAAATCACCAAGCCTGAAAAACAGGATACAATCCTGATAGTTCGCTTTTATATCCATATATTGCTGCATCATTGGTGATAGCTTTGGTGCTGCCATTATAATTTACCTCTCAAATGTAATGTATTATTTTCCTAATTTCTTGTTGTATGCTTCCATACCGAGTCTGATCAGTTCTACTGCTCTTCTCATGTCTTCCTGCTTCAGAACATATGCCATACGCATTTCGTCCTTACCGAGACCAGGAGTACCGTAGAAACCTTCAGCAGGTGTGAACATAGCAGTTTCTCCGTTGTCATCGAATTCAGTCAGCATGAACATCAGGAAGTCTTCAACGCTGTCTACAGGCAGCTTAGCAGTCATATAGAATGATCCGCCAGGCTTCTGACAAACAACTCCCGGGATCTTCATCAGTTCTTCGTATACAACGTCTCTTCTCGCACAGTATTCAGCCTTAACTTCTTCATAATATGACTTGTCAAGTCTGTAAAGTGCAGCTGCACCGATCTGTTCCAGTGTAGGTACGCAGAGTCTTCCCTGAGCGATCTTCATGATTCCTTCCATGAATTCTTCGTTTTTACTTACGATACATCCGATTCTGGCGCCACAAGCTGAGAATCTCTTAGAAACGGAGTCAACGATAACTACTCTGTCCTTGATCTCATTGATCATACCGAATGAAGTAACTTCTCTGTCATCATAAGCAAATTCTCTGTATACTTCGTCAGCGATGATCCACAGATCATGTTCCTTAGCGATCTGGCCGATCAGCTTCATATCTTCGATTGTTAGGACTCTTCCTGTCGGATTTCCCGGGCTGATGCAGCAGATAGCCTTAGTGTTAGGAGTGATAGCTGCTTCGATCAGTTCTCTCTTAGCAAAGTTATATCCTTCTTCTGCCTTAGTAGTGATTGGAACTACTTTGCCGCAAGCTCCTGTTGCGAATGTGTGATAATTAGTATAGAAAGGTTCTGCGATGAGAACTTCATCTTCAGGGTTGAGGATAGTTGTGAAGATCATGCTGAGGGCTTCAGAACCACCGTTTGTGATCATGATATTTTTTCTTTCATAATTCATGTCATACTGCTTGAAGTAATCGATGATAGCATCGAGAAGTTCCAGTTCTCCGCCTGATTCTGAGTAAGCGATAACCTTCTTATCGTAGTTCTTGATAGCATCCATGAAGCAAGCAGGAGTTTCGATATCAGGCTGACCGATGTTCAGATGATATACTTTCTTGCCCTTAGCCTTAGCTTCAAAAGCGAAAACGTTGAACTTTCTGATTGGTGAATTCTGCATAGCGTTCACTCTGTTTGATAACTGCATTTCTTTCTCTCCTTTTACTTTTTAAATTTTTCTCTTAAATCATTTGTTTATTTATCCTTTTAACTCCTTATGGGAGTCAGAAACGATTTTATCTATATCAGGCATTTCTTCAGGCTTGTCTTTTCTCATATAGAGAAGATATTCGATATTGCCCTTAGTACCTGTTACAGGTGAAAATGTAAGTCCGTGGCTGTAAAGACCATTATCTTCTCCGTAACGTATGACGTTTTCGATAACTTCTTTATGTACGGCCGGATCTCTTACGATACCCTTCTTACCCACCTGACTTCTTCCTGCCTCGAACTGAGGCTTTACGAGACATACGAGACATCCGTCTTCTCCCAGCAGCTTGGATGCTACAGGGAATACAAGTTTCAGTGAGATGAATGACACATCGATACTGATGAAGTCGACATCTTTATCGACAGTATCAAAGTCAAGGTATCTTATATTGCATTTTTCCATGTTGATGACTCTGTCATCATTTCTAAGCTTCCAGTCAAGCTGACCGTAACCAACATCGATAGCGAAGACTTTTGATGCACCCTTTTGAAGCATGCAGTCAGTGAAGCCGCCTGTGGAAGCACCTATATCTACTGCTACTGCGCCATCGAGGGAGAAGCCGTAAAGCTCAAGGGCTTTTTCCAGCTTGAGCCCTCCTCTGCTCACATAAGGACAAAGGTCCTCTTTGACAGTTATCTCTGCGTCAAAGTCTACTGATGTGCCGGGTTTATCTATGCGTTGTCCGTCGACATATATAAGACCTGCCATTATAGATGCCTTAGCTTTTTCTCTTGATGAAAAGAGTCCTTTTTCTGTAAGTATTATATCAAGTCTATCTTTCAAGTTCTTTAATGATCCTTTCTGCTATGGACTGTGCATCCATACCGTGCTTTTTATAAAGCTCATCGGCGCTGCCATGTTCGATAAAGCTGTCAGGCCAGCCGACATTGATTACTTTCAAATCATTGCCTTTCAAATATTCTTTAACGCTTTCACCGAATCCGCCTGAAACCATATTGTCCTCTACAGTAACGATGAGAGGATATTTCGAAGCTGATTTCTCCAGCTTTTCTTTGTCAAGAGGTTTGATGAACTCTGCATTTATAACGCTGGCGCTTATACCGTTTGATTTAAGAATATCAGCAGCTTCCAAGACTATCTTAGCCATAGTTCCCACAGACCATATCTCAACGTCTGTGCCGCGTTTCAGCTGATGTGATTTGCCGATATGGATCTTATTGGTTTTACCTATCGTTTCTGCTGATCCTCTCGGATATCTGATAGCGCATGGTCCATCCAGCTGCAGCGAATACTCAAGCATAGCTTCAAGTTCGTCTCCGTCCTTTGGTGCCATTATCGTCATGTTAGGGATATGTCTTAAATAGCTGATATCAAAAATACCGTGATGTGTTTCGCCGTCGGCACCTACGATCCCTGCTCTGTCTATACAGAATGTTACAGGCAGTTCTTGAAGACATACATCCTCTATGATTTGATCGTAAGCTCTCTGAAGGAAGGTCGAATATACTGCCACATAAGGTTTCAAACCTGCTTTGGCAAGACCTGCTGCGAATGTAACAGCATGTCCTTCTGCGATACCTACATCAAACATACGCTTAGGGAATAGTTTATTGAAGCCTTCCAGACCTGTGCCATCTATCATAGCAGCACTTACTGCAGTGACTCTTTCATCTTTACCAGCCATTTCACAAAGCTTATTACCGAATACCTTGGAATATGACGGCAAACTTGATTTTTTCAGCGGAAGTCCCGTATCCATATCGAACGGTCCTATGCCGTGGAACATATCAGGACGTTCTTCTGCCTTTGAATAGCCTTTTCCTTTTTTAGTCATCACATGGATGAAAACAGGTTTATGGTAATTCTTTGCCAGTTCAAGTGTTTCGCATAATTCTTGTATGTCGTGACCATCGATAGGTCCGAAATACTTAAAACCGAGCTCTTCAAACATGATACCGTCGATCATGGCGTATTTTATAGAGTCTCTGGCATGTTTCATGCCTGCAACTACTCCTTCACCGATCACAGGAACTTTTAAAACGTTCTTTTTGATCTGTGATTTGATCGAAACATATTTACCTGAACCTCTAAGTTTACTGAGGTATTTAGGGAATCCACCTGTATTTTTTGAAATCGACATTTCGTTGTCATTAAGAATGACGATCATTTTGCTGTTGAGTGAAGCCACATTATTGAGTGCCTCGAAAGCAACTCCGCCTGTCATGGCACCGTCTCCTATAACGGAAACCACATTGTAGTCTTCACCATTAAGATCTCTTGCAGCCGCCATCCCTAATCCCAGGGAGATCGATGTGCTGCTGTGACCTGTGTCGAAGATATCATGAGGGCTTTCCTTTGATTTAGGGAATCCGCTCATTCCGTCAAGCTGTCTTAGGCCTGAGAATCCTGATGCTCTGCCTGTAAGGATCTTGTGGACATAAGTCTGATGTCCTACGTCCCAGATCAGTTTATCCTTAGGAGAATCAAACACTTTGTGAAGTGCGATGGATAATTCAACGGCACCAAGATTTGAAGCCAGATGTCCGCCTGTTTTAGATACGGATTCAACTAAAAAATCTCTTATTTCATATGTTAAAAGTTCCAGTTCATCATAGTCCATCGCCTTTAGATCCTGCGGGAACTGATGATTTTCCAGATATTTATTCATGCTAATTACCTCTTACTGCCAGCTGCTCAGCAAGTTTAGTGAACACTTCTGCATTATCATAATACTTTTCAAGTGCACCGATAGCTGTCTGAGTCAATTCTTCAAGTCGTTCTCTTGACGATTCAAGACCGTGGAGTGAAGGATATGTGGCCTTCTTATTGATGGAATCCATACCGGCTTTTTTACCCATTTCTTCTTCCTGTCCCTCTACATCGAGTATATCGTCACGGATCTGGAACGCCAGTCCCAGATTTTCTGCGAATACAGTCAAATTATCCAGCTTTTCACTGTCTGCGTTTCCCAAATATGCACCTGCTCTTACTGCTGCCACGATAAGTGCAGAAGTTTTAGTAAGGTGTATATAATCCAGCATTTCTTTTGATGAGGACTTGTCTTCAGCCTCCATATCAGCTACTTGACCTGCCACCATACCTCTGCAGCCTGAACCTTTGCCTATTTCATAAGAGGCTTTGACTCTCTTCTTTAGAGCTTCAGCATTATCGAAATAGAATATCATATCTCTGTTCATCGCTTCAAATGCAGTAGTCAGAAGTCCGTCTCCTGCTAATACAGCCATTGCTTCCCCATATACTTTATGATTTGTAGGAAGACCTCTTCGCAGATCATCATCATCCATACATGGAAGATCATCGTGTATAAGTGAATAAGTATGGATGTATTCTATAGCACATGCATAAGGAAGAGCCTCTTCCACATTACCGCCGCAGAAATCACATGCTGCAAGCAGCAATACAGGTCTTATTCTCTTACCGCCGGCCGCCAGGCTGTATTTCATTGCTTCATAAAGCGTTATGCTCTTATGATCCACCTCAGGTATGAAATCCATCAGATGCTGTTCTATAAGTGCTTTGTAGTCTTCAAAAGTGTAATCTTTCATAGCCTGCCTCCTTTACTTAGTAAGAGTTTCGATCTTCTGATCTGCCTTTTCCAGTATTTCACTGCATTCTTTGTAATATTTGATTCCTTCTTCGTAACTTTTGATAGCATCTTCTAATGAAATATCTTCCGATTTCAATTTGGCTGATGCTTCTTCGAGCTTCTTCAATACTTCTTCAAAACTTTTCTTTTCTGCCATTTTATTTATCCTTTCCGGAACTTACTACTCTGGCTTTCGCATGACCTACAGCTGCTTCGATATTGATCAGCTGGTCTTGTTCTAATGCTGATGCATCTCTTACGATAACACCGTTTTCATCTGTGATAACCGAATATCCTTTTTTTAGTATCGCCTTAGGATCTGCACCATCTAGAGTTTCTTTTAGCAGCATCAAACGATACTTTTTATCTCTTATCATAGAATGAATACTATCAGTCATGTCCTCCATGATATTCTCTATTCTCATATGATCCATCGCTACCCTGCTCTGCAGATCCCTGCCGAATGCTTTTGGATCCAAAAGCTGCAGGTGTTTTTTTCTATCCTCTAAAAGCATCCTTAGGTTTCGTCTGTTTTCAGAGTAGATGGAATCTATATATTCACGAAGTTCTCTTGTATCAGGTACAGCTCTTTCAGCTGCGGCAGTCGGCGTTTCTGCTCTGAGGTCTGCCACGAAATCGGCTATCGTGAAATCCGTTTCGTGACCTACGGCAGATATTACCGGGATCTTCGAGGCATATATGCTCCTAGCCACATTTTCATCATTGAACGCCCATAATTCCTCGGCCGAACCTCCGCCTCTTCCTGTTATTATCACATCGACATCAGTATGATTCTCGTTTATATCGGTAATGGCATGAGCTATTTCATCAGGAGCTGACGGTCCTTGAACGAGTACAGGATATACCATTATGTCAACTACATCGTTTTTCTGTTTTATTATCTTCAGGATATCTCTTACAGCCGCACCCGTTGGAGATGTAACTACTGCTACCTTATATGGAAATACAGGGAGCGACTTCTTCTTTTCCTGAGAAAAGAGGCCCTCCTGCTGTAATTTCAATTTCAATTTTTCGAATGCTGCGGCAAGATCGCCTTGTCCTGCAGATTCCATATCGCGGATATTGATAGAGTAACTGCCGCCTCTTTCATAGAGGTATATATAACCATGTGCAGTAACTTCTATACCTTCCTTCAATTGAAAGCCTATGCGTCCCACATTTCCCGCAGGAAGAAAACAGCTGACTTTGCTGTCTTCGTCCTTCAAAGAAAAATAAACATGGCCGGAACTGTGGAATTTGAGATTAGATATCTCTCCGATCACTGAGATGTTCCCCAATATCGGATCGGATTGAAGTATCCTCTTTATATAACTGTTAAGTTGTGAGACTCTAACAGGTTTCAATGCCATATGTTTTTCCTCCGAGGAGCGATATACCGACTGCATTATCTTGTGATAAGTCTGTATCGTCAAAGGCAGCCTCTATGCCTGCTTTTTCGAATTTATCTATTAGGATATTCTTGATGAATCTGCTGGAGCATACGCCGCCCGCCATGAGGACTTTCTTTATGTCGCAGCGATCTGCACCTTGTGCTACCATTTTGAACATGGCCTCTGCGATCTTTTCAAACAGCTCTCTTATCAGCTCACCATTATCGATGTCTGGCTTCAGATCATCGAGGACCCTTTTCATCTGAGTGTCAATACCTGACAAATTCAACAGACTGTCCTTTACTTTTATCGGTGTGAGAAGCTTGGTCGAAGTTTTGGCGGCAAGCGCCAAGCCATCCATTTCTTCGCCTGCAGGAAACTTCATCCCCAACATTACTCCTGCTCTGTCGATGACTTGCCCGAATGCTATGTCTTTAGATCCGCCTGCGATCTCTATATCATAACCGAAACGCGACCTGTTCACCTTCAAAAGTTCAGATGTGCCTCCCGAAAAATGACATGCCAGAAGTTCATCGGTATTTTTAAGTCCGGAATAAGCTTTAACAGCTTCTATATGTCCTTCCTGATGTGAAAACCCATATGAAGGTACACATAAGGCATCTGCTATAGTTTTCGCAAAGCTTTCACCTGCCAGAAAGACAGGCATATATGATCCTTCCAAAGGTCTTGGTCTAGAAGAATATGCCACTGCACTGATGGGACCATCGAACCTGCTTCTTACCTCTTCCATCAGAACAGGAAGGTTTTTAACATGCTGAAAAAGGGCGTCGGATTGTCTTAACCCTTTTTCGCCCTGTTTTACTTCGAGAAACTTACGGACATCACATATGATCGACTGATTTTCGTCAGTTACAGCAACTGAAGTTTTATAGTTGCTGGTGTCTATGCCCAGTATATACCTATTATCCATTATTTTTAGCTATAGCTCCAAGCACGCCATGTACATATCTTGAAGACTGATCTGTGCTGTATTTCTTAGCAAGATTGATAGCTTCGTTTATAGCAACAGCGTCAGGAACATCTTCGGCATATTTGATTTCACCTACAGCAAGTCTTATAACAGCCAGATCCACCTTCGGCATCCTGTTGGTCTTCCACGATTTGCTGAACTTGTTGATTTCCTCATCTATTGCATCTAAATTATCGATGATATTGATGAGAAGCGCCTTGCCTCTTTCGATATGATTGCCCGCGAGTCTTTCTTCTGCAAGTAAAGATGCCGCGTCCTTGTTCATGTTCTTTGCTGTATCCATTTCATACATCATCTGCATGAGTATTTCTCTTGCTTCATTTCTTGTCATCTTCGTCTTTTCCTTCCGGTGGTATTTCAACGCCTTGTACATGTATATTTACTGCAGTTACAGGAAGTTCTGTCATGGACTGGACTTCCTTCTTGACGCTTTCCTGAATATCCCAAGCAACTGCAGGTATCTTGGCTTTGTACTTAACTATGATGTGGACATCTATTTGTACACCTTCATCTGACTGGTTTACCTTAACGCCTTTCGACATGAGTTCCTTACCTAGAAGGTTCTTGGAAAGCGTGTTCGAAAAGCCTCCGGCAAGCCTTGCTACACCTTCTGTTTTCAGCGTGGCGTTTACAGCACAAACGGCTATGACTTCATCAGATATTTTCATTTTTTCTTCGCCATGTACCATAAAATGCTCCATTAGTTTTTAAGTATAAATTACCGACTCTATTATACCAAAGTACGTTATAAAATTCAATCTATCTATGAAGCATCCTGCACTACTATTTCATCAGCTTTTCTATCGGTCTGTCTTATGATGATTTCGCAGATTTTAGTAACGGTTGGCTGATCGAGTTTATCTGTATTGACAGTGACATTGACACCGCTGTCGGTTATAACTACAAATGAATCTGGCAGGCCTTTATTCTTTATCAATGTTTCGATCGTTTTCTCTTGTTCCATGTACTCAAGAAGTTTCATCTTTTCCTCTGAAGCTTTTTGTTTTTCTTCACTGCCGGATGCAGAGGCTTCAGCATCAGAAAGCATGGAAATGACTTTATTTCTGTCCATGTCAAGTGTGGCACGCAGCTCCTGAAAATATGAGTCGTTGTTTTCAGGCTCCACCACATCGTCAGATGTTACCAAAACATCTCCATCATGCAAGGGTATATCATCTGCAGCAGTTTCCCTGCTCAATTTATCACCTGTTATACAGTATGTACATAAACATACGGCAAGCATGGCAACAGCTGCTGCAGCTTTCTTGTTGTTCTTAATGAATTTAAATATATTATTTCTATTTTTCATCTTTGTTTTCCTCCAATACTCCCTCTCCGGTTTTCTTGAAAACTTCAACATTTGAAGCCGAAATATCGAATAAAGCCATTACTGCATTCACTACATTGTTTTTCACTACGGGATCGTCCGCTCCTCCTGCCGTTACTATGGCACCTGTGATGCGATCATCTTCGTCATACTGAAGCATCACATCGACTTCACCTACACCTTCTATATCCGATAATATCATACAAAGGTCGGCTTCAACGCCTCCGTCTCTATCAACGATCTGACGCCTTCCGTCATTATTTTGGCTGAACACATCAAAAGATAATAATATAACTATTACGATTATAATAATTGATAATGCTTTAATGAACTTATCCTTTGCTTTCTGGTCTTCAATGAATCTTTTAAACAAAACATCCTCCTTTATCATATATATCGTAATTCATCTTCAATATGCCTCAGTAATACTTATGATCGGATATATAACAGCTGTCATTATCACAAGCGAAAATATGAATTTGACGTAGCTGCCGGTCGTATTTTCAGGCAGCAGTATTTCGGTGAATGTAAGCATCATGATCAAAATAAACAGATTGCTCACCCATTCTTTTATCATATCCATCAAGTGTTGCCTCCCATAAACATTATTGCAGTTATGAAGATAAGGAACATCAATGCTCCTGCCGCCAAAACTACTGTCATAGTAACGGCTGACGTTCCTATCTCATTGAGACTGTCGGAGATATTTTTATTTGCAACCGGTTCAGCGGCAATTGCCGTGATCTTATAGATGACAGCTACGGCCATGATTTTGATGACCGGCATAGTAAGCATTGAAATTATTATCACTATACCGATCAACCCGACGGCACTTTTTATGACCCCGATGCAATTGATCACCATGTCAAGGGAGTCTGCCGCGAATCCTCCTATTATGGGGACGAAATTATCTATTGAAAACTTCGCCGTTTTCATCAAGAGACTGTCTGCAGACTTTGTCATTATCCCTTGGACAGCCGTTATCCCCGAGAAGATAGTTATGGTGAGGCCCGTGATGAAAAGTGCGCCTTTGCGCATGAAAAGCGCCAGCTTCTTGACATAGTCTTTATCTGTTATGCTGTTGATCAGGATAAAAATCGCCGATAAAAATATCAACGGTAAAACTATGTGCTGCATAATAAAGTTGAATCCGGTCACGGAAGCAAGTATTACCGGATCCATTATGCTGCCTGAAGAGATCCCGCCCATTGAAATCAGCAGCGGTATCATTATAGGCAGAAGAATTGTCATAGTAGTACTCATGACATCCATCGTACTGCTGCAGGAATTATATGTCTGATAAAAACTGCCTATACATAAAGCGATTATCACAAACCCGCATATCATAGTTCCGAGTGAAGATACAGTCTTACTGCCGAATGAATTGGAGAAATTGTTGAGAAGACCTATTATGATGCAGACAGCTAGTATTTCACACCCAAGTATCAAAGATGAGCGCACCTCAATAAAAAATAATTCCTTTATATTATCCATCAGGTTTTCTGAATCAAATATCGGCTGACCGTTCAGCAGATCATTTATTATACTGTTGACAGAGATCTCATCTGCTATAGTCATCTCCGCAGGAGCTTCATCGAGTAATTTTTCCAATTCAGACAGGTCCATGGAATCAAGCTGTTCATTGATGATGTTTTCAAACTCCATATGCACCTCTCTTATCTGAGCAAAACATTTATTACTTCTAAAATGGCTGTTAATATGGGCATCGCTACATAAAAGATTATGACTTTCCCGGCCAATTCTACTTTTGAACCTATTGAGCCTTCTCCGGCATCCTTACATAACTGTGCCGTGAAATCTGTTATGTATGCTATGATCAAAACTTTGATTATTACAGGAAAAAATTCTCTGCCATAAGTAATATCGTCATATATATTTTCTATAAAAGAAAAAATCTCGGAGATTTCACCTAATACAGCGATGAGGATTATTACCGCAGTTGCAAGTATCACATACAGCGAAATATCTTTGTTGATCGATTTCAGCAAGGCTGCTGATATAACTCCCGTCAAAGCTATTCCTGCGATTTTGATTATTTCCATAATTGCTCCTTAAAATCATATATCAAAATTCCAGAAATGTTCTGACGGAATCGAAGAATTCCGATATCATCTGCATAATCAGCATCAGCACCACTATGACACCGGCTAAAGTAGTAAGCATAGCTTGTTCTTCTCGTCCTGCTTTCACTAGTACCTGGTTGAGAACTGCGATAGCTATACCTATCCCTGCTATCTTGAAAATTATATCTATATCCATCTTTCACTCCTTATAACAGTAATATCGAGGTCACTATGCCGGCTGCAGTGCTTATAGAAACATACATTTTCCCCTTCTTACTCTCAATGTTTTTGGCCTCTTTAAGATTTGATAGAAGTCTAAGTATCGCTGCTTCAAATAACCTGTGCTGTCCTTCTGAATCACTTTTTCCCAAACTCACGAACAAGTCGTCCAGTATGGTCATATCATTGTCCGACAGATAATTACTAGAATCGTATCTATCCTTTGCCAGATACCATGATTCATCCAGTGATCTTTGATTCTGAAGCGAATGGCTGCAATGCCTCATCATCTCAGTCAAATAACAAGATTTAGCAGAAGATATTTTTTCAAATGACTTCGCCAGAGGCTCCTTCTTATAAGTAATATCTATATCCAGCATCCTTAATGTTTCTATCGAATTTTCAAGTTCGACACATCTTGTTTTTAGATTGTAAGATTTCATGATCCCCAACATACAGCTACAAGAAATAAGAAGCATGCAGCTCATTATTTTAAGCATTAGACCCTCCTTTTCTTTCCGGTTGTGCCATCATTATCCTTGAAACAGATCCTGTGACAGGTTTGGATGATAAGAAAATCAATAGATCGAACACCTGATTTCTTATGAGTTCTCCGGCAGCTGATCTTACTGCATCCTCATAATTTTCGCCATGTATGGTAGTTATTATTTTCACTCCTGAGGATAACGCCTCTTTTATCGCTTCTATATCTTCAGGCTTGCCTATTTCATCTGTAACGATAACATCGGGAGACATGGATCGTATCAGCATTTTGATACCCTGAGCTTTGGGACAGCCGTCAAGTATGTCAGATCTTTCGCCAAGATCATAACTAGAGATACCGTTGTAACAACCGGCTATTTCTGATCTTTCATCACATATACCTATCCTATATCCTTGATTGCTCAGTATTCTTGATATATCACGTATCAACGTCGTCTTACCGCATTTCGGCGGAGAGATTATGAGAGTATTTGATATTTCTCCTGTTTCGATGTTTAATATTTTATCGATCAGCTTATCCGCAGCACCGATTATTTCACGACTCTTTCTTATGTTGAGCGATGATATCTCTTTGATAAGATGCACTCTGCCGTTATTCAACGTTACTCTGCCGCATATGCCTACTCTATGACCCCCTTCAATCGTTATGTATCCGTTTGACAGCTCGTCTTCATATGCATAATAAGAATAGTCGATCAGCCTGTTCAATATTTCTTCAAGCTTATCAGGCGTTACGGAATCTTTGTCATCGATACGATATTCATTACCCTGAGAAATGACTATAGTGTCTGTATATGCTTTGATGCGGATTTCTTCAAATGATGTGATTATTTTATTCGGAAGCTTTAACAATTTATTTTTCATATCTTCAGGTAATTTATTGAAGATTCTCTCTGTATTTTTGTCCATGGTAATATATATTCTTTGGGACAAGGAATATGACTGAATATCATAACATGTTTTACAATAGAAAAAAGAGTCGATCTACGGTCATCCGTATTCGACTCTTTATTACTCTATAATATTTATTTGCTTATGGTCGCTTCACAGCACACGGTATTTTCGTCTGACATAATCCGCAAGGTGTGCTGTAATTGCTATGATCGATATATTCAGGCCAGTTCTCAGCACATTTGCTTTCTTTATAATTATTGCAAGCTATTTTATCATGGCCTTTTTCGGTGATGGCTCTGACAGGACATCTCCTTATGCATGCACCGCATATGCCGCTTCTGTAGTAAAGGCACCAATCGTAAGGTCCTCTGTCTCCTCTCGGAGTGATATCAAGATCTGCTTCGACTATGACAGAAGTCAGTCTTACTGCCATACCTTTCTCAGAAATAAATCCATCACTTAATCCGAAAGTGCCCATCCCCGCAGAAAAGGCAGCATGTCTGTGAGACCAGTTGGAAGCCATGCCCAAGTCATCTGATTCCATTGGAGCGATATCTTCAAGAAGATCTATGGCAACGGATCTTATACCAATGTCTTCAAGCTTTTTCTCCAGTTTCAATGAAAACTCTTTCATGAGGACTTCCCATTCACCTCTGGATATATACCAGTTATCACAAGGAAAGAATCTTTCTTTGTTCTGCATTTCGATAGTAGCTTCGGTTTGCGGGAATATCACAGATATTACACGAAGCTGTGATGCTTCCGGGACGTCATCATACTTCTTCTCAAAGGCTTCAGACGGTGTTAAGTGAAAAGCACCGATATGTTCCTTAAGAAAATCGTAATAAGTATCATCACCTGCCGCAACACCTATTATCGGGCTTTCGAACATAGGCTCATCAGGTTTGCCCAGCAATGCGAAGTTATTAGTTTCAAGATCGTTGAAAACATCCTCGATGATATTTGTGAGCTTATTATTTAAGTTTTCCATCTTTGTCACCTAAAATATGATCGTTTGATATGTCGTGTGAAGAATCTTCGTTAGCCATATCTTCAGGAAGGATAGTCATAGTTATCTGTTCGATTCTTCTGTCTTTTACTGAATCTAATTTGAATCTGTAATTTTCAAAGATCACTTCCTTGCCTATGTCTTCCTCATCCGGGATCTCTCCGAGGATATCTATTATGAATCCTCCTATCGTTTCACTATTGTCTGAAACGAGATTTATGTTGAGCTCTTCGTCTATATCGTCAAGATCCATACCGCCGTCCATGATATAAGTATCATCGGAGATCTTCTGGATCTCAGGTTCTTCTTCATCGTATTCGTCATCTATATCACCCATGACTTCTTCGATGATATCTTCCATAGTAACGATACCGGAAAAACCACCGTATTCATCTATAAGAATAGCGATGTGCTGCTTAGTAGTCTGCAGTTCAAAGAACAGAGAGTCGATGTTCTTTGTTTCAGGAACAAAATACGGCTTTCTTAGGATAGGACGGATATCAACATTGTCGAAACCATCTTCTCTGGCTTTGATAAGATAGTCTTTGATATACAATATGCCAATGATGTCATCACTATCATCTTCATAAACAGGTATTCTGGAATATCTAAGTTCCATCAGTTCATCGATATATTCCTCTGTCGGTGCATTGATATCAATAGAGAATACATCAGTTCTCGGAGTCATTACTTCATAAGCCAGCATATCGTCGAATGCGAATATACCGGTTATCATTTTCTTACCTTCTTCTTTCAGCTCTCCGCTTTCCTGTCCTGCCTCCAGCATAGAAACGATATCGTCTTCCGAATATTCAACATTAGTAACATCAGTTCTCTGTCTGCATATTTTGAGAAGGATGGTTACAGTGATGGAAAGAAGCCACACAAATGGTTTTAATATCTTTGCGAAGAATGATATAGGTTTAGCCATTGCCAGAGCCATACCATCTGCATGAAGCATAGCCAGCCTCTTAGGGAAAAGTTCACCAAATACAAGAGTGAAGAATGACAATACAAGTGTTACTATTATAACTGCGATCTCCTCTCCATAAGGGATGCCTAAACCTTCAAGCCATGCTCCAACATCATCCGAGAAGCTGATAGCTGCTTCGGCACTTGTCAGGAAACCTGCCAAAGTAATAACGACTTGTATAGCAGATAAAAATTTATTAGGCTCATCTATAAGTTTGTTAAGGATGACAGCCTTTTTGTTCCCTTCGTTTGCTAACGTCCTTATTCTATTTTTGTTTGCTGATACTATAGCCATTTCTGCTGCAGCAAAATATGCATTTATCAGTATCAGTACTGCCAATAAAATCAATTGTCCGTACATTTTGTTTCTGATCCTTTTATTTTCTCTTTCGTAAAATATATTTTTCAGCTACAGGCTGATCCATTTTTATTCTCAATATCTGCTGTGGATGCGGTGCGGATTCTATAGGTTCTCCTTCTTCATTCAATAAGACTTCAAGTTTCTGTGTGAAGAAATCTCTGTCAGGACCGAAAACCTCTATCTCATCCCCTACTACCATCTTGTTTCGCTGTTCTACAACAGCCATTTTAGTTTCCGGATCATAGCTCTTGACCATACCTATGAAACTGTAGTCACGAGTATAAGCGCTTGTTTGATAGTTTTGATCTTCATTTGTAGGTTTATCATAATAGAATCCTGTAGTAAATTCTCTTCTGCTTACTTTCTTCAGTTCAGTCATCCAGGCAGGATCGAATTCATAATTCTCAGAATCCGCATAATAAGCATCGATCGCTCGTCTGTAAGCGCTTACTATAGTAGCCACATAGAATACGCTCTTCATTCTTCCTTCGATCTTAGCGGAAGAAATACCTGCTTCAATGATATCCGGAATATGTTCAAGCATGCAAAGATCCTTGGAATTGAGGATATATGTTCCTCTGCTGTCTTCTTCTACAGGATAATATTCGCCCGGTCTCTGTTCTTCCACCAGCTTATATTTCCATCTGCAAGGATGTGCACATTGTCCTCTGTTAGCATCTCTGTCGATCATGAAATTGCTGAGAAGACATCTTCCTGAATATGAAATACACATGGCGCCATGTATGAAAGACTCTAGTTCCATTGTTTCAGGGATCCTTGCCTTGATATCCTTTATTTCGCCAAATGTCAATTCTCTTGCAAGTACAAGTCTCTTTACGCCCTGCTGATGCCAGAAGTTCGCCGTCACATAATTAGTCATATTCGCCTGAGTCGAAAGATGCAGTTCAGCATGAGGAATTATTTCTTTGATAAGAGTGATCACTCCCGGATCTGAAACGATATATGCATCTACAGGAATATGCTTTATCGAATCGAGATACGCTCTAAGTGGTTCTATATCTTCGTTGTGAGCAAATATGTTGAAGGTCATATGGCATTTAACGCCTCTTTCATGTGCATATGCCACACCTTCTTCTATTTCTTCTATAGTCAGATTGCCGGCTCCGGCTCTGAGACTGAACATCTCTCCGCCGAAATATACTGCATCTGCACCGTAATCTACTGCTATTTTTAATTTTTCAAGATCTCCCGCAGGAGCAAGTAATTCTAGTTTTTTCATTTTACACTTTTCCTGCTTTCCTTATTACACTTATCGAGACACCGTCTCCAACCGGCAGGATGCAGGTATCTGCATAATCGAGTCCGGTTATATATTTGATAAACTCACGCATCTTCCTGATGCTGGTCTTATATTTCTTATTTGGGTCATATTCATCAGAAGCTGTCATGCCTTTCATGAGCACGTTGTCACAGATGATCAGTGCATCATCTTTACAGAGAGGAAGAGCCAGATCCCAAAACGCTTTATAATGGCTCTTGGCAGCATCTATAAATACTACATCATATAGTTCCTCTTCAGATATACCGGAAGCCAAGTTTTCCATGACTTCTCTTGCATCTCCATGAAGAACTTTTACCTTATCGTCAAACCCGAGGTTTTGCACATTAGATAAGGCAGTTTCATAAGTTTCTTTATCTGCCTCTATAGTTGTTACACTGCATCCGCAGCCTTCAGCGAAGCAGCAGGCGGAATATCCTACTGCAGCCCCTATTTCAAGAAGTCGTTCAGGCCTTTTTATCCTGAGAAGATTAAGAAGGAGCCCCTCAGTATCTTTTAATATGATCGGAACTCTCTTTTCTTCGGCAAAAGCCCTAAGTTCATTCAACTTAGGGCTGCTGCCTGTATATAAGGTATTGATATACGATGTTATTATTTTATTGGTGATATTCATTTTATTCTGCCTGTTCTGCTGTCCAAGGATGTTCTTCTACAGCTTTATTATGTTCTTCAACTGTCTTGGAGAAGATTATCTCACCTTCAGGTGTTGCATAGAAGAACATGTATTCAGTATCTTTGTAATTGAGAACGCTGTCTATAGCTTTGATGTTGACTGAACATATAGGTCCCGGCGGAAGTCCTGTGAATTTACGTGTATTATACTTATTGTCTGAATCGAGCTGAGACATAGTAAGCTCTACACCGTCCTTCTCAAATATGTAATTGACAGTAACGTCACTTCCAAGTGAGATACCCTTGTCAAGTCTGTTGATGAATACTCCAGCAACTTCAGGCATCGCATCACTTACATTGCTTGATTCTTTCTCAACTATTGAAGCCAGTGTCAACAGTTCATGGATCGAATACTTGTTTGATTCAAGTTCTCCCTTGATTGAGGTGAGCTGAGTATCCATCATATCTAACATCATAGAAGTAATGCTTTCGATAGATGGGTTTTCTTCTGTTATGAAGTAAGTTTCAGGATAGAGATATCCTTCAAGCGGATATTTGATATCTGAATCAAGTATGTCATCGCTAAGGAACCAGTACTGACCGATGAGCTCCTTAAGATAAGCCTTATCAGACCACTTCTTGATGATCTCATCCTTGCTGTATGGAAGTTCGATGGCTATAGCCTCCGCAACCTGCGGTATAGTAAGACCTTCACGAACAGTAAGCTTTTCTTTTGACAGATAGTTGAAGTCGCCCGTATTGATAGCCTTGAACATTTCAGGTACAGTCATGCTCTTGTTGAAGATATATGTATTTGCCTGAAGCGAATCATATCCGCCGATCCTGGCATTGATCTTAGCACATGTCTTGTTCTTGACAAGACCGTTTTCATCGAGGATCTCAACTATGTATGATGCACCGCTTCCCGAAGGGATATTCACTGTTACAGGCTCTTCGTTGTTGCTGTCAACAGCACCAAGGCCGCTCAAGTAGAAGAATAAACCTCCTGTGATCACTACAACTAAAATTATTGCTATGATAAATATCAGTTTAAATTTACCTTTCATCTGGTTTGACACCTATTACCTCTCTTTTAATATCTAAAATAGAAATTACAGCAGGATTTCCTACATGATAAATAAAGGGACGGTGATCCGCCCCTTTGTCAGAAACTTGATTATTTGGATCTGCCCAGATATTCGCCTGATCTAGTGTCGATCTGGATAACTTCTCCTTCTTCAATGAAGATAGGAACCTGGATAGTTGCGCCTGTTTCAACTACTGCAGCCTTAGTAACGTTAGTTGCAGTATTGCCCTTTACGCCCGGTTCAGTTTCGATTACCTTCAGGTCAACGAAGTTAGGAGCTTCTACCAGGAAAGCATTTCCCTTATAGAACTTGATAGTAGCTTCATCGTTTTCTCTCAGGTATTTGATAGCTTCTTCAACCTGTTCCTGAGTGATAGGAACCTGATCGTAAGTTTCCTGATCCATGAAGTAGTACAGTTCGCCATCGTTATACAGATACTGCATTGTCTTAGTTTCGATGTGAGCCTTAGGGAACTTGTCATCAGGATTGAAAGCTTCTTCTCTTGTTGCTCCTGACAGGATGTTCTTATACTTAGTTCTTACGAACGCAGCACCCTTACCAGGCTTAACATGCTGGAAGTCGATAACTACATGTGGTTCTCCATTGATCTCGAATGTCATACCTTTTCTGAAATCGCCTGCATAAATCATAATCTATCTACCTTTCTTCATTAATTATTAAACATTTATGATATGGTATTATACCAAAATTCGATCTATTTAACAAGTACTTGATATGAATCTATTGAGCTCCGCCCATAGGTCCAACACCAAAATCAGCAACGTCGGCAATGATCTTATAAACATCTGCCATCATCATAGAAAATCTCATCTGATTCTGGAGATAAGCAGCTGCTGACGGATCCTGCATGAGTATAGCGGAAAGCTGCTGCAGCTTAGCAAAAGCTTCTGCATCGATCTGCTGTCCCATCATCTGCTGTGCCTGAAGTTCGAACTGCTTATTCATAAAATCTTTGATTGCATTGTCCAGTTCAGGATTTGCTTCTACTGTTTTTTTGCTCTGGTCATACTGCTTGAATTCTTCTGACGCCTTTATAGCGGCTGCCAGTGAATGAGCCTGATCATATACGTTCATATAATTTTCCTTTCTATTTCTACCTCTATCACACTTCCATGAATATAGGCAGTATGATAGGGTTTCTCTTAGTCTTGCTGTAAATATACTTTCTTAGACCTTCTCTTACGGCTGTCTTCATACCGTTCCAGTCCTTCATGTTTCTTGCCATGCAGTCGATCAGTATGCTCTCTGCAAGCTCACACGCCGCATCTATGAGGTCTTCGTTTTCTCTCACATATACGAAGCCTCTCGATATGATATCTGGACCTGAAACTATGGTATTTGTTGATTTGTCGATAGCAGCTACCAGAATGATGAGGCCTGACTCTGATAAAAGCCTTCTGTCTCTTAAAACGATATTTCCAACATCGCCTACACCAAGTCCATCGACCATTATTCCTTCAGCCTCAGCTACTGCCTTGTTTAACACTGCCGAATCATCTGAAACTGTCAAAGCATCGCCGTTTTCAAGGATGAAAATGTTTTCTTCCGGTGTTCCTATGGTATGAGCCAGTTCTCCGTGAGTCTGAAGATGTCTGTATTCACCATGTACCGGCATGAAATATTTAGGTCTTATAAGGGAGTGCATCAGCTTGAGTTCTTCCTGACAAGCATGACCTGAAGCATGTATCTCGGCGATATCCGAGTAAATCACTTCTGCACCCTTCTTTACCAGCTGATTAACTACATTAGAAACGGTCAGTTCGTTCCCCGGAACAGGTGTAGATGATAAGATCACCATATCACCTTTTCTTATGTTTATGGCTTTATGTTCGGAGGATGCCATTCTCGCTAAAGCTGACATCGGTTCTCCCTGGCTTCCTGTAGTGATGACTACAAGCTCCTTGTCCGGGATATTCTTTGTTTTATTCAGATCTACGAGTACATTGGCAGGAATACTGATGTATCCCAGTTCCTGAGCCAATTCCACTACATTGACCATACTTCTTCCGGAGATGGCGACTTTTCTGTTACAAAGCACAGCTATGTCGATTATCTTCTGTATCCTGTGGACGTTAGATGAGAATGTGGCAATGATGATCCTCTTATCAGAACTTCTGAAAATGTCTTCCAGTGCACGTCCCACAACCCTTTCGGATTTAGTGTAGCCCGGTCTCAGTACGTTAGTACTGTCTGCCATCATGAGGAGTACGCCTTCAGCACCGATCTGTGCCAGTCTTGCGAAATCTATAGGATCTCCGTCTACAGGTGTATAGTCTATCTTGAAGTCACCTGTATGGAATATTACTCCGGCAGGTGTCTTGATAGACAGACATATAGCATCTGCTATGGAATGAGTGATCCTGAGTGCTTCTATAGAGAAATGTCTGCCCAGCTTGAAAGTCTGGCCTGCTCTTACCACTCTCATTTCAGCCTTAAGGCCATGTTCTTTTAATTTGTTATCGATCAATCCCAAAGGAAGCGGTGTTCCGTAGATAGGAACATTTATTTCCTTGAGCAGGTACGGAACCGCACCTATATGGTCTTCATGTCCATGCGTAATGATAAGACCTTTGATTTTCTTACTGTTTTCAGTAAGGTATGAAAAGTCCGGAATGACCTTGTCTATACCGAACATATCATCGTCAGGGAATGAAAGTCCGCAATCGATGAGTATTATTTCGTTTTCATACTCTATCGCAGTCATATTCTTCCCTATTTCATGAAGTCCGCCAAGAGGTATTATCCTTACCTTTGGTGCAGGAGCCTTAGGTTTGTTTTTACCTTTGCTCTGCATCCTGTTATTAGTCTTGGCAGGCTGTGTCCTTTTACCACCGACAGAATTGTTAGTTTTCGTTCCTCTGTTGCGGCCGCTTTGCTTGCCGCTGCCGGACTTATTGCCGACAGCAGCCGTCTTGCGCGGTTTATTGGACTTATTAACTTGTTTTTCGCTCATTTAATTTTCTCTTTCCTTTCCCATTAAAGGTGGGCAGAAAGCCTATTTTACTACAATGTTCAGCAGTTTGTTAGGCACTGCGATCACCTTCACAACATTTTTACCTTCAGTAAGCCCCTTTACCTTTTCATCTTCCATAGCGATTTTTTCCATTTCTTCTCTTGATAAATCACCAGGGATGTTGATTTTTTCTTTTATCTTGCCGTTGATCTGAACAACGATCTCTACTGTATCCTTAACGAGAGCACTTTCATCGTATGATGGCCAGCTCTGTTCGTGTACAGAACCTTCATAACCAAGATGATCCCACATTTCTTCAGTTACGTGAGGTACGAATGGAGCAAGCATGATGATGAGGTTTTTGATAGCTGCTCCGTAGAGTGCTTCGTTAACGTCACCTTCCTTGTATCTGTACATTTCATTTACCATTTCCATGATAGTACTGATAGCAGTATTGAAGTTGAATCTTTCTCCAACGTCGTCTGTGACCTTCTTGATAGCATAGTTCATCCAATATGCCATGCTCTTATCTGCTTCAGTCTTGATTTCATAAAAATCTGCAGCACCTTCGGCAAACTTTTCTTTGTATTCATAAACAGCTCTATATACTCTGTTGATAAATCTGTAGCTTCCTTCTACACCCTTGTCTGACCAATCCAATTCTCTTTCAGGAGGAGCAGCGAAGAGTATGAAAAGTCTTGCAGTATCGGCACCGTACTTTTCGATGATCTCTGCAGGGCTTACTACATTACCCAGAGATTTACTCATTTTAGCTCCGTCTTTTATTACCATACCCTGAGTGAGCAGGTTCTTGAACGGTTCTTCATCCTTAACGAGACCGAGATCATAAAGAGCCATCTGGAAGAATCTAGCGTACATCAGATGCATGATAGCGTGTTCTACGCCTCCGATATACTGGTCAACGTTCATCCAGTAGTCAACTTTATCTTTATCAAATACAGCTTCATCGTTTCTTGCATCACAGTATCTTAAGAAGTACCATGAAGAATCGAGGAATGTATCCATAGTATCCAGTTCTCTCTTAGCAGGCTTGCCGCATACAGGACATACAGTATCGATGAATGTCTTGCTTGTAGCCAGAGGAGATTCGCCTTTACCTGTGAATTCAACGTCTGTAGGAAGCATTACAGGCAGGTTTTCTTCCTTTTCAGGGACCCATCCGCAAGCATCACAATGGATCATAGGTATAGGAGTTCCCCAGTATCTCTGTCTTGAGATCAGCCAGTCACGAAGTCTGTAGTTGATAGTCTTCTTACCGATGCCTCTTTCTTCAGCAGCTTCAGCAACCTTCTGGATAGCATCAACATTATCAAGACCGTTGAATTCTCCGGAATTGATAACTTTACCTTCAGCAGCGAAAGCTTCCTTCAGATCGTTAAGATCGATCTCAGGATCTTCAGGCTCGATTACAGGTATGATTTCCAGATCGAATTTCTTGGCAAATTCGAAGTCTCTCTGGTCGTGAGCAGGTACGCCCATTACAGCACCTGTACCATATCCCATCAGTACGTAGTCTGAGATATAGATAGGCATTGACTTACCGGTGAACGGATTCACAGCATACTGACCGATGAATACACCTGTTTTTTCGTTAGTAGTTGAAGTTCTTTCGATTTCATTCATATGAGCACATCTGTCTATGTATTCCTTGACAGGAGCTTCATATTCAGTTCCTTCCACCATATCGAGAACTGTAGGATATTCAGGAGCCAGTACCATGAATGTAGTACCGAAGATAGTATCTACACGAGTTGTGAATACTGTCAGTGTTTCATCTCTGTCTTTGATTTTGAATTCTACTTCTGCACCGTGTGATTTACCGATCCAGTTTCTCTGCATGATCTTAACTTTGTTTGGCCATCCGTCGAGTGTATCGAGATTATCCAGAAGTCTTTCTGCATAATCAGTGATCTTGAAATACCACTGTGACAGGTTTTTCTTGCCTACGAGAGTTCCGCATCTTTCACAGCAGCCGTCTACTACCTGTTCATTAGCAAGTACTGTCTGACAGCTTGGACACCAGTTTACAGGATTTTCTTTCTTGTAAGCCAGTCCCTTCTTGAAGAACTGGATGAAGATCCACTGCATCCACTTATAGTAGCTTGGATGAGCTGTAGCAACCTCTCTGTCCCAGTCATAAGACAGGCCCATTTCACGAAGCTGTCTGTTCATTTCTTCGATGTTGCTCCATGTCCATTCAGCAGGTTCTACATTATTCTTGATAGCAGCATTTTCTGCAGGAAGTCCGAATGCGTCATAGCCCATCGGATGAAGTACATTATATCCCTTCATCTTCTTGAATCTGGCGATAACGTCACCTATTGAATAGTTTCTTACATGACCCATATGGAGTTTTCCTGATGGGTATGGGAACATTTCAAGAACATAGTATTTTTCCTTATCAGGATCTTCTACTACTTTGAAAGCCTTCGTTTCTTCCCAATGTTTTTGCCACTTTGCTTCGATTTCACTGAAATTGTACTTTTCTAACATGTTGCTCCTCCGTTACATATTGATTTCAAGGGTCTCGCAATCGCCCCAAATTCTCTCAAGATTATATTTTTGTCTCATATCTACAGTCATGACATTTATAACTACGTCACCGTAATCCATAAGTGTCCATCCTGATGTGCGTTTTCCTTCTATGCTCTTAGGGAACACTCCCAGAGGTTCCAGCATATCTTCAACATTGTCAACAAGTGCACTCATCTGTCTTTCACTTCCACCTGAAGCAATGATGAAATAATCTGCAAAAGATGCTTTAAGTCCGATGTCTATAACAGTTACATCTTGCGCCTTCTTGTCATCAAGCAGCTTAGCTACTTTTAAGGCCAGTTCTTTAGGTTCCATCATTCGTTTAAGTTCTCCTTTAAATCATTGATAGCATTTATAGTGTCAGGATCAAGGTATTCTCCTATCCCCTTGATATATTCAACAGTCCTCTCAAGAGAACTGATACATGCCTTATTTATGTCGACATATGCCAGCTTTCTGGTCTCATCAACGGTAGGATACTTACGTCCTTCCTCGATGGCATCAGCCAGAAATATCACTTTTTCCAGGAGAGACATTCCTGCTCTTCCCGTTGTATGATAGGCTACGGCATTTAATATGTCTTCGTCTTCTATCCCGTAATCCTTTTTCATTATGACAGCTGCGATCTTTCCATGGGAAAGATTCGGGTTGTCCATAACATTTTTAGGTAACCCTAGCTGTCTTATATACATATTCAGTACTGCTGCCGGTGTGCTTCTGTACATGTCATGGAATAAAGCTGCCAATTCGGCCTTTTTCACATCTGCACCGTAATGTTCAGCAAGTTTAACAGCTTCCCTCACTACCGAGTATGTATGTTTAAGTCTTCTTTCATTAAGATTTTTTTCGATATATTCTATTATGATTTGTTTGATATCGTTGAAGTTTGCCGTTTCCTGACAATCATTCGTATAATCCATTGCTCCGTATATACCTTTCTACTTCAGCGGAGATCAGCCCCGCAGTACTCTGTCCCCTGCTTATCATTTCTCTGATCTCTGTTGAAGATACGTCTACTTGAACATTGTCTATATTTATGATCTCGGTGCCGTATTTTTCTCGGATACTCTCTATATAAGACTTTAACTCATCTTGTCTGTATCCCGGTCTTGTTCCGATCACATAAGAATATTCTGTCAGCAGTTCTTCTGCATTCTTCCATTTGTCTATCTTGAGGAAGGCATCGGTTCCCGTAATGAAGTAAAGTTTCACTTCATTACCGTATTTTTCTCTCATTGCACGCATGGTCAGATAAGAGTATGAGACACCTTCTGTATCAAGTTCATAAGTTGAAATTTCATAGCCTGCAGCGTTTCCTGCCGCCAGCTTCAGCATTTCAAGTCTGTCTTCTCCCGAAGCCAGCTTTTTATCTAATTTGAACGGCTGAAGCCTGGCAGGTATGAATATGACTTTATCAAGACCTGCCTGCTTCATAGCATCTTCGGCAAGTCCTGTATGACCCAAGTGTACCGGATCGAACGAACCTCCGAAGATGCCTATTTTTCGTATTTTATTGTAAGATGTTACGGGTTTACCACTCAATCTTACGTCCTTCCTTCTTCCACTTTCTGAATTCAGCTGTAGCTGTGAAGATAGCGTCTGATGATGAGTTGAGCGCTGTTTCACATGAATCCTGGATAACTCCGATAATAAAACCAACACCTACTACCTGCATAGCGATATCGTTAGAGATACCGAACAAGCTGCAAGCCAGAGGGATCAACAGCAGTGAACCGCCTGCTACACCTGAAGCTCCGCATGCTGATACAGATGCGATAAGGCTCAGCAGCAATGCTGTAGCAAAGTCAACTTCGATACCGAGTGTGTTGACAGCAGCCAGTGTCATTACAGTGATAGTGATAGCTGCACCTGCCATGTTGATAGTAGCTCCCAGAGGGATAGATACTGAATACTGTTTTTCATCAAGACCCAAGTCTTCACAAAGTCTCATGTTTACAGGAATATTGGCAGCTGAACTTCTTGTGAAGAACGCTGTGATTCCGCTGTCCTTGATACACTTGAGTACCAGTGGATAGGGGTTCTGTCTAATATTTATAAATACGATAAGCGGATTGATGATGAACGCTGAAACCAGCATACAAGCTACCAGTACGAGGATGATATGTCCGTAATCAAGCAGTGCCTTCACTCCTGTTGTTGCTACAGTTGTGAACACCAGACCCATGATGCCGAAAGGTGCGAAGTTTATCACCCACTTGATGGCAGTTGAGAAAGCATCAGCTACGTCACCGATCATTCCGATAGTATTTTCACTTGCTCTTCTAAGTGCCAGACCGAGAATAACAGCCCAAGCCAGAACACCGATATAGTTGGCGTTCATAAGTGATGATACAGGGTTAGCCACTACGTTCATGAGCAGTGTCTTAAGTACTTCTGCTATTCCTTCAGGTGCAGTTCCTTCTGCTCCTGCAGGAAGTACCAGTGTTGATGGGAACAAGAAACTTGCAGCTACAGCTGTAAGTGCTGCAGCGAAAGTGCTCACCAGGTATAAGATGATAACAGTTTTCATGTTGCTTTCGCCGCTATCCTGTTTGTTGCTGAGAGCATGCATTACCAGGAAGAATACCAGCAGCGGCGCTATAGCTTTAAGAGCTCCTACGAACAGATCTCCGAGGATACCGATGATGGCAGCCTTAGGTATGATCATTCCGAGGATCACTCCAACGATAAGTCCTGCGATGATTCTTTTGATCAGACTTATTTCAGTCCATTTCTTAAAAATTTCCATTAGATATCATTTTCCTTTTCTTTTGTTTATATATTGCTTTTATTCCTGCTCCTTGATCTTGATACCAAGTTCATCAAGCTGTTCCTCTTCTACAACTCCCGGAGCTTCACTTACCATACACTGAGCATTCTGGTTCTTAGGGAATGCGATAACTTCTCTGATTGATTTTTCACCTGTGAGAAGCATCACAAGTCTGTCAAGACCATATGCCAGACCGCCATGAGGAGGAGTTCCGTACTTGAATGCTTCAACCAGGAATCCGAATTTTTCATCTATGTCTTCCTGACTCATATCAAGTGCTCTGAACATATCTTCCTGCATATGTCTGTCATGTATTCTGATGCTGCCGCCGCCGAGTTCCACACCATTGAGAACGATGTCATATGCCTTAGCCTTAGCCTTAGTAGGATCAGTCTTCAGCAGGTCTGCATCTTCTTCTCTAGGTGATGTGAACGGATGGTGCATAGCATGATAAGTATCTGTCTCTTCATCGTGTTCGAACAGAGGGAAATCAGTTACCCATAACAGGTTATACTGTTCATCATCAAGAAGACCAAGCTCATCAGCGATATGTCTTCTCAGGAATCCCAAGCTGTCATAAACGACTTTATTTCTATCTGAAATGATCAGGATAAGGTCTCCGGCCTTAGCTTCCATTCTGTCGGCAATAGCCTTAAGCTCTTCAGGTGAGAAGAACTTGTTTACAGATGAAGTAACTTCGTTTTCAGCCACCTTCATCCATACCATGCCTTTAGCGCCGTAGCTCTTTACCTGTTCTGTCAGTTTGTCGATCTTCTTACGAGTATAGCTTTCTGCAGCTCCTGTGATACAGATACCGCGAACGCTGCCGCCTGCAACGATGGCATCAGTAAACACCTTGAATCCGCAGCCAGCCACCATATCTGTGATATCATTCAGTTCGAATCCTACTCTTGTATCCGGCTTATCTGAACCATATCTGTTCATAGCTTCATCATAAGGGATCCTAGGGAATGGAGTTTCGATATCGATACCCTTCATTTCCTTGAACACTCTCTTAAGATAGCCTTCCTGGATCTCGATCACGTCATCAACGTCCACAAATGACATTTCCAAGTCGATCTGAGTGAATTCAGGCTGTCTGTCAGCTCTCAGGTCTTCGTCTCTGAAGCACTTTACGATCTGTACATATCTGTCAGTTCCGCCTACCATCAGAAGCTGTTTGAACATCTGTGGTGACTGCGGAAGAGCGTAAAATCTGCCCTGGTTGACTCTACTAGGTACAAGATAGTCTCTGGCACCTTCAGGAGTTGACTTGATAAGTACCGGTGTTTCCACTTCCGTAAATCCGTTTTCTGCAAAATAGTCACGTGTCAGTTTAGCCAGGTTATGTCTGAAAGTCAGATTGTCTTGCATCTTTTTCTTTCTCAGATCCAGGTATCTGTATTTCAGTCTCAAGTTATCATCTACATTATCGTCATCCTTGATATAGATAGGAGGAGTATCTGCTTCTGAATAGATAATAAGATCATCTGCAAACACTTCGATATCTCCTGTAAGCAGGTCGGCATTCTTGGATTCTCTTTCCATTACCTTACCCTTGATACCTACCACATACTCGCTTCTCAGTCTGTCAGCTCTGTTGAACAATTCCTGAGGAATCTGGTCATTGAATACCACCTGAGTGATACCTGTCTTATCTCTGACATCACAGAAAATCAGACCGCCTAAGTTTCTTCTCTTCTGGATCCAGCCGTTCAATACAACGCTTTCACCGATGTTCTCTTTTCTCAGTTCCCCGCACATGTGGGTTCTCTTATAAACGCTCATTTGTATCTCCTAAATCTGTTATTTAATCTATTTTGTCAGAACTTCAACGATTTCTTCCATAGGAACGTTTATCTGTTCTGAAGTTGCCATGTCCTTGATAGCAAAGCTGTTGTTAGCAAGCTCATCAGCACCGATAACAACTGTTTTCTTAGCGCCGATCCTGTTAGCAAACTTGAACTGATTCTTTACGTTTCTGCCCATGATATCCATCTGTACAGCAACGCCTTCTCTTCTCAGTTCTCCCATCAGCTTAAGACCTGCCATCTTTGCTTCTTCACCCATTACTGCGATGAATACTTCAGTCTTTTCAGGCTCAGGTATTTCTACGCCGCAAGCTTCCATAGTAAGCAGCAGTCTTTCCTTACCCAGTCCATATCCAACGCCCGGTGTTGAAGGTCCGCCGATCTCTTCTACGAGACCATCGTATCTTCCGCCGCCGCATACAGTTCCCTGTGCACCTATCTTAGTAGTTACGAATTCAAAAGCAGTCTTTGTATAGTAGTCCAGTCCTCTTACGATTCCCGGATCCACAACATACTCGATACCCATAGCATCAAGATTAGCCTGCAGCTGGTCGAATGCTTCGCTGCATTCATCACAGAGATAATCTATCATCATAGGAGCGCCTGCAACCAGTTCCTGACAGATAGGTGACTTGCAGTCGATGATCCTGAGTGGGTTTCTTTCATATCTATCCTTACAAGTGTCGCAAAGCTCATCATATTTAGGCTTGAGGAATTCTCTCAGCGCTTCTCTGTGCTTCTGTCTGCACTTAGGACATCCTACTGAATTGATTCTCAGCTCGATGTCAGTGATCCCCATTTCGTTGAGGAAGTCATAACCGTGTGCGATAACTTCAGCGTCAGCCATCATATCCATAGTTCCGAATGTTTCGATACCGAACTGGTGGAATTCTCTGAGTCTTCCTGACTGAGGCTTCTCATATCTGAAGCAAGGGATATTGTAATAGAACTTATTTGGCTGTACTCCTGCGAACAGCTTATGTTCAGCGAATGCTCTTACTACAGGTGAAGTTCCTTCAGGCTTTAGAGTGATGCTTCTGCCTGCGAAATCTTTGAAAGTATACATTTCCTTCTGAACGATGTCAGTAGTGTCACCAACTCCTCTCTGGAAAAGTTCAGTATGCTCGAAAACCGGTGTTCTGATTTCTTCAAAACCGTATCTTCTGCAGATATCTGCGAAAGCCTTTTCTACGTAGTGCCATTTGTACGCCTGTTCAGGCAGCATGTCTTTTGTTCCTTTAGGTGCGTTAGTTAACATATTTACCTCCAAAAATTATTTTCTTTTCTTAGGATCATTTCATCGATCCTGTCTATATATATTTCGTAATTCGATACGTTTGCGACTCTTTCAAGTCTGTTTTCATCAGGATAATAAACCTTGCTGATGCCTCCCGCTCCGAGAGCAAGTATTGACTGGGCTTCTTCCATTATCCTTACATTGTAGGCCGATATGAGGTCTCTCTTACAGAAACCGATATTTTCTGTATTGCCGGACGTATGCTTCTGCCTGTAAAGATAATACGGTTCATATCCTGCCTTGCCGAGAGCTTCGTGAGCATATGTCAGCATCTCTTCTCTCAAGTCTTCTCTGCGGTAATTGAATTCTGCATCAAGTTCCTTAAGTCTTGAGGCCCTCTTCACAGCCAGCGTATGGACAGTGATGTTCTCTGCCCCTAAATCTATCATAGTATCTACGCTGCTTTTGAAATCATCAAGACCTTCCTCAGGCAGACCTGCGATAAGATCTGCGTTGATACAGTCAAACCCTGCATCCCTTGCCATCTTGAATGCCTCAAGCGTCTGGTCTACAGTATGTGCTCTGCCTATAAGCTCCAATGTATGCTGTTTCATGGACTGAGGATTGATGCTTATCCTGTCCACACCGTAACGCTTCATGACTTCGAGCTTTTCAGGTGTGATAGTGTCAGGTCTTCCGGCTTCAACAGTGAATTCCTTAAGCCTGCTGAGGTCAAAACACTCACTGATCTTTTTAAGTAATCCTTCCAGCTGAACTTCATTAAGAGTAGTAGGCGTACCTCCTCCTATGTAAAGGGATTCAGGCGCATCATTTCTCTGTGCCATCTTCGCTCCGCAATACTCTATCTCCTTATGTAAAGCTTCCAGGTAGCGATCTATCTCAGGCTTTTTCACTTGATTTGAAGTGAATGAGCAGTAAAGACATCTTGTAGGGCAAAACGGAATGCCGAGATAAATGCTCAAACTATCTTTCTCAGGTTTTCCCAGCAATTTTCTCTGATAATCGAGGATATTTGTTATCAGTCTGCTCTTTTCGGGATGAAGCAAATACTCATCATCAAGCTTCTTTAAAGCTTCGTCTCCACCAAGCTGATCAGTCATTTCTCCTGCCAGCTTGACCGGTCTTATCCCGGTGAGGATACCCCACTTGGGAGATTTGCCGGTTTCCTTTTCAAGAAATCGATAGATTTCTCTCTTCAGCTTGTCCTTATCTCCTTCGAAGCAAAACTCCTCAAAAAAATGAGGCTGGGCGTTTTGCTCTTCGTTCTGAAGCTCTGCGTTTTGCATATCATCTCTGCTGATCAGCACGTATTCTTCCTGAGTAAGAAAAACTTTTATCAGCTCTTCATATTGATTTGTATTTTCTATACCTTCGATGATGAATTTATACAAATGGATTATTCCTCTTTTCAAAACTTATTTCTGTAGGACCCATGTGACCCGGCAGCACATAAGTTTCATCAGGCAGTACAAACAGCTTGCTGTGTATAGAGTCCTTGATCTGAGTGAAGGATCCACCCTTGAAATCAGTTCTTCCGATAGACTGTCTGAAAAGAGTGTCGCCGCTGAACAGCACATGTTCTTTCTCTGCATATATGCACATACCGCCCGGTGTATGTCCCGGTGTATGGAAGAATTTCAACTCAACAGATCCTACCTGCAGCTCATCACCGTCGTTAACATATATATCAGCATCTACAGTATACGGCATGCCGAAATCTGCACTGCAATTCCATCTGATGTCATGGAGCATTTCTTCTTCTTCGGCACAAGCGACGATCTTGCATCCTTCGAAATCAGCCTTATGTTCATTGGCACCGCAGATATGATCTGAATGTCCGTGTGTGAGGATGATATACTCGATATCTATATTTTCTTCCTTGACTTTCTTAGTAAGCACAGGATTATATCCGCCGGGATCGACGATAAACCCCTTATTAGTTTCTTCGTCTACTGCCAGATAAGTATTTACCTGCAGCGCTCCGCTTGGGAGATTAGTGATTTTCATAAGTCATTCTCCTTAATGAATTTATAATCAAAACATCTTGTTGCTGTCGAGTAATATTGTAACAGGACCGTCATTGTGTATTTCCACCATCATTTCAGCCTGGAACACACCTTCTTCGACATTGATGTTTCTTGATTCGATCTTATCGATAACTTTTCTGTAAAGAGCATTAGCTTCATCAGGTGCAGCGGCTTTAGTAAAGCTTGGTCTTCTGCCTTTTCTGGCATCTGCAAGCAGTGTGAATTGAGATACTGCCAGTACTTCACCGCCTATATCCTCTACGCTCAGATTCATCTTTCCCTGCTCGTCTTCGAATATCCTGAGACTGCAAACTTTATCGGCGATATAATCGGCATCTTTTTCGCTGTCACCGTCTTCTACACCTATCAAGACCATAAGGCCTTGTCCTATCTTACCGGTGATCTTATCATATACTGTTACGCTGCTTTTCTTAACTCTCTGTACTACTGCTCTCATATAGCTGCCTCTTTTATGTGGTATTCTTTGTTCTTAAGCTCTGCTTCTGTATGCCTCCAGGATCCCCGGTATACTCTTGAATGATCTGCACATCTTTTCGATCTGAGATCTGTCCTTTATGGAAAGTGTCAGAGTAATATTGACATTTTCATTCTTATCAGCTCTGGCATTGAGGCCGAGGATGTTCACATCCATGTCTTCACATACTTTTGATATGTTAGAAAACAGGCCCTTCTGATCCTTTGCCGTCAATGTGATCTCAGCATTGAATGACTTGTCCAACAATTCAGGATCCCAAGATACCGCTATACATCTGCCCTTATCTTTTTCAGGAAGATTCTTAAGGTTGTCGCAATCTTTACGATGTACTGATATGCCTCGTCCTTTAGTGATGAACCCTATGATCTCATCTCCAGGTACAGGATTACAGCATCCTGACATCCTTATCATCAGATTGTCGAGACCTTCAACTATAACACCCGAATTATCTTCCTGTTTTTTCTTCTGTTGATTTCTCTTTTGTGCCTTCTCGCTTATTTCATTGAGATTATCAAGAAGACTTCTTTCTTTTTCTGCTTCCACCGCTGCCTTCGCATCGGCATCATAGCTGAGAAGCAGATTTACAAGCTTGGTCTGGATGGTACCTCCGTAGCTGAGCTGGTTGTAAAGCTCATCACTATTCTTGAAGCCCATCTCCTTGACCGCTTTGTTAACATAATTATTTTTCAGTAAAACTCGAGGGTCGTATCCTTTTTTACGGATATATCTGTCGATCTGATCCTTACCCTTGTCGATAGTATCAGTCTTGTTTTCTTTCTTGAGCCACTGTCTTATCTTATTTCTGGCAGAACTGCTCTTGGCGATCTTCAGCCAGTCGATGCTTGGACCTGCTGCATTAGGCGAAGTAACGATCTCGATGATGTTACCGTTTTCAAGGGTATGGTCTATAGTGACCATCTTGCCGTTGACCTTAGCGCCTACGCACTTGCATCCTACATCAGAGTGGATCTTGAATGCGAAATCCAGCGGTGTTGCTCCTGCAGGAAGTTCGATAACATCTCCCTGAGGCGTAAATACGAATACCTGGCTTGAGAAAAGATCCATCTTGAGAGATTCCATGAATTCCTTAGGATCTTTAACATCTTTTTGCCATTCAAGTGCTTGTCTGAGCCAGGAAAGCTTCACTTCTTCTTTATCTGCAGTAATGCCTTCCTTGTATTTCCAATGCGCAGCGATACCATATTCTGCGATCCTGTGCATTTCATACGTTCTGATCTGGATCTCAAACGGCTTACCGCTGTCACCTATTACTGTCGTATGAAGCGACTGATACATGTTGGGCTTCGGCATAGCTATATAATCCTTGAATCTGCCCGGTATAGGCTTCCACAAAGTATGAACGAGGCCTAAAACTGCGTAACAGTCTCTTACAGATTCAACGATGATCCTGACAGCCATAAGATCGAATATTTCATCGATATTCTTATGCTGATACTTCATCTTCTTATAGATGCTGTAAAAATGTTTCGATCTGCCGTAGATCTCATGTTTGATATCTATCTCTTTGAGGGTGCCTTCTATCTGCTCAACTACATGGTTTATAGCATCCTCTCTCTGTCCTTTTCTTTCGCTTACTTGCTCGGCAAGATCATAGTAAGCTTCAGGCTCCAGAAACTTCAGTGCGATGTCTTCCAGTTCCATCTTCATTGCATAGATACCAAGTCTTGCTGCCAATGGAGCATAGATATCAAGTGTTTCTCTGCACTTTTCTATGATCTTGTCATGAGACATATAGTTTATAGTCCTCAAATTGTGAAGTCTGTCTGATAATTTGATTATCAGTACTCTTATGTCCTTTGACATTGCAAGAAACATTTTTCTCAGGTTTTCTGCCTGACGTTCTTCTTTACTCTCGAATTTAAGGGAGCCCAGTTTTGTAACACCGTCTACAAGAAGTTCTACTTCCGCACCGAAATCGTTTCTTAATTCCTCGTTGGTATACGGGGTATCTTCAACCACGTCATGAAGTATACCGGCTACGATAGTTTCTTCATCCATGCCAAGATCAGCCAGTATTTCAGCTACATTCAGGGGATGTATCAAATACGGCTCCCCTGATTTTCTGAGCTGATTCCTGTGCATTTCAGCGGCAATATCATATGCCTTGCCTATGAGCTCTATATCATAATTAGGATTGATTTCCAGTATTGAATTTAAAAACTCACTTTTTTTCTTCATAACGTATAGTTCGTCCTTCGTCTAAAGTTGGTTTGATTTACTATTTATTGTCTTTGTCTTTCTTTTCTTTTTTTATACCCTGATAAGGATTCTTTTTCTTATGTTTCCTCTGCTGCTTTTCATACTTTGACAGATTGCTGTGCTTGCTGAATTCAAAGTACAGAGGAGAACATACACAGATAGATGAATATGCTCCGGCAATGATACCGACCATCAGCGGCAGTACGAATTCTCTTATAGCATCTCCTGCCATGATGAGAAGAGGAACCATTACGATCAGAGTAGTAACTGATGTCATCAATGATCTGCCAAGAGTCTGTGTGATACTTGTATCGATCATCTCTTCAGTATTTCCCTTTCTCATATACTTGATGTTTTCACGTATTCTGTCAAATATTACGATAGTGTCATTTATGGAATATCCGACTACAGTCAGGATACCTGCAATGAACGGATTGTTTACAGTGATATTGAAGATCGCATAGAATGATATAACGATCAGTACGTCATGAAGTACGCCCAGAAGTGCTGCACCGCCGAACTTCCACTGTGAGAATCTGAATCTTATATATACGAGCATACATATTGATGCAATTATAATTGCCAATATCGCATTATTTCTGAGTTCCTTACCTACTGAAGGTCCGAACAATTCTTCCGCAACTACATCTTCATCTGTAGTTCCGAACTCATGGTTTATAGTATGGACTATTTCATGTCTCTCATTACTATCGAGTGCCTTGATCGTTCTGATCACTATCTGTTCATTATCAGCACCTGAGTAAATGATTTCAGGGTCGAGTTTGTATTCTTTCAACGCCTTCTTAACATCAGCAATATCAACTTTTTCACCCATATCCATCTGGATCATGGTACCGCCTGTGAAATCGATACCGTAGTTAAGACCTCTTACTACACCGAATGCCAGACCTATAACGAGTATCGCAATAGAAATGATATAAAATACTTTTCTATGCTTCATGAAGTGGATTTCATTTTCAAACTGGAAAGAAGCTTTGCCGTCCTTCTTGATTCCAAAGAAAGATTTCTTAGCATGTTTTCTGCTGTTAGCAAAGAGGTTCACATAAAGCTGAGTAACTGCAACGGCAGTAAAGATGCTGACAACGATACCTATCATGAATGTCCATGCGAATCCCTTAACGGCACTTGTACCGATCTCATAGAGGATGACAGCGGCTATCAAAGTAGTTACCTGAGAGTCGATTACTGTACTCATAGCTCGCTTGAAACCTTGCTGTGATGCTACTCGTACTGTCTTGCCCGCAGTGATTTCTTCTCTGATCCTTGAGAATATAACTACGTTAGCATCTACAGCCATACCTACTGAAAGTATGAAGCCTGCTATTCCCGGAAGCGTGAGAACGCTTCCTGCGAATCCCATGATGTTGATAACGATAAGTACATAGAATAACAATGCTACACTAGCAATAACACCAAGACCTCTGTATGCAATTACCATGAGCAGGATCACGAGTACGAGACCGATGATACCTGCATATACGCTCATTTCAAGAGCGTTATACCCTATCTTCGCTGACTGAACTGATGAATTGATTTCTTCCAATTCCAGAGGAAGTGCACCGCCTTCGATCAGTGCTGCCAGATTAGTCGCTTCTTCCTGTGTGAAGCTTCCTGAAATAGTACATCTGCCACCGCTGATAGGTTCGTTTACTACAGGTGCAGATATGATCTGTCCGTCGAGGATGATCATTATAGCTCTGTTATCCACACCTTCGATAGCTGATGTGACTGAACCGCTGTAAGCAGTAGCTGTAGCTTCATGGAAGAGATCAGCTCCATCTCCGTCAAACTGCAGATCTACAGCATAACCCGCTGACTCATTATCCATAGCCGCCTCAGCGTTTTTGACATTGCTTCCGTCTAGTACTATAGTTCCGTCAGCCAATGCGAACTGAAGCTGCGCTGTAGTACCGATTTGATTGATAGCTTCCTGAGCATCTTCAGCTCCCGGAAGTTCTACTCTTATTCTCTTTTCGCCTTCGATAGTAACTACCGGTTCAGCAAGACCCATCTGGTTTACTCTCTCTTCGATGACAGCCTGAGTCTGCTCCATAGCATCACGAAGCTCGTCCCCCTCAAGATCGGTCTTCGCTTCCATAACAACATAAACACCGCCCTTGATATCAAGACCAAGTTTCATCCTGTCTTTGATAGGCGCAAGCGGACCTGCACCAAAAATAGTCAGATACCAGCCAACGGCGATAATGATTACAACTAATACTGCTAATACTTTCTTTAAATTATGATTCATATGAACCCTCCAAGTTAGAACTATATGAAATTAGGCAATAAAAAATCCATTTAATCATACTATAACATTTTACAACTTTTCGGGCTCTTAAACAAGGGCAAATCCATTGATTTTTGGTGATTTATGAGGATTTATCCATATTAGTTCCGACCACTCCGCCGATACCTCCCGCTATCAAAGGAATCGTTAAGAAAATATCATTATTTTCAGGCTTAAATCCACTGCCAAATACCAAATTAACAATGACTAAAATCAAGAATATCAACAAGATCGAAGCTGCAATGCCGCTTAACAATCCCCTCCTGCCTACAGCGTTGCCTTCAAGTATCCCGACAAATATGCAAGATAATGTCATTGCTGCTATTATCGCGGCATGATACCACGCTTCCTTTAAAGGAGTGAACATAAAAATAAGTGCAGATATCACACTTAAAAGAGTGAATGCAATAAGTCCCAGTATCTGTATTTTTATTGTTCTTTTTATTACCATCATAGTTTTATCACCTCCGTTATATTATATTTTCTGCCATGGCATATATAACAGCAGGTTTAATAAGATAAAAAAAGAGATGGTTTCCCATCTCTTCGATATCAATAAGTATTCTTATTTTTCTTCAGCTTCTGCAGCCTCTTCAACTACTGCAGCTTCTTCAGCAACTTCTTCTACAACAGGTTCTTCAACAGGAGCAGCCTTCTTCATTCTCTTAGGCTTAGCCTTCTTTACTTCAACTTCTTCATCTTCAGCATCATAATCAGGCTTGCCGTTAGCAGGTCTCTTACCTTCTTCTACAACCTTTGAAACTGCCCATCTCATGATTTCAAACTTAACTTTGTCTGCTCCCACCTGGATAACCAGTGATTCTTCCTTAGTCTTAACGATCTTACCGCAGATTCCGCCGATAGTGATGATTTCATCTCCTACCTGTACTCCGCTTCTCATAGCGTTTACTTCTTTTTCTCTCTTCTTCTGAGGTCTGATCAGTAAGAAGTACATTACTAATAACAGAATAATTAAAGGTAAAATCATTGATAACTGTCCGCCCATTTACTACTCCTCCTATTCGAGTAAAATTGTTGTTGTTTTAGCTTCTTTGATTATTAAAATGGTGCCGGCGATGGGGGTCGAACCCATACGGTGTTGCCACCACGGGATTTTGAGTCCCGCACGTCTGCCAATTCCATCACGCCGGCGTAACGGTACAATTATATCATCATACCGTTATGATTTCAAGTTCTTCTTCTTTTATTTTCTCCATGTGTTTATTGGCGAAAATCTTATACATTATCGGTATAACTACCAATGTAGTTATAGTGGCATAAAGCAGTCCGCCGATGCTGACAATAGCTACAGGCTGAACCATTTCGGCGCCTGTACCGATACCTATTGCAAGTGGTATGAGGCCGAGTATAGTCGTTGTAGCCGTCATAAGTACAGGACGCATTCTGACAGCTCCTGCTGTAATGATGGCTTCATCCATGGCCATACCTTCAAGCCTGAATCTGTTTATACAGTCAACCAATACGATGGCATTATTTACTACGATACCCATCAGCATCACGAATCCCATCATAGCGATCACGCTTACTTCCATTCCGCATATTATGAGTGCCAACATACCTCCCGTAAATGCCAGCGGTATGGAGAATATGATGATGAACGGCGATCTGAGTGACTGGAACTGCGCTACCATGATAAGATAAACCAGGATGAATCCAACAAGGAGCATAAGCAGCATCTGCTTCATGGCTTCCATTATGTCTTCATTTTCTCCGCCGTATTCCAGCGTTACATCATCCGGAACAAGTTCCTTATCTTCGATCATCTTTTTCACATCAGAAGTTACATGAGTTATGTTTTCTCCGTCCTTCAATGTAGCAGTGACCTGAAGAGCTCTTTTCTGGTTGTCATGGTTTATCATGTTGAGCGACGCATCTGTCTCAATATCTGCAACAGAGGTCAAGCTTACATACTCCTTGCCGCCATCTTTCTTTGTAACGGTAAGTTTGAAATCTTCCAATTCATCTTTAGTCATTCCCGATGAACTGTTTTCGATCACTACATCAACAGAAGCACCCTCTTCTTTTAAGCTTGTTGATGTTGATTCCTTAGTGAGCTTTTCAGAAACCTGCTGGAATACTTGCGCTACAGTCAAACCTTCCTTCATGGCAAGATTCTTATTTACCACTATCTTGAGTTCTTCCGTACTTTCTTCATTGATATCGGAAACTTCTTCAAATACTCCCATATCGTTGAGCTGACGTTCTATCGCAACACCTGTTTCTCTTAGCGAGTCAAGATCATCACCGTAAAGATTTATGACTACACCTGCGCCTCCCATCATCGCAGACATATCCATATCTGCCGATGTTACGATCTCGCAGTTGTACTTTTCACCGAGTTTCTCCATTTTCTTAGCTATCAGCTTGCCATTCTCTGCCTTTTTCTCATCGAGAACTATATACAGCATCGTGGAAGTCGTATCTTGCTCACCACCTGACATTCCCAGCATGCTCATCATATTGCTGGACATCATAGCACCTACAGTTTCAACTCCATCTACTTTTGACGCCTCATCAGCTATTATATCTGTCACTTCAGTAGTCTCTTCAAAAGTACTGTCTTCAGGCATCTGAATAGTTGCAGAAACTTGAGGCGTACTCATAGACGGCATGAATATAAATCCTCTCATTAGAGCTATCCCGCTTGATGCAAAGAGCAGCACAACAGCTCCGATGACCACAATTTTCTTATGATTTAAACTCCATTCAGTAATACTTCTGTATTTTTTTATAAACTTGCCATCCTGGCTGAGCATAGCCTTTTCAGGCACTTTTTTCAGCAAGCCTTTTGCCATAGCAGGAACTAAGGTAAGCGCAATAATAAGGCTGGCAAGCAATGAATATGCTACTGTAAGAGCTAGGTCGACAAACAATGTCTTAGTCATGCCATCGACGAAAACGATAGGTACGAATACGCAGATCGTAGTCAATGTAGATGCTGTAATGGCACCTGAAACTTGGATCGCTCCCGAAACAGCAGACTGTATCTTGCTGTAACCCAGAGATCTTAATCTGTAAATATTCTCGATAACAACTATCGAGTTATCCACAAGCATTCCGACACCTATGGCCAGACCTGAAAGGGATATCATGTTGAGCGTTACGCCTGAGAAGTACATAAGTACTATTGCAAAGATCACACTTACAGGAATGCTGATAGCAGTTATCGCCGTAGGCCTTATATCTCTTAAGAATAAGAATAATATAAGGATCGCAAATATAGCTCCCAGCAGCAGATTCTGTAAAACAGAATTTATAACTATGTGGATATATTCTCCCTGGTCAGAGAGCATAGTGAATTCCAATTCATCATATTGAGATTCAAGTGCCTCGAATTTCTCAGCGATATTATCCGAAACTACTGCAGTAGCATAACTTGACTGCTTCGTAAAGCTGACCAGTACACCGTTATTGCCGTTTATCTTGGCGTAAGTATCGCCCGCCATATTGCTGTAAGTAACAGTAGCTATGTCGTTGAGTCTTATCGGTTCTATCCCGTCTATCCCAAGATCCATGAGGATAAGGTTTTCAAGTTCATTTTTATCTTTTATCTTATCGCCTACACTTACCAGGATCTCAGCTTCTCCGTCAGTAACATATCCTGCAGGCATAGAGAAATTCTGTGCACTTAATATAGCCGAAACGTTGTTCATTGTCAGAACACCTGTCATATCAGCACTTGCCAGTGCAGCTTCCTTTGAGCTTTGTACTTCAGACAGAGCTTGCTGAAGCTGATTTACAGTAGATGTGATCGTACTTTCTGCAGCATTCAGATCAGAATATTGAGTACTTAAAGTAAATGACAGGTTTTCTATCTGCTTATCGATTTCTTTGATCCCATCATCTAATGCCTTTATGGCAGCTTCAAGCTCCTTGGCTTCTTTTGATTCCAACTTAGGATCGAACTGTTTCAAAGCTTCGAGCCCTTCTTCAGCCTTCTTTTTATTTTCCTCCATCTGGGTTTTGGCAGCTATCAGCTGATCATAGCCGGAATTATATCCGTCCTTGATCTGAGTTTTGCCGTCAGATACCTGGTCCTTAGAATCATTAGCTTTATTTATACCGCTCTTAATCTGGCTTTCCGCTGAATTCATCTGTGCGTTGATGGATGCAGCGACTTTATCATTTATCTCATCTATCTTATCCTGAGAAAGAACTACCTGTATATTATCTGTAACGAGCCCCATGGTAGACATAGAAGCAACACCTTCTATACCTTCCAGCGGATTCTCCAGGTTTTCTTTCATGAACTGAGATACCTCTCCTACTGACTTGCCTTCCATACCGATGGCAGCAGTAACAACAGGCACCATATCAAGGTTTATCTTCATTACAAGCGGTGTACCTGCCATTTCAGGCAAATACCCTTCTATCTGATCTATCTTATCCCTTATATCGACGGATATGGCATCCATGTTTACATCATCTGTGAATTCAAGTGAAACTATAGAATAGTTGGCACCTGAGATCGATGTGACATTTTTGATATTAGGCAGAGTAGCGAGCTGCTGCTCCATAGGCTCAGTTATCTCAACTTCAGCTTCTTCAGGACTGGCGCCCGGGTAAGTAGTCATAACTATAGCAAACGGAGTGTTGATACTTGGGAATAAATCAGGTGTCATCTTAATAAAAGAAATGACCCCGAACACAAGTATTATCACTACTGCAACTAAGATAGTAAACGGCTTCTTAACGCTAAACTTTGAAAGCATGTTTTCCTCCTGTTTCCCCTTTATACATAATCATATATTATAAACCTAAACCTATTGTATTTCAACAAATTAGAATAAATATACTTTTGTGTAATAAAAAAAGACGAAGATGAATCTTCGTCTTTTCTGTGGTGCGGCCTGCCGGACTTGAACCGGCACGGTCTCCCACACGCCCCTCAAACGTGCGCGTCTGCCTATTCCGCCAAGGCCGCATATCATATGTCGTGGCGAACCGTACCACTCTATAATACGGATTTATACCCATTTTGTCAACAAATTATTTTATAAAATGCAAAAAAATAAAAATAATAATACCAGTTGCTTGCGCTCCGATCCTTTTGTAGTATTCTTGTTTGCAAAGCTCCCATCTTCCGACCGTTGACTCTTCCGAACTTTCTCGTTAATGTTCATTCATCTGCAGCCTCATGCTGCTTTAGTTCATGTCCAGCAGTCTTTTGAAGTTTTCCCTTTGCTATTGGATCAGTCCTTATCACCACTTCTTCCGGTGATCTAACTCCAGCAACTGGTATTATCTTTGTTCTTCTCTATACACTTCTGGTGGAATCACTCCCTTTCTTGCCTTACATCTTCTTTGAATATAAGTTTATCTATTTTATCGAAATTCTCTGAGCTTTTCAGCCCCTCTCCTTTCTTGACCTTAATATATCACTGCGCTAAAGTATTGTCAAGAATTTTTTGAAAATTTAGAGAGGAATTCTTCGAGCTGTTTTTCCAGTTCTTCAAGGCTGCCTGAATTATCTACCACTACATGTGATCTTGATATCTTTTCTTCATCGCTCATCTGGCTGTTTATCCTGTTTCTGACTTCCTGCTCTGTCGCGCCGTCACGGGCACAGACTCTATGTATCCTCACATCCATATCTGCAACTATCAGCAGTACAAGGTCGCACTCTTTATCAAGCCCTGCTTCAAAAAGCAACGGAGCATCGATCAATATGCCGACAGGATCGTCTTCTGAATAAACCTCTACAAGACGCTTCGTTTCAGCTATGATAGCTTTGAACATCACTTCATCCAGCTTCAGTTTCTTATTCATGTCGGTAAATACTATAGATGCTAAAGCCTTACGATCCAGACTGCCGTCCTCTCTTAAAATATCAAAACCTTCGACCCCATATTCTCCTGTCGGTCCGAAAATGCCGTCAAGTACAGGAAGCATAGGACTGCCGTCAGCAGTTATATCTCGTCCTATCTGATCGGCATCGATATGCGCGAAACCTTTTTTCTTCAAATATTCTGCAGCAGTAGACTTACCGGTACCTATACCCCCGGTAAGCCCAACTACTCTTACTTTATTATCCATCACGTACTCCTATTTCAATTCGTACCAGTTATCTCCTACGTTGAGGTCTGCCTTTAATTTAACTGCAAGGTCATAAGCCGACTCCATATTTTCAACGAGCAGCTTAGCCACTGCGTCTTTCTCGTCCTCATAAGTATTGATGATCAATTCATCATGGACCTGCAGGATAAGTCTCGACTTAAGTCCCTGTTCCTTAATAGCATCATATACTTTCACCATAGCGATCTTTATGATATCGGCAGCACTTCCCTGTATCGGAGTGTTCATGGCAAGTCTTTCACCCACCTGTCTTACCATATATGCAGTTGCCATGATTTCCTTGATATATCTCTTTCTGCCCATAACAGTAGTGACATATCCGTTGTCTTTGCAAAAGCTCACTTGTTCGTCCATAAAAGATTTCACAGCCGTATGCTTCGCAAAGTATGCTTTTATATAATCGTCTGCTTCTTTTCTCGTTATATTTAACTCTGTACTGAGGCCGAAAGCGCTCATTCCGTAAATAACTCCGAAGTTGACAGCCTTGGCTCTGCTTCTTTCTTCGACAGTTATCTCATCTTCAGGTACTCCCAGTACATTTGAAGCAGTCGCTCTATGGATATCTTCTCCATTGTTGAAAGCTTCGATAAGGACATCGTCACCTGCCATATGAGCAAGCACTCTCAATTCGATCTGCGAATAGTCGGCTCCTGTAAGCAGACATGATCCACTCTCAGGAACAAATGCTTTACGGAGCTTTCTTCCAAGTTCTTGTCTTATAGGTATGTTCTGAAGGTTAGGCTCCGTACAGCTGAGTCTGCCCGTAGTTGTAACAGTCTGCTGGAAGTGAGCATGAACCTTACCGTCTGAAGCTATCAGAGGCAATAATCCATCGATATATGTGCTCTTAAGCTTGGTCAAAGTCCTGTACTCAAGAACATCTGCCACTATAGGATGTTTATCTTTTATCTTTTCAAGAACTTCAGCACTGGTAGAATACCCTCTCTTCGTCTTTTTGCCGGCAGGAAGTTCAAGCTTTTCAAATAATACTTCTCCCAGCTGAACAGGAGAATTGATGTTAAAAGTCTCGCCTGCCGCTTCGTAGATCTTTGCGGTAAGTCCATCGATCTCGGATGAAAGCATTTCACCGAAGGAGATAAGTTCTTCTTTATCTACCTTGAAGCCTTCCTTCTCCATGCCAGCCATAACTTTTACGAGAGGAAGCTCAACTTCATAGAAAATCTTTTCCAGATCTTCATCTGAAAGATTCTTCTTCTGCAAAGGCATCAGATTCAATACAGCAAAGCATACTTTGAAACCATAATCCATGAACATCTTCGTATTGTCCGTAAATAAATCTACTTGTCCGTTAGAAGCCATGAAATCAGCTTCTTCTTCAACTGACATGTGAAGATATTCATTAGATAGTGCAGAAAGACTGTAATTACTTCTTCCTGAGTCCAGTACATACTGAGCTATGGCAGTATCGTAAGATACACGGTCTGTAACAGCACCGACACACATGAGCATATATACATCACGCTTCACATCATGCCCTGCCAATGTTATATCCTGTGAAGCCAGCCAACCGGCAAATCCGCTTAACTTTTGGTAATCAAAATAATAATATTTATTATCATTTATGACAGCTATGCCCTCGATCACCGGTTTGGCCAGATGATTATTATCTCCGAATACTTTTATGATCAACTCGCCTGAAATAGTCAGTGATGAAAGCTTATCATCTGAATCAATAAGGACTTTCTCAAAAGAATCTGCATCAGCTAAAACGATCTCAGATCCGGCATTATCTTCAAAATCATCAATATTATCACTCACATTAAGCTTTTTGAGGAATTTATTGAATTCCAGCTTTTTATACAACTTGATCAGTTCATCATAATCAGGTTCAGTAAGACGCATCTCATCAAGATCGATTTCTATAGGAACATCTGTAAAAATAGTAGCAAGTCTCTTGCTCATCATTGCTAGCTGCGCATGTTCTTCTACCTTCGCCTTGATACCTGCAGGCTTCAAGCTGTCAACGTTAGCTATTATGTTTTCTATACTGCCGTACTCCAGCAGAAGCTTAGTAGCACCTTTTTCCCCTACTCCCGGTATTCCCGGTATGTTGTCTGACTTATCGCCCATAAGGCCTTTGAGATCGATAAATTGGTCAGGTGTCAATCCGTATTTGTCGATCATAGCCTGCTTATCATATATATCGAACTCGGATACACCCTTCTTTGTGAATATGATCTTCGTAACATCTGTAGCCAGCTGCAGTTCATCCTTATCGCCTGTGATAATATAAGGCTCAAGTCCTGCAGCTTCCGCTTCTTTCGCTACGGTTCCGATGATATCGTCAGCTTCGAAGCCTTCTATCTCCAGCTGTTTGATATTCATAGCACGAAGTACATCCTTTAAAAGCGGTATCTGCATAGCAAGTTCAGGCGGCATCTTCTTCCTGCCCGCCTTGTATTCGTTGTATTCCTTATGTCTGAATGTCGGCGCTTTTAAGTCATAAGCTATTGCCATGTATTCAGGTTCGTAATCCTTACGGATCTTTTCCAGCATATTGAGAAAACCGAATATACCTTGAGTAAATACCCCTTCTTTAGTTATCATAGGGTTTCTCATGGCATAGTAAGCTCTGTTTATCAAACTGTTTCCGTCAATGATTGCTATTCTCTTCATAGTTATCACCTTATTATCAAAATTATATATCAAAGATCGCACATGGCTTTGAAACCATATGCAGATACTGCATTCTTTACACCTTCACCTATAGCCTTAGCCATCACGTAGGCTCCAAGATCACCGAGAGCGTCGGGATTTACATCTACATCGCCTTTTGCAAGATAAAATATAGTGTCTCCGTCCGCCGAAGTATGTACCGGCTTGATGGCTAAAGCATATCCGTTATGCGCCATAGACGCCATCTTGCTGCACTGAGATTTAGTCAATTTAGCATTGGTGATGATGCATCCTATAGTGGTGTTGCCCTCAAACACATTTTTAGGCTGTTCGATGGAACTCCACATGATCTCACGTGTATTGGCAAGTGCTGATTTATCTTCTGTCAATATACCTGCCATCTGCTTACCTGTATCAATATCATACACATCGCCGAGACAGTTCACGGCAACAACAGCGCCAACCTTCAAATCGCCTATCTGTACTGCGCATGTACCAAGTCCGCCTTTCATAAGGCGTTCAAGCCCTAAGAACTTGCCGATAGTGGCACCTGTACCTGCACCGAAATTTCCTTGCTCAACCCTTTCCTTTTCAGAGGCCTTACAAGCTTCATATCCCATGCCAGCATCAGGTCTGCACTTTGGATCTCCGGAAACCAGATCGAACAAGCACGCCGCAGGGACTATCGGAACTTTTCCAATGCCCACATCAAATCCTATATTCTTCTCCTCCAGATACTTCATGACTCCCGTCGCAGCATCAAGCCCGTAAGCACTGCCTCCCGAAAGTAAAACGGCATGGACTTTATCGACCATTTTCACAGGATCCAGAAGATCAGTTTCTCTTGTAGCAGGGCCGCCGCCGCGTACATCGACTCCGGCTGCAGCGCCCTCATCACACAAAATGGCGGTACAACCTGTACCGCCCTCCTTATCCTGTGAATTACCTATGCGAAATCCTTCTATTTCATTGATTTCGATTTCTTTCATGTACTCTCTGTTCATCTGAATTCTTCGATGCTCCTTAGATCATTTTCTATGTATCAACCAGTACATCATTCCTACGAATCCGCTTCCGCCGATGATATTTCCAATAGTTACAGGAACAAGATTCTTAAGAACAAAGGCACCGACAGTAAGACTTGACACATCAAGACCCAATACATTCACATAAGCTTCGTTTGTAGCTGCCATCATGCCGACAGGTATAAAATACATATTGGCAACACAGTGTTCGAATCCGCCGATAACGAAAGGCAGGATTATGAAAAAGCTGGCAAATATCTTGCTCACTGTAGCCTGTGCTCCCGTAGCCATCCACACAGCCAGGCAAACGAGCCAGTTACACATGATGCCAAGCACTACAGCCTTACCGAAGTCCAGGTTCACTTTACCGATAGCCGTCTTGATGACCATAGCACCAAGAAGCCCATTGCTGGCATCAAGTGAATCTGTATAGAATACGAAATATGCGAAAATCAGCGCGCCTATCAAATTTCCTATGTAAACTATCCCCCAGTTTCTGAACATGCCTTTTAAGTCTATCTTCTTATCAGCTACTCCCGTAACCATAAGGCAGTTACCTGTAAACAGCTCTGCACCGCACAGAACTACCATCATAAGACCAACCGGGAATACACAGCCGGCTACGAGCCTGCCAAGCCCGAATGTAGCAGGATCTGAAGTCAGATTGTATGATGCCATAGTCGATGCGAATCCTCCTATAGCTATATAAGCTCCTGCAAGTATCGCCAGCAGGAAGATGGCCTTGAAACTGCCTCCTGCCTTATTGATAGATGAGTCTGATACCTTGTCCAGGATTTCCTTCGATGTTAATGCTTTCAATAGTACGTTCTCCTTATATTACTGAAATATATCTGTTTAATTTTACCACACTTAAATCTTCCATTAAAGTTGAAATACATTTTATGTCCAAAATTATGGCAAAAAAAATCCCGACATGCCGTCAAGGATAAATAATTCACACCCTATCACTGATAGGGGGGTGCCCTGTTCTTGCTTCTGCCTTCCACTCGAAGGAGGCTTGACATCCACGACGGAAACTCGGGCTCCCAATGTCGTTACGTAGGTTGAATTATAAACTCCTCAACGCACACTTCAGGATCTATTACTATTATATGCTGTCTGCTCTTATATTATAAAAACAACATTTGGAAAATGCAAGTCAAATCATATCATATTAACGCGGTAAAGTTCGGCATATTTGCCATCTATAACCATCAGTTCATCATGCGTGCCCTCTTCAGCTATCACGCCTTCATCGATCAGCACTATCCTGTCAACATTTTTGATAGTAGACAGTCTGTGAGCTATGATTATAGACGTCCTGCCTTCAGCCAATTTATCGAAGGCCTGCTGGATCTTCGATTCGGTCACTGTATCCAGAGCCGAAGTCGCCTCATCAAGTATCAGTATAGGCGGATTCTTGAGGAAGATACGAGCGATCGCCACTCTCTGCTTCTGACCGCCGCTGAGCAGCACGCCTCTCTCACCTGTATAAGTATCAAATTTATCCGGCATATCCATGATATCATCATATATCTCAGCCTTCTTAGCCGCTTCCATGACTTCTTCATCAGTAGCATCCGGTCTGCCGTATCTGATGTTTTCCATGATAGTGTCGGCATAGAGGAATACGTCTTGCTGAATGATACCGATAGCTTTACGAAGCTCTGACTTTTTCATGTCTCTGATGTCGATACCATCGATCTTGATGCATCCTTCGTTCACGTCATAAAATCTCGGGATAAGCTGGCACAGAGTGCTCTTTCCGCCTCCCGAAGGTCCTACTATAGCTATCGACTTGCCGCCTTCTATATCAAGGTTTATGTCGTGAAGCACTTCCACATCTTCGTTATATGCAAAGCGCACTCTTTCGAAAGTTATGGCGCCTTCCTGTACGCAAAATTCTTTTGGCTCCGCCGGATCTTTGATATCCGGTTCCATACGCATCACATCTATGAATCTTGACAATCCTGCCCAACCATTCATGAACAATTCAGCGAAGTTAGAGAGTTTCCTCAGCGGATTGATGAATGTGCTGACGAAAAGATAGAACGTGATCAGATCCACATAATCCATATCATCTCTCATGATCAGCCATCCGCCGCATGCCAATATGGCTACAGGCATGATACAGAGGAAATACTCAAGGCTTGAATTGAATGTACCGAAAGCCTTATAAGTGTCGCACTTGGCCGTCTTGAACTGTTCGTTGGCAGTTGCGAATTTATTATAATCTGCGCTTTCATTGGCAAACGCCTTAGAAGTCCTGATGCCCGAAAGACCCGATTCGATCTCACCGTTTATCTCAGCCATCTTGACCTTCACTCTTTTTGATGTAAGCGACATCCTTCTCCTGCATAAGATAACGATAAACAGGAAAATCGGAATGATGATTATAATAAGAAGTGCCAGCTGCCACTGAATGGAAGCCATGATGATAGCTGAACCTATTATGGTGATAGCTGCAATGAACAGATCCTCCGGACCGTGATGCGCCAGTTCAGTGATCTCAAACAAGTCCCCCGTCATCCTATTCATCAGCTGCCCTGTCTTGTTCTTATCAAAGAATTTGAAATCGAGAGTCTGAATGTGTGAAAACAGATCATCTCTCAGGTCAGCCTCAACTCTCACGCCAAACATATGACCCCAATACGTTATAGTATAGTTCATCGCTACCCTGATCAGGAAAGCCAGTGCCACAATGATCATCACCGTGAAGAACGTATGATACTCCTTGCCCGGTAGCATATCATACATCGCCCTTCTTGCCACCAGCGGAAACGCCAGATCGATAAGAGATGCGATCAGTGCACAGCTGAGGTCTAAGATGAACAGCTTGTAATGCGGTTTGAAATAACTTATGAAGACCTGCAAAGGTCGTTTTGTGAAGTCTTTGTTTCTCATAATTGTCATTATATTTTAAGTCATGCTTTATGTATTTAAATTGGTTATTCTTTTAAAAAGGTTTGATATTCAGACTCAACATCAATAAAGCTTTCAAAGGCTTCAACAATGTCTGAAGGAACAAAACAATCAAATTTCTTCATATTATCACCCAGAATATAGTTATCTGGATCGGATATATCTTTTTCATTAATTTCCATCGTTTCTTCTTCTGTGGATGTATTTGTGTCTTTGATTCTTTCTAAAATACTGACATGGTTCTGAGTTTCCAAGGTTCTATAAAAATGGTCAGCGATACCTGTTGTGATTAAAATTACAGAAATAGCTGATGAAATTACATAAACAAGTAAAACAAACGCCAATGTCTTAATGGTCGAAGCTTTATCTTTATGGTATGAACGTAAAATGCAACCAAAGAATACTATACAGCTGATTGCTAATATGATTTTAATGATCATTGTAATACCTCTTTACTTTAACTTACATCATGAAATAGGTATATTATCATCTAAAGTTGTAAATTCATTTTGTGAATTCATTATATAATTCGCAGAATACTATTACAATACAATTCTATCGTATTAGACTATGCTGATGTTTTTTATAGATAAAAATTTTTTATAATTTTTTTCTTTATTTAGGAATCCTTGTTATTTCCTGATCATCATACCACTGCAGCGGGCAATACAAAAGATGAAGAACATCGTCTTCCTCCGTATAAGCATCTTTATGCTGACTTTCGTCCCTCTACACCGCCGCTGGCAACGAGTACCTGCAGCATACTCGTTTGACAGCTATCAGGCGTGCATGGATGATAAACGGATCCCGGGAGCCCAGGAGAGGGCGACCGGTGTTTAAACTAAACAGCAGAACCTGTGAGAAAAAGTCCTGCTGTTTTACTATAATTGCTTATGCTATTGATGATGAATTATTTCCTATATGTTTCCTGCCATTTAGCATTCCAGGAACCACCATTCTATTCAACCTTTATGTAATAATATCCATCTGGAACGTTTCTTGTTGTTTTTAATTTATATGTGCCGATTTCATTACATAACAAATCATATCAATAATTTTATTACTTAGTCTTTACACTCTTAACTTTACTCCAGCTTGAATAATACTTTTCAACACCTACATCTTCATATCCTCGTACTCTAACATAGTATTTTGTCTTTTTCTTTAAGCCCGTTACTTTCCAAGATTTTTTACCTGAGGTTGCTAATGTTATTGTTTTCTTATTCTTAGTAAACTTCTTATTTGTTGCTACCTGAACCTGGAAACCATAGAGCTTGCCACCTTTTTTCTTAGACTTAGCCCACTTAACAGTTACTGCTTTTTTGGATCCGGTTACTGATTTGAGGGTCGGTGCATATACGTTCCAGTTCTTTGTCTTTACCTTCAGTACAGGCGACCAATCTCCGGTAACTTCTCTTGTTCCACTAAGAGTATTTCCTGTAGCCCAGACTGCATATCTCACATAGTATGTAGTATTTTTCTTAAGTCCTGATATTTTAGTCTCGTATGCCTTTTTATTTTTTGTGTTTTGGGCAGCTTTTATTGTTTTAGCATTTTTAAAGGTGCTGCTTGTTGAGTACTGAAGTTTGTATGATGGATACGTGTCTATAATAATAGTATTGTTGAAAACGCCATCTTCTTTCGGTGCATATGCAGGTTTTCCCGGTCTAGCGATTTCCTTTATTTTATAAACGTAGTCTTTGCCGTAGTCAGCAGCAACTTTAACAGCTATCCTCTGGAATCCATCCTTTTGCGATACCTTTTTCCAATCTGAAGCAACAACCTTTGCTTCATTACCGGTAATGCCTGTAATTGTTCTTATTACTTTCCCTGTGCCCTTATCTACCAGCTCAACTCGGCACTTCTGAGGAATCTTAGACCAAGTCATCGTAAATTCGTTGTTTACAACATTTTTTACATTCACTGTGTCAATTTCATATTTAGTATATTTAGCAGGAAGATAATAAACACCGCCATTAAAAGCGATAGCTGTCCAATTACTGTCAGACTTCGCCAAATTGATATCTATTTTTGCTCCAACTTGATAAATGTGTCCTGATTTTATAGTAGAATTCTTTGCTGAATAAAGTGGAATATCATCGTTAGTGCCGGCGTTCGCAACTTCGCCTCTAGTGTATCCTGCCGGAAGCGTTTCATAAGTAGTTGCATTCACATATTTAGAGTTCATATATCCCACACGGTATTTACCATTTTCTTCATACGCAACAACTTTGTAGTAAGTTGTATTGCCATCCTTATCCGGAGTCTTGGATTTTACAGGTGTCTTGGACAGCAATTCCACGGTTGAATTATTTGCATGAACCTCGATATGTCCCGAATCAACTCTGCCCGGATATGGATGAAGCTGCAGCCTTCCAACAATTACTTGGCCTTTTGCTACAACCGGAGAAGTAGTCCACTCTTTGTATTTATTTAAATCGAGAATAACGTAATCTCTGTCTATTTTATAGAAACCTGCAGGATGGCTCTGCGTTAAAGTCCATGCATGGCACTGTAAAGTCTGAGGGAATTCGAAGCTCGTATATCCTTTGCAATAGAAATATACATAGTCTTTATCATAAGCCACCACATCGACACGATGACCTTCTGATTCATAATACTCAAGCCCAGTAGGATCTGACGGCCAACTTATTCTCTCGTTGTCAGGATATCCTTGAACGTAACGGTTGGTGTTATGGAAATTAAACAGATTCGTCATGTTCTGTCTTACGATATATTTCTTATCGATCTTAACGCCTTGGATCACTTGAGTTTCTCTCTCAGCATCGTTATTGGCAAGGCTTAATATAGGTGTTTTTAAACCACAGCCCCATTTGTCATAGTCAATATCGCCATCAGTTCCTCTAATGTATCCGTCACCTATTACCTTAACTCCGGGAGCCGCTTTTGATAATGGGATATTAATACTAGACGGATAGTACCAGGATTCATCGTTTGGCTGGTCTTTGTACAACGGATATCCTGCAACCTTAGCAGATACCTGATCAGCGGCCACGAATAACCCTGCCGCTACGAACATCAGACAAATGAGTCCGCTCATCATGATTCTAAAAAGGCTTTTTTGTGTTTTCATTTTGACCTCCTAAGTCTATCTTATACTCCTTTGAACTAGTATCAATTTATCATTTCTTTATCACAAAAAATGTCTTTGGTGTGAATGGTAGCTTATATGGTGCGAATGGTAATTATCCCAAATACGTGCACTTTCTATACTGAAAAAGTGCCTCTGTGAAAGAAGCACTTTTTTCTTTTTTATTTAGTTTTCACAGACTTTGTCTTGCTCCAAGGCGAGTAGTACTTAACTCCATTTACAGTCTTATATGTTCTTACCTGAACATAGTATTTCTTCTCAGTCTTCTCACGTTCTTTCTCCGTCTCTCTTTCAACATATATGGTCGTACATTTCATATATATACGATTAATTTCTTAGAAAATCCATATAAAAACACCAGCAGTTCGCTGGCGTTTTCGATATTCTACTGCAATGCTATGCTAGACTCATATTTCTTTGCCATATTGTAAAAGGTAGCACTCTTAAGTCCCAGCTGCTCCATTGCATGTTTTGCACTCACCTCTTTGTTCTTCCATCTGTGATACATATAGTCCCATCCTACAGGATAAGACATCACTGGTCTTCCTAAGTGCTTACCTTGTTAGCTTCCGCATCTCGCAGTCATAGATGAACTCGCTAATCAAGTCTTTCATCCGCAACATAAAAAACCTCCTTACCTGATATTCCTACCAAGTAAAGAGGTTTTGAACGTCATTATTATAAATATCATGTACATCGTCACTCAAGCGGTTTTTTCGCCACTTTTGATGAATACGCCACTTGAAAACATTGTTATTTCAACGCTTACTAGTCTTCCAGATCTAAGCTGCAGTTGTGGTGAACTTTCTGTACGTCGTCGTTATCTTCCAGTACATCCAGCATCTTCTTCAGATTCTTGATCTGGTCATCTCCGCTTGGAGCAGCTTCCATTGAAGGAACGAATTCGATATCGGAATCAACCAGTTCATAGCCTGCTTCAGTCAGAGCTCCGTGAACGTCTGTGTAAGCAGCAGGTTCAGTCTGGATCTCGAAGCTGTCTTCGTGAGTGATCATGTCATCAGCTCCTGCTTCAAGAGCAGTTTCCATCAGAGCATCTTCGTCGATGTCGTCTGTCTTTTCGATGATCAGAACACCTTTTCTTGCGAACATGTATGATACGCATCCCGGAGTTCCCAGGTTGCCGCCGTACTTATCAAAAGCAGCTCTTACAGCTGAAGAAGTTCTGTTTCTGTTGTCTGTCAGAGTTTCTACGATAACAGCAACTCCGCCTACTCCGTAACCTTCAAATGTCAGTTCTTCGTAAGTTTCGCCTGCCAGTTCACCGGTACCCTTTTTGATAGCTCTCTTGATGTTGTCATTAGGCATGCCGATGGCTTTTGCCTTTTCTATAGCAACTCTCAGTGTAGCATTGTAGTCAGGGTCTCCGCCTGCTTTAGCTGCTACGATGATAGCTCTTCCGTATTTTGTGAACATTGCTGCACGCTTGGAATCCTGTGCCGCTTTTCTACCTGCAATTGTACCGTGTCTTCCCATGGAGACACCTCCTAACCTTCTTAAAATTTTCCTGAAATAGTATACACCCTTTTATCTGCGATTTCAAGGGCATATATTCTATAGTTTCAAGAGTATATGTTTTATTTGTATAATGCTTCGTACTCTTCCTTAAGCATCGACAACAAATGCACATCATAAAGAACGCCGTTTTTGCGACAGTTATTACGCAGACATCCTTCAGGCTTGAATCCGAGATTCAGGTATAAATATCTGGCAGGATTTCCTGTGTAATGATCTAGGTACAGTCTCTGAAGCTTCAATTCTTCGAAGCAGTACTTCATGACAGCCTCCATCGCCTGTCTGCCGTAGCCGCAGCATCTAAGTGCAGTATCTGCTACGTATATCCTCCATATCTCAGCCTTCCATCCTTCGATGATATCGCCTATGACGATACGACCGATGACCGTATTTTCACACTCGCCTTTAAGTTCAATAGTAAACTGACGAGCAGCAGAATCCTGAAGATCGTTGAAATATTTCTGATACAGTTCGTCACGAGTCTGTCCGTCACCTATGCTGAAAAACTCTGTAACGGCAGGATCACGTTCCCATACATAAAACAGTTCCAGATCATCCATTTCAGTCGGACGTATCTTAAGGTCTTTAGTCTCTAAAATCATTTGTACCTCCTTAGGGATACTGCATTACTCATTATCGGCATCCTGCAGATTTTTGTGAGCAGTAGCCATCATCAGCTTGATACGATTGAGCTGGTTTACATCAGATGCGCCCGGATCGTAGTCTATAGCTGCGATGTTTGCCTTAGGATTTCTCTTTCTCAGCGGCTTCATCATGCCCTTGCCTGTTACATGGTTAGGCAGACATGCGAACGGCTGCATACATACGATGTTTTCAACACCGTCATCGATGAGTTCAACCATTTCGCCTGCCAGCAGCCAGCCTTCACCGCACTGATTGCCGAGAGATGCAACTTCCTGTGCCTTTTCTGCAATATGTTCGATATGTGAAGGCTCATGGAAACGTTTGCTTTCTCTAAGTGCCTTACGAAGCGGTTTTCTGAACCATTCAACTACCTTGATAGCAACCTTGTTGCCCAGAGCCTGTGCATATGTTCCGGATAAGTTGTTGAAATTATATTCTTTACTGTGCATTCCGTACATGAAGAAGTCAATGAGGTCGAGAACTACAGCTTCTCCGCCTTCCTGTTCGATGATGCTTACGATATCGTTATTGGCATTAGGATGATACTTGACGAGGATCTCACCTACAACGCCTACCTTAGGCTTCTTCAAACCTTCCTGAAGAGGCAGTTTGTCGAAATCTCTAACGATACCTGCGATGGTAGTTTTGAACTTTCTCATGCTGCCTGTATAGACATTTCTTCTGGCAACTCTTGACCACTTCTCGAACAACTCATCGGCCGAACCGGGAACTGCTTCATAAGGTCTGGTCTTATAAAGGACTCTCATGAAAAGGTCGCCGTATATCATTCCCATAAGGGCTCTCTTAATCAGTTTCGGCGATAAGAGGTTGAATCCCGGATTTGATTCAAGGCCTGACATGTTGACAGATACTACAGGGATCTGTTCCATGTCCATATCTTTCAGTGCTTTTCTCAGAAGTGCTACATAGTTACTTGCACGGCACTGTCCTCCTGTCTGGCTCATGAAGATAGCCACCTTATCCAGATCCACTTCACCTGATTTCAGGTAAGAAATGATCTGTCCCAGTGAAACTATAGTAGGATAACATGCATCGTTGTTGATGTACTTCAGACCTTCTTCAACTGCATTCTTATCTACGGTCGGAAGTCTCTTAGCCTTATATCCTGCCTTGCCCAGTGCAGTTTCGAGGAACTGGAAGTGCATAGGTGCCATTTCAGGGATCAGCATCGTATAATCTTTTCTCATCTCCTTAGTGAAGAACCTTCTCTGATAAGGAGAATTGTCATCTACGTGCTTTACCCTGTTCTTTGTACGCTCATCCATAGCTGCCTTAAGAGATCTGATTCTGATCTTTGCAGCACCCATATTAGTACCTTCATCGATCTTGAGAACTGTATAAAGCTTGTTGTTCTTCTTAGTGATTTCTTCTACCTGGTCTGTAGTTACAGCATCGAGACCACAGCCGAATGAATTGAGCTGCACTATCTCAACATCATCTGTAGTTCCTACGAAAGTAGCTGCCTTGTAAAGCCTTGAGTGGTACATCCACTGGTCAAGAACTCTGATAGGTCTGTTCAGCTTACCGAGATGTGCTACGGAGTCTTCTGTAAGTACGACCATATCGAATGATGTTATGATCTTATCGATACCGTGGTTGATCTCAGGGTCGAGATGATAAGGTCTTCCCGCTAGGACAACAGCCTTTTTCTTATGCTCTCTTGCCCATCTGAGCGCAGCTTCGCCCTTTTTCTTGATATCGCCCTTGAATCTTCTGTCTTCAGCTCTCGCTACCTTGATGGCATCTTCCAGCTCAAGTCTTCCCACACCTGTTCTTCTCAGCATCTTATAAAGCTCACGAGCCAGGAATTCATCATTATCATACGGCAGGAACGGATGCGAGAAGATGACATCATTGTCAGCAAATACATCGTCCATGTTTCCTGCGATAACCTCAGGATATGTAGCAACGATCGGACAATTGTAATGATTAGGTGCTGTTTCATCTTCTATGCGTTCATAGTTGATGCTTGGATAGAATATCCACTTAGCACCGTGTTCAACCAGCCACTTGATATGTCCGTGGACCATTTTAGCCGGATAACATGCAGTATCTGAAGAGATGGTTTCCATACCTCTCTCGTATATTTCTTTATTTGATGTAGGTGAAAGCATCACGCTGAAACCCAGTCTTGTGAAGAGAACATGCCAGAACGGATAATTCTCATACATGTTGAGGACTCTAGGTATACCGATTACACCTCTCTTAGACTGCTCTACTGTCAGAGGCTTATACTGGAAAAGTCTCTGCAGCTTGTATTCAAACATATTAGGGATCTTCTTAGACTCGTCTGTTGACTTGCCTTCCCCTCTTTCACATCTGTTTCCTGTGAAGAATCTCGTTCCGTCATTGAACTTATTGATAGTCATCAGACAGTTGTTTTCACAGCCCTTACATCTGATGTGACTTGTTTCAACGTGGAATTTCACCATTTCATCCATAGTGATGATGGATGAAGTTGTATCTTCAACATAGTTTTCCCTGGCAATAAGTGCAGCACCGTAAGCACCCATAAGTCCTGCGATATCAGGTCTTACGATATTTTTGCCCATGATGTTTTCGATCGCTCTGAGAACGGCGTCATTGAGGAAAGTTCCGCCCTGAACGACGATCTTCTCACCTGCTTCTTCAGGGTTTCTAAGCTTGATTACCTTGTAAAGTGCATTCTTTATTACTGAATAGGAAAGTCCCGCTGAGATATCTCCGATAGTAGCGCCTTCCTTCTGGGCCTGCTTTACCTTGGAATTCATGAATACGGTACATCTTGTTCCAAGATCCACAGGTGATTTTGCAAAGAGCGCTTCTCTTGCGAAGGACTCTACGTCCATGTTCACGGATTTAGCATAAGTTTCGATAAATGAACCGCAGCCTGATGAACATGCTTCGTTGAGCATGATATTATAAATAGCTCCGTCTCTTATTCTCATACACTTCATGTCCTGTCCGCCGATGTCCAGGATGAAGTCAACGCCCGGCAGGAATTCTTCGGCAGCCTTGTAATGTGCCATAGTTTCGATCTCACCCATGTCTGCCTTGAACGCAGCCTTGATAAGACCTTCACCGTATCCTGTAGCCGTAACATTAGCTATGTAAGCCTTAGGCGGAAGAAGCGAATACAGCTCTTTAAGCATATTCATCGTAGCTTCCAGAGGCTTTCCTTCGTTACCTGTATAGTAAGAATAAAGCAGATTCTTATCTTCATCGATAAGTGCAGCCTTTGTAGTTGTTGAGCCCGCGTCTATTCCGAGGAAGACTTTTCCTTTCGCCTTCTTGATATCTTTTCTCTTGATAGTATCCTGCTTATGTCTTTCGTGGAATTTCTTGTAGTCGTCAGAATCTACGAAGAGCGGATCCACATGTTTAGTATCGGATAATGCGGATGAATCTGCGTTATCTATCCTGGATATGATCTCACTGAAATCCACTGCATCATACTTCGATGAATTCATCGCAGCACCGATAGCAACGAAGTATTTGGAATCTTCAGGGAAGATTATTTCATCATCTGTCAGCTGAAGCGTATCGATGAATCTCTTTCTCAGTTCACTCAGGAATGACAGAGGCCCGCCAAGGAACGCTACCTTACCCTTGATAGTATGGCCGCAAGCCAGACCGCTGATAGTCTGATTTACCACTGCTTGGAATATAGATGCTGCTAAGTCTTCTACTGGCGCACCTTCATTGATGAGAGGCTGGATATCTGTCTTAGCGAATACTCCGCATCTTGCTGCGATCGGATATATCATCTTATGCTTCTTGGCAGCTTCGTTAAGTCCCGATGCATCTGTATTGAGAAGAACTGCCATCTGGTCGATGAACGCACCTGTGCCCCCTGCGCAAGTACCATTCATTCTCTGTTCGATAGTCTGTCCGTAAAAAGTTATCTTAGCATCTTCTCCGCCAAGTTCGATAGCAACGTCAGTTTCAGGGATGAGTGCCTCAACAGCAGCGCTGCATGTGACTACTTCCTGCTCAAATGGTATGTTCAGTACGTTAGAAAGCGAAAGTCCGCCTGAACCTGTGATCACTGTTCTCAGGCTTACATTGCCAACTTCTTCGTACATCTTCCTAAGGAGATCAACGACAGTTTCGAAGACGTTGGACATGTGTCGTTCATATCTGCTGTAGATGATCTTATCATTATCATCCAGCATGATCAGCTTTACTGTAGTCGATCCTACGTCTATACCCAATCTCATAGCTATTACTTCCTTTCTCTAAATCTTATTACTTTCCTTTTACTTGCCTTTTAAATTGTATATTTATACTATATTTAGTTAACATATATATATTATATATATGAAGTAATTTTTATGTTTTTCTTTGCCATTGTATATTGTATAATACCTTTATGAAAAGTTCAATCAAAAAAGACACATTCATATCAATATATAGTATGCTCGATAAAATTTCTCCTGTGGATTATGACTGCGGCAAATTATGCGGTGCTTCCTGCTGCACATGTCAGGATCCCGATATGGGAATCTACCTGCTTCCCGGAGAAGAAAAACTCTTCACACGTGATGAAGACTGGCTTTCATGGGGCTGGTGCATGGCTGAGGATTATGAGTTTCCTGAAAGCTGGCACGGTAAAGTATACTTTCTCCAATGTACAAAGGCGCCGTTTTGCGATAGAAAAAATCGCCCTTTGCAATGCAGGACTTTTCCTCTGGCACCACATATGGACGAAGACGGTAATTTGTATATGATATATCATAGCGGAGAACTTCCATATCCCTGCCCTCTTCTGAATGGAGAGATCCCATTGAACGAAGACTTTATCAAGGCTACATATGAGGCTTGGGCAACACTGATCCAAGACCCTCTTATTTATGATCTTGTGGAGCTTGATTCCGAATACAGAATAGAGGACGGCGAACCGATCACCATCCTCTATCCGAGATAAATATTTATTTATTTTTTGATTCCAAAGCGCTAGGCAATTTCGTCCAAGCGCTTTATTTCGTTTTTGTAAATGTGTACGAGCATTATGATAAGGAATGCAGTTCCTAAAATTTCTGCCAGCGGGAACGAATACCAAACGAGAGTGATACCGCCAACTTTAGCGAGTATCCATGCTAACGGCAGGATACCGACAAGCTGTCTTATAAGTGAACTCCATAAGCTGATAAATCCATGGCCTGTCGCCTGGAATATGGATGATGTCATGATACCGAACGAAGCAGGTATGAAACACCAGCTTATAGCTCTGAGAGCCGGTATGCCGATATCATACATGCTCTGACTTCCCTGTGCGTTAAAAATACTGAGAAGCTGGCTAGGGAAAAGCTGGAATATCACAAGTCCAACGGACATTATTCCAAGTGCGATGAGAAAACCCTTCTTATATGTTTCCATCAATCTCTTTCTGTTTCTTGCTCCGTAGTTGTATCCCATGATAGGCATTACTCCCTGGTTCATACCGAATACAGGCATGAATACGAACGACTGGAGTCTTCCGTATACACCCATTACTGCAACTGCAGTTTCAGTAAGGCTTCCCAGGATCAGATTCATCCCAAACTGCATGACAGATCCTATAGACTGCATCAATATTGATGGTGCTCCTACTGCATATATATCTTTGACGATTTGTTTATCGAACTTCCATCCTCTGAATCGTACTTTTACAGAATGCTCCTTAGCAAACAGCAAATACTGACCGAGACACATCGATAAGAACTGACCAAACACTGTCGCGATCGCTGCTCCCGCAACTCCCATTTCAGGGAAAGGACCGTAACCGAAGATGAGTATAGGGTCAAGGATGATATTAGTAACAGCACCTACTATGCTGCAAATCATAGGGAGTGTCATGTTTCCTGTAGCCTGCAGGATCTTTTCTGTCGATATCTGGACCATGACAAAAACGCAGCCTATAGTTATGATCTGCATATATATGACGCCGCTTTCGATTATATATGGATTATCTGACATCAGATTCATTATAGGTTTAGCGAAGAACAGTCCAATGATGGCAAACAGGCCCCAGTTAAAGAATGCAAGCCTATATCCATGGCAAGCAGCCAAGTTGGCCTCTTCTATTCTTCCTGCCCCCAGACGCCTTGATATAAGTGAATTGATACCAACTCCAGTTCCTACTCCGAATGAAATGATGAGGAACTGTATCGGATTGACATATGTAAGCGCCGCCAACGCTTCTTCACCAAGTCTTGATACGAAGAAGCTGTCTACTACGTTATAGAACGCCTGTATGAGCATAGAAAGTATCGCGGGCCAAGACATATTTATTATCAGTCTTCCTACAGGCATCTCTCCCATTTTATTATGCGTTGGTACTTTATTCTGTTTCTGCTTCTCCTGATTCTGCATCATGCACCTCTTGATCATAAATGGATAAAATTTGATATATTATTTACAGCATAAAAATTTGCCTAATAAAGATTAGGCAAATTCTTAAACTAGTATTTTCCTATTTTTATAGTACCACTGTATGTAAGAAAAATCAATCCTTAGATTTATAATACAGCATGCAGTGGCAGTACCCTTCAAAATCCGGGTCCGCTATCTGCGCTTTGAATTCTTCGCAGATACACTTGTTTTCTTCTTTGATCTCTATCCTGCACGGGCAATACCCGTCCTTTTTCTTAAGCCCCTCTTTGATCATATCGACGATCTTAGGATCGTCATTGAGCCTTACCGCCATGGCTTATGCCTTCCACAGTCCATGGAGATTGCAGTATTCGTATACAGCTACCAGCTTATCTCCTGCCAGGTCGAATACAGCTTCAGGTTTTTCACCGGCCTTCAGATACTTGATCTGGCTTCCCTTTTCAGTTTCTACTGCTACCCACTGGATCAGGTGTTCTTCAACCATTGGATGTTCTACTGATCCAACTTTAACTACTACTTTATCTCCATCCTGCTCTACTACAGGTACATGCTTTTCCTGAGCAGCATCTACTGTGTTAGGAACCAGTTCAGTCATCTTCTGTCCACAGCACATTACAGGTACGCCCTTGCTTTCTACGAAAGTGATTTTGTTTCCACAGTGTTCACATACATAAAACTTCATTTTAAATTCCTCCTTGTTAATGCTTTTTATTTACGTTTCATTGATTTCGATTGTTTATTGTGCACCTTTTTGGTACAAATTAATTATACCACTATTGTCCAGTTTGTCAACAATTTTTTTAAATTTTTTTATAACTGTTAAACGTTGAAATTTCAACACTCATATAATTTATTGACATATGTCAGTTAAAATGTTATTATATTTATATACAACATATGTCGAAAACTTATTTATAAGGAGGTCATATTCAATGAAAATCGCAGTTACTTATGAAAACGGAAATATCTTTCAGCATTTTGGTCATACCGAAACATTTAAGATCTACACAGTAGAAAATAAAGAAATCATCTCAAGTGAAGTTATCCCTACTGAAGGCAGCGGCCACGGTGCACTTGGCGGATTCCTCGCTGCTCATGAAGTAGATGTTCTCATCTGCGGCGGTATCGGCGGCGGCGCTAAGATGGCTCTGGCTCAGGCCGGTATCCAGCTGATGGGCGGATGCAGCGGCAGTGCTGATGAAGCAGTAGCTGCTTATCTGGCAGGCAAGCTGATCTTCAACCCTAACGTACAGTGTAACCACCACGGAGATCACCACCACGGCGAAGGACATTCATGCGGAAGCCACGGACATAGCTGCGGAAGCCATGGCGGCGGACATTCATGCGGTGGCGGAAGCTGCGGCAGCCACTAAATAAATAAAATTAATGGGACTGATTTGCCAGTCCCATTTTTATTGCAATTATTACGCTTTCTTAAGTGCATTCACAAGTGCAGCAAATATCAATCCCGCTATTGGGAATATGAGCCATGATCTTGACCATGCATCGCCGATAAAACTCCATGCAAGATATATGGCAACTACTACAGGCCAGTATATACCGCCTACCCTTTCTTCAAGCTCAGCTTTTTTTCTGTTTGCCGGCTCGAACTCTTCCTGCTTAAGAAGCTTCATATATCCTTCTCTGATAAGACCCAGTTTCACGAATTTGTTGACAGCGATCGCTATTATAATAAGAAGTACCGGTACCATCAGTACAACTATAGGATCGCTCATCTCCATCACAGCAGTTATTATCAACGGCATAGGGCTCAATATACAAAGTCCCACGCCTAAACTAATACCTTTACCGAATATCGGTTCAAACTCCGAGAACATCTTCTCTATATCTTCTGTTTGACTATCGTTAAGAGCAAATTCACCGTTTTTGATATAGTTATATCTGTTCATATAAACACTGTTGCCGATAAAGATCTTAACAGCCACGGCTACCATTATCATAAGAGCAAGTAGTCCAATGATAACAAACGCAGTCTCTGATAATCCTCCTTGACCTTCTTCTGCAACGCAGCCTGCCAAACCTATAAGAAGTGCAGGTGATAATATACATAGTACGACACCAAAGGCTATCATATATGCAAAGTGCGCAGTGTCACTAAGAAAGCTTTTTACCTGTTCATCGCAAAGCATGCTGCTTTTTTCTTCTTCAATATAACTGTTGATCTTGATTTCTGCAGATCCTGCGGACAAAGATTCTCCGTCTCCCTTTAACAGATAATCTGTAGTAACTCCGAATAATTCCGACATCTGCAGTATCCTGGTAAGATCTGGTACGCTTGCACTGCTCTCCCACTTCGATACTGACTGCCTAGACACATCCAGCTTTTCTGCAAGTTCTTCCTGCGACCAACCTTTTTGTTTTCTAAGTCTTATGATCCTGTTTGATATATTCATAAAAACCACCCTTTCGTTTTCTTGGGCTCATCTTATCAAATATGCCACAAAATACTCCACCAACTGCACTTGGAATTTTGTCAACTGTCAGTTGCATCGTTGGAATTTCAATATTTATAAGCATTATTAAAACAGAAAAAGGCAAATACTTCAAGTATCTGCCTTGATTATTTCTTATGGTATTACCTGTAATGCAGACTATTTGATACGCTCAACCACTACTGCGTATATCTCATCAGCAAGTCTGCAGTATTTGTCCAGCATCGCGTTAGCTTCTGCTTCCAGTGCTTCTGCTTTGGTTCTGTCTTTCATCGATTTAGTGTTGATGAACACGTTGAGTGATGCACCCTGCAGAGCTGCTTTGCAGCATACGGCTCCGACGCCTGCGTCGGAAATAGCGAGAGCTGATCCCTTTGCAGCGAATTCTTTGATGACATCCAGGGCTTTGCATACGGTACGCATTATATCCATAGGAGCCTGACAAGCCACATCCAGAGCCTTTTCCATTACTTCATCTCTGGAAGGATCGTCCTTAGGGATGCCGTAAGCTTTAGCAAGTGGTGCAAAAGCTTCAGCATCTTTATCCATCATGGATAAAAGCTCTATGCGGAGGCTTTCTCCTTCTGCCATCAGTCGCTGTATGTCTTCTTCCACGTCGGCATATTTTTTCTTACCTGTAGTCAATGATCCTACCATGTTTCCGAGAGCCATTCCGATGGAGCCTACGAGTGCGCTGGCACCGCCGCCGCCCGGTACTGCTTCTTTGGAAGCCAAGACTTCTGTGAATTCATTGATTTTCTTATCTTCAAATCTCATCATCAATTTCCTCTATAATAATCGTACTACCTTACGCTTTTTTCTTACGCTTGAATATCTGTCTTCTGAAAAGGATGATATTCATTACAGCGAAGAATGCAATCAATATGATAAGACATACTACAGGATTCTTAGGTGCGAATGTTGCCAGAAGCATCATAGGGAATCCGAATGCTATAGCAGGGAACGTCTGGTAAACAAGGTTGTCTGCTGCCGGTGTATCGAAGTTAGCATCGATTTCTCTGAGCAGGATAACGCCTGTGCTGGCAGTACCTGTCAGCATTCCGTACATTGCCAGGAACTGCTCTTCAGGATATTCAGGGAACAGCTTAACAGAAACAAATCTTACATAGAAATATGTCGCAAATGCAGCTGTTACTCCGAGAACAAGCATGATTCCCCAGTATTTTTCCAGAACGCTGAGTCTGATAGCTGCTATACCTGCAACGATCATGATATCGAAGAAGAAATTGCTGCATCTTGTGAGCAGGAAGTTGTTAGTATATCCTCTCTTGATGATGCTCTTCTTATTGAGCAGGTTGAGTACAGCTTTTACCATTACTGCTGCCAGTACGCCAAGGATAAAGTTGAATCCGTAAATAGTGGATTTGAATCCCGGAACTAAAATACCGAGCACGAACATCATGGCATAGGCAAGCAGATATGTACCGCAGATGAAGCCAACCTGAACAGTCATCTTATCCATGCTGCCCTGCATAGGGATCTCATTAGCTTCTTCTATTTCCTCAGCTGTGACTTTTTCTATAGATGAACTTGTATCGAACGCTGTGACAACTCCGCGCTTTTTCAGGATATTCAGATGGATAACGCCGCCAAATGCAGCTGATAAGAATCCGAGAGCTGCGATCGTCAGTCCAAAGCTCTTACCGCCATTGAATCCAAAGTCAGCTTCGAATATGCCACCGAAGTTCATTGCCTGTCCCGATCCCTGTCCGAAACCGAACGGAACGAGGATGCCTGCTGCCGGGAAGAAATTATCTATGATCAGTGCAGCTGCTATCATTGTTATACCCATACCGAGGATAGCCTGCACAAGATATGTAGCAACGGTGGTCACACCTGAATCGAAGATTTCCATAGTGCGCTGCTTGTTCATCTTATTTTTTGATGTTTTAAGCGCAGATGCTGTGAATCCGAGCGCCAATGCGTGATATGTTATGGTTTCGAGGACAGCCGTACCTTGTCCATTGAAAAATGCTGTGTCAAAGAAGAACTGACCGGTCACAGTCTTGTATATGCCTGCTATTATAAGCAAAATGAATCCGCCCAGCACTGATGTCGGTATCAGTGATTTGTGAAGGATAGGAATCAAGTTCTTAAGTATTGTCGCTACGATAAGGCTAAGAAGAAGAACTGCTACGATATTGATAGTTCCCCAGTTACTATAGTCCCAAAAATTTGACATTTTCGTTTCCCTCTCTGATATTCTTATATCTGTTAAAGACATTAACGTACTTGAGCCCGTTGAAACGCTCATTCCCCTTGAGCTGGTAAACCTTGTCCTTATAATAGATGTTTACCTTATTCTTTCCCAACATCGTTACGGCATCTGTCTCTTCGAAATCAAATACCAGATTGTCGCCTACAGTGATCTTGTCCCCTTTTAACGTGATCACCTGATTATCGGCTATTTTATATTTATTCTTATATACTTCGACTTCCCACAGACCTGCTTTATCTGTGTAATCGATCTTATCTTTCATATCTTCGATAGTCATGCTGTTGATGGTATCATTCTGATACTCATACCAGTTTTTAGCGAACTTGAACGGAAATTCTTTTCCAATCCCCTCAAGTTCTTTAGTTGGAAGGTATCTCACCTTGATACCGCACTTCTTACATTCGACTATATCCCCATGACTCTCAAAAGTACTGAATCCGCATGTCGGACAGATGTACACCATTCTTTCCATGTATTCAGCCAAATTTTTGTGATGGTACTCTGCATCTGCTACAGCTTCATCTACATAGAGCTCATTGCATATAACTTCATAAAGCTCATCATTAGACATCGCTTTAGCTTCTTCAGGTTCGATGACTCTGCTGACATATGACTTCATCTTACCTTTTCTGACTACATCGCTCCAGCGAGGCATCGTGCCGTATCCGCCTTCTATACGATATATAGCTATCGGCAGCTTGAGTTTCTTGATGAGGCTGATTATGCCCGGCTTTATATATTCTGTCTTGCCGCTGTATGTACGGTTGCCTTCAGGTGCCAATGCGATGGTTCCGCCTTCCTTGGCTACCTTAAGGCAGTTTTTGACAGCCTGGATATCCATAGTCTGCTTCTTTATAGGTATCGGTGCTACCAGCCAGCTGAGAGCTCTCGACAAAAATCCCAGCGAGAAGATGTCTTCAGTAGCTATATAATATATCGGACCCTTGAAAGATGCAGCTATAAAGAACTGGTCGAAGCCTGTCTGATGATTCATCAGAACCAGATATTGCCTGTCTCCCTGCTCTTTGAACGGTACCATATCGATGTGATATTTGAATTTACAATAAGCTTTGAAAAAAGGTCTCAATACTGCAGTCACAACTCTGTGACGATATTTGAGCCAAGTTTCTTTTTTCTTCATAAGTGCTCACCTTGTTGATCGTATGTATTTGTCAGATTGTACACAATCCGACAAATTATCTTATCATGCAAAAGCTTTTATTGTCAAATCGATGTCCTGTCCGGGCATAAATCGACATATTATTAAAGCATATTATTATGAACTATATATGAAATCAATTCATCATCCACGTCATGTATGTCAGATAGCCGGCAAATGTTACCCACAACAGATATGGTATCTGAATGTATGCGGCGAGCTTATCGACCTTATGATACGCTGTGATCATGAGTATTATAAGCACCCATAATATCACCAGCCACCAGAATGCGAACTGGAATGCCTGAAGATCAAAGAATATGATACTCCAGAAGAAATTCACTGCCAGCTGCAGAGAAAATATAAGCAATGCTTTTACTTGTTCAAGAGACTCCTCTGCAAGTCTGATACATGCTGCACCTATACCCATAAGAGCATACAATACGAACCACACTATAGGAAATACGATCCCCGGCGGAGTCAGTTCCGACTGTATCACATCATCGAATCCTCTCATCCCCATCATACTGAGCAGCCCTGAAATCACGCCTACTGTTTCACACAAGATGATAAAGAAAACATAAGTCTTTTTTTCTTGCCATATGTTCCTCATGATATTTTTCAACATAAAAACACCCCCATATGATTGTATGTACGGGGGCTTGTAATTTATACGATTATTATCGCTATGCCATATTCTGCTGTTCAACCAGTCTTTCTGCTCCGTATCTCTTACGAAGTGCCGGTTTTTCGATCTTACCTGTAGCATTTCTAGGCACTTCCGCGAAAATGATCTGCTTAGGTCTCTTATACCTAGGAAGCTGTTTGCAGAAATCGTTGATTTCTTCTTCCGTGCATTCCATGCCTTCTTTGACAGCGATGATCGCGCCTGTGATCTCACCGAGACGCTTATCAGGAAGTCCTATAACAGCAACGTCCTTGATCTTAGGATGCGCTGCCAGGAAGTTTTCGATCTGAACAGGATAAATATTTTCACCACCTGAAATGATAACGTCTTTCTTACGGTCTACCAGAAAGTAGAATCCGTCTTCATCCTGCATTGCCATATCGCCTGTGAAAAGCCATCCATCCTTGAGAGTAGCTTCAGTAGCTTCAGGATCGTTGTAGTAACAAGTCATGAGTCCAGGACCCTTTACGCAAAGCTCACCAACATCTCCCTGCTGGACTTCAACTCCGTTTTCATCGACGATCTTACATTTCCATCTATATCCCGGAATACCGATAGCTCCTACCTTGTGGACATTTTCAAGGCCAAGATGTACACATCCCGGACCTGCAGACTCAGACAGACCATAGTTAGTATCGTACTGATGATTAGGGAAATAGTCTTTCCAGTGACTGATCAGTGATGATGGTACAGGCTGTGCACCGATATGCATAAGTCTCCACTGATCCAGCTCGTAATCTTCGATCTTCATCTCGCCTCTGTCAAGAGCGTCCAGTATAGCCTGCGCCCATGGAACCAGCAGGAACATGAGAGTTGCCTTTTCATTTGATACTGCTTCCAGGATTATCTCAGGAGTAGTTCCTGTGAGAAGCACTGCTCTGCTTCCTGCGCAAAGGCTGCCCATCCAGTGGAATTTAGCTCCTGTATGATATAACGGCGGTATGCAAAGGAACACGTCATCTCTTGTAGTTTCGTGATGTTTCTGTTCCATCTGTGCCGCCTGAGTAAGGCTTTCATGGTTATGTAAAATAGCCTTAGGGAATCCTGTAGTACCTGATGAGAAATAGATAGTAGCATCATCTTCCTCTTCAAGTCTTACAAGCGGTGCTGAGCTTGAACAGTCAGCAACCAGCTCTCTGTAGCTTTCTGCAAATGTCGGACATCCATCACCAACATAGATAAGCAGTCTTCCTCTGCTCAGTTCTTCTTCTATCGATTCTATTCTGCCGATAAATTCAGGTCCGAAGATGAGCACCTGTATTTCTGCAAGGTTTGCACAGTATTTGATTTCATTGGCATCGAATCTGAAATTGAACGGTACTGCTATAGCTCCTGCCTTGAGGATACCGAAATATATCGGCAGCCATTCGAGGCAGTTGAACATAAGAATGGCAACTCTGTCACCCTTCTTGACTCCTCTTGAAAGCAGCATATTTGCCACTCTGTTGGCCTTCTCATCGAATACGCTCCATGTTATCTCTCTTCTGTATGGTGTTGCTGATGTCTGCTGTACCAGGTCGTATTCTTTCCAAGTCTTTCTTCTGGCGTCTTTGATAAGCGGATTCAGTTCCACCAGCGCTACTTCGTCTCCGTATAATTTGTGATTTCGTTCCAGTAAGTCTGTTATCGGCATGTCTATGATGTCCCTTTCTGAATTTTTTCGTATTATATCACATTTTTCACATTTTATAAAGCACCCACCTGCATTCCGGGATTATATATTTAAGTTCGTATCTTTTCTCCATATCACCTATGAAACTCTGACAATGATACACGATACTTTCTTTTCCTGCTATCCTGGTCCTGTCACACCGCAGGATGTTGCCCACTGTCACAGTAGTTTCTTCTTCGGGATCGCTTCCCCCGCCTTTTATCTTGAATTTATATGGCATCGGCGTCCCGTCGTCGTACTGGAATACGGCTAAGGTCTTGATCGGCTTAGCTACTATCTTCATGAACCATCGCCTCCATTATCATTCATGTCTTGAATCCTCCCATCATCAGGTAATTGCCATCATTCACTCCGCCCTGTATCGGCGATATATCCAAATTGGCAAATGTTCCCCTGAAAATACTCCTTTCTCCGAATATCTTTCTTATATTATCTACTGTATGATCAAGCCGCTCATTTTTCTCTCTGCCGGTTTTATCGAACATACTGAGCTGCACTTCGTCTTCTCTGCAAAACTCGCTCACAGAGACGCTCATGGCCCTTATGGGCTCTCCTCGCCACATTTCTGATGCCAAAGCTTTCGCTGTTTCGAATATCTCGTCAGTCGTTCCTATATGTCCCGGCAGTTTCAGCTGATGGCTGTATCCTCTGAGGTCACTGCTTCTGAGATGTACGGTAACGAGACCTGCTGCACACTTTTTCCTTCGAAGTCTCGCCCCGACTCTTTCGCAAAGTGCAAGGAGTTCCTTCGCTATTTCCTCTGCGGTCTGCAGATCATATGCATATGTCAGGCCGTTCCCCAGTCCTTTTTGCATGACCTCATCGTTTACCGTAACTTCAGTATTGTCGATCCCATTAGCATATTGATGGACTAAAATGCCGTGGCTGTGCAGGAAGCCTTTTAGAAACTCAGGCTGAGCTTTTGCCAAGTCCCCTATGGTATTTATGCCGAATTTCTTGAGTTTCTTCTCTGTAGCTCTTCCTACCATGAACAGTTCCCTTACGGGAAGCGGCCATAATTTATCCTCTATCTCTTCCGGCCACAATGTATGGATCATGTCCGGCTTCTTAAGTTCGCCTGCCATCTTGGCGCATAATTTATTGTTCCCAATACCGATGTTCACCGTAAACCCCAGTTCATGTTTGATCCGTTCCTTTATCTCGTTGGCGACACCGACAGGATCTCTGACTGCTTCCGGACACCTGCTCATATCACAGAAATTCTCATCGACGCTGTATCTCTGGATCTGCGGCGTATATTCATATAATATGGAATACATGGCTTCACTGCAGTCAAGATACAGATCGTAATCAGGCGGATGGACGATAAGGCCGGGACATTTCTTCCTTGCTTCCATCAAACTCTCTCCCGTCATTATCCCGTACTTCTTGGCAGGAATTGATTTTGTAAGGATGATTCCGTGTCTGTTGTTTGGGTCGCCTGCTATGGCTGACGGTATGGTGCGAAGATCGACATCATAACCGTCTTCCAGCAGCGCAGCTGCTGTCCAGCTGAGATATGCACTGTTGGCATCCACATGAAACACAAGCATCCCTTCACCCCTTTCTTTTCACACATAGTACCCTTTGCACCTCGATCATATTATAACGAACATTTGTTCGTATTTCAAGGGGAAGTGGCTCTGAAATAAAAAAAGAACTCCCGAACATCATGTTCGAGGAGCCCTTTAGAAGAATTTATTAGTTTGATTATCTTTTATTTAACTGGGCAAACACTTCATACATTATCTTTACTGCTGCCCAGGATGTTATCTGATTTGGTGTGTCAAGTGATGGTGAAACTTCCACGATATCCATCGCTTTTACAGGAAGTTCTTCCATCAATCTGTTTATCATATACATGAGTTCTCTTGAAGAGAGTCCGCCTGCTTCAGGAGTTCCTGTTCCCGGTGCATACGCAGGATCCAGCACATCGATATCGAGGGTGATGTATACAGCTTCATACTCCTTGAACTTCTCAACGAGTTTTTCTACTGCAGCTTCATATCCTTCACGGAAGATATCATATGCCTTGATAACCATAGTTTCAGGATGCTGCTCATAGAACTCGACTTCTTCATATTCATAAGAACGGATGCCAACCTGTGCCAAATCGGCAGGTTCTATAGCATCTTCTAAAATTCTTTTGAGCGGACATGCATGTGACCACTTGCTGCCTTCATATTCATCGCAAAGGTCAGGATGTGAATCGAAGTGGATCACGCCCAGCTTCTTGTCTTTATAATATTCTCCGAGAGCTTTACCCAGAGGAATGGATACTGAATGGTCTCCACCGAGGAAAATGCAGAATTTGCCTGTATTCAGAAGCTTAAGTGCTTCTTCTTCAACAGCCTTGTAATATGCTGCCCAATCTAATGAAAACTCTACGTCGCCTGCATCATAGACTTTTAATTCCTCGAAGAACTCACCTGTGCTGTTTACCGGAGGCAGGACCTCAGAACATTTACGGATCTCATCTGGGGCTAAAGCTGCACCCTTTCCTACACTGGCACCGCCATCAAAGGCAATTCCCATAACACATACATCAGCATCGTTTGAACATGTTGTACTGATTTCTCTCCAAGCTTTCATTTGAATACACTTCCTCCCTATGCTTGTTCTGAACGGTAAAATATGTTATCATAAATATACTAACAAAAAGGAGATACACTTATGGCAAAACAAGAAAAAGTTAAACTCAATCTGCTTGACTGCACTCCTGTCAGAGAGCCTGATCTTAAATGGACTGAAGACGAGAACGGTATCATTACCCTCCATCGTACACACACTACATTTACAGATCGTCTGGCACATAAAATCACTAAGAAACCTCTACGCCAATCTCACATAAAACTTGAGGAATTCGGCAGTTTCCTGTGGAAAGCCATGGACGGCAGAACTACACTCAGAGATGTAGCCGCTCAGCTCAAAGAGGAATTCGGCGAAAAGGCAGAACCTCTCTATCCAAGACTTGAAAAATACGTAGTAACTCTTAAAAATAACAAACTCATATTCTGGATCCTTCCGGAAAATCCGAAAAAAGCAGAAAGAGCAGCTAAACAATCAAATAAATAATATAAATCATATAGGCTTTCACCGAAAAAACAGTGAAAGCCTTTTTTAACATTAAATCGCAGCTATATATCTGCCATTCCTATAACGTCAGTGATGCCAAGTCCCGGGCTGTCATCAAGTGAGAACCATGGGATATCTTTATTGAATCCACCAACGACAGGATCTTCTTTTAATAAAATAGCCGCATCAAGATCCACTCTTGTTATGGTTTTCTTGGCAGCTGCCAGATGTGCAGCAGCAGTAAGACTTATCTTGCTTTCTACCATACATCCCAGCATGCACTCTACTCCGAATTCTTCGGCGATCTCAATGATCTGAAGAGCCTTATAGATACCTCCGCACTTCATCAATTTGATATTAAGTACGTCTGCAGCATTCATTTCAAGCAGTCTGCGAGCATCTTCGGGAGAGAAGCAGCTTTCATCTGCCATGATGATAGTATTGACATTATCCTTGACTTTTTTCATGCCTTCGAAGTCTCTTGCCTTTACAGGCTGTTCGACAAGTTCAATATCGAACCCCAGATCTTCGATCTTACGGATAGTATCGATTGCTTCATCAACTTCCCATCCCTGATTAGCATCAAGTCTGATCATCATGTCTTTTCCAACGGCATCACGTATGGCTTTAACACGCTGAACATCTTTTTCGGCATCTATACCTACTTTGAGTTTAAGCGCCGAAAAACCTTGCTTAACTACTTCTGCCGCATCTGCAGCCATTTCTTCAGGTTCATTTATGCTGATCGTGATATCTGTTTCAACTTTATCACGATATCCGCCAAGATACTTATAAAGCGGTACACCAAGATCCTGAGTATACAGGTCATATAACGCCATATCTACAGCAGCTTTCGCACTGGTATTGCCCTCAATGGCTCCATGAAGTTTCGCTTGGATGGCATCCATATCAGTTACCTCCTGCCCTATGAGGGCAGGAGTGATATATTCTTTGATAGCGGTTCTGATAGAGTCATTATCTTCACCTGTGATAGCCTTTGTCGGCGGAGCTTCGCCAAATCCTGTACGGCCATCATCGGTATGTACCATAACAACAGTATTTTCAGCAGAATCTACTGTTCTTAAAGCAGTTTTAAATGTTTTATTGAGAGGGATACTGATATGTTTTAGTTCTATTTCTGAGACTTTCATGTTCCCCTCCTATATGTTACAGCTGAATATCTCTGCCTTTTAATTTATCTTCTTCCTTCTTACTGAAGATGATGTAGCAGAATATCGCAGTAACGATAGCGAATCCTACCATGCCTGCCCAGCCGCTTTCGAAGCCGCCGAGTACGCCTGCAACATTAACTCCGATATATGACAGAACTGTTACGATAACGCCCATGAGTGATTCACCTGCGATCAGACCTGAAGCATAGATAGTTCCCTTTTCAACCTTCTTAGCCTTAACATCGCCTTCGAACTTCTTGTCTACGATAGCTCTTACGGCACCACCGATCATCAGTGTTGTTGACAGGTGGATTGGGAGATACAGTCCAACTGAGAATACCAGAACTGATCCGCCCAGCAGCCATACCATAACTGCGATAGCCATACCGCAGATGATCAGTGACCAAGGCATTGTTCCGCCCATGATACCTTCAGCGATAGATTTAACCATATTAGCATGTGGAGCAGGCAGCTTTTCTCCGCCGATTCCATATACATCGTTCAGCATGATGATTACTGCACCCATAACTGCAGCTGCAGATACGATACCGATCATCTGACCGATCTGCTGCTTCTTAGGAGTAGCCCCCAGTAAGAAACCTGACTTCAGGTCCTGAGCCATGTCGCCTGAGATAGCCAGTGCGATACAGATCATTGATCCTACTACTACTGTAGCTGCGATACCTGTAACACCTGAGTATCCGAACAGACGGAAGATAACAGCTGTAACCAGCAGACCGCCGATGGACATAGCTACGATAGGGTTATTAGTACTTCCAACATAACCTACTAAGTGAGCAGATACTGTTACGAAGATGAATCCGAAGATAACTACCATGATAGCACCGATGCTTCCTGCCAGTACGCTTGGGAATACAGGTAAGAATGCGATGATAGCCATTACGATCAGGATACCGATGATGAGAACTTTACCGCCGATGTTAAGGTCTGTTCTCTTAACATTTTCGCCTTCTGCATTACCCATGTGACCAAATGTCTGTTTGAAAGATCTAACGATGATAGGCAGAGCTGTAAATAAGCTGATGAATGCACCCATCGTTACAGCACCGATACCAAGATACTTCAGATAATTTGTCCACATATCCCAGATATCCATTTCGGACAGAGGAATAGTTGATGGAGCCAGAACCATTTCAGGTGCCAGTGTACCGATGAAATGGAGCAGTGGCAGGAAACCGAACCAGCCTAATACTGCGCCGGCCAGTGACTGCATACATACTTTTGGTCCGATCAGGAAGCCTGCACCCAGCAGTGATCCCAGATAGTCCATACCTACAGCACCACCTGCCAGAGGGCCCTTGCTGAATACAACGTCGATAGTGTAAGGCACGATAACGAATCCATCTGTGATGAACTTCCAGATAGCGCCAAGACCGAGAGCTGAGAACAGCAGTTTAGCGCCGCTTCCGCCTTCATGACCTGATGATACAACTTCTGCACATGCAGTACCTTCAGGATAAGGCAGTTCTCCGTGTAAGTCCTTGATGAGGAACTTTCTCAGAGGAACCATCATCAGACATCCCAGCAGACCGCCGCCTGCACAGATGAAGAATATTGTGACCATACTGATGTCAAGATTTAATAATAATAATGCCGGTAATGTGAAGGCAACCCCTGCTGCCAGTGCTTCACCTGCAGATCCTACTGTCTGTACGATGTTGTTTTCCAGTACAGTACTGTCCTTAGTGAAGATTTTCAGGATAGCCAGTCCCATTACTGCTGCAGGGATAGATGCACAGATAGTCATACCAACCTGCATTGCCAGATAAGCGTTCGCTGCACCGAATACGATGGCGAGCACGATACCGATGATCACTGCTCTGACTGTGAACTCTTTGATATTGCTGTCAGCAGAAATATAAGGTTCATAGTCCGCGCCGCTTACTTTAGCGCCGAAGCCGCTAGCTTTTGGATTTTTGATTTCCATATCTTTTCTCCTTTACTATAAAATTATTTATCCTCAAAAAAATCATAAACGATTTTTGAAGTATCACTCATAAGCTGTCTTGTCTGATTGTTATCAGGACCATTCCAAGACAGGAAGCAGAATATGTAGTCTGTACTTTCTGCGAATACAATGGCGATTTCATGATTCAGACAGTCTCCCTCACCGCTCTTTCTGGCGATAGGCAATTCATCAGGCAGCTGGAGTCTCATATCCATTTCGTCAGCCTGACCCTTCATGATATCAAGCATAAGCTCGTCTGCTTCAGCACCGAGCAATTCTTTTCTGTATAATCTTTCAAGAAACTCAGCCATTTCGCCTGCTGTAGTAAGATTGTCTCTTCCTTCCTTTTTAGCTTCGAAGTCCATCATCTTACGCTGTAATAATGACTTTTCGAATCCCAGATCACGGATATGTTTATTTATATCATCGTAACCCAGATAGTCGATCAGCACGTTTGTCGCAGTATTATCACTGTACACGATCATCAATCTCAACAGCTCTTCCAGAGTATATGCCCTCTCTTTTAAGAACACCAGAACACTGAAGTCCACTACATCAGAAGCCTTCACATCTATTTCTGTGTCAAGCGCCAGTTCCCCGCATCTTATTCTTCTTACCGCTTCTGCCAGTATAAATACTTTTATCAAACTAAATGAACTTACAACTTCATCTTCTCTGTAAGCACATACGCTTCCATCTTTCAGATCCTTGACTACGAAAGCACATTCAGCTCCGCGGTCTTCAGCAGCTTTTATCAAACGTTCTTTAAGCAAATCGTCAACTCCTCTTATTTGTCTTCCTATACCGATCCTAAATAATAAAAAACCAGCGCCAAACTAGCATTGCTAGTGAGCACTGGATTTCATTCATGATGATCTACGGGGTGAGCCGTACATCTAAGTTGAATAAAGCAGTTTAGTAATACTTCTCTTTTATCTCTCTGTATTTTTTAAACGCATCCTTGTAGGCAGTTATCAAAGCCTTCTGAGATGTGCCGTAGTAACGCCGACTTATATCTTCCTCCAATTGAGGATCGTATTCGGTGAACTTCCTGCCTACAAACAGTTCCCTTATGAATCTGCTTGTTATGGAAATCGTTGCCGAACACTCCATATCGACGACTAAATCATCCGTCGTATCTATAACAAGACCTATGAAGAATATCTTGAAATTACTTGTTATCGCATTCTCACTGCTTGTCTTGCCATGTCCTACGATATATACGGTACTTTTTTCATACATATTCGACTCCGTAAACTACAATTCGCCTTTTTATTACTTTACCATAGAAAAGCTGTTTTGTCTATATATTTTATCTGGCCAGCCTGTACATCGCATGCGCCATTATCTCTACATTTTTCATCAAATGTTCGATGGAAATATACTCATCCTTTTGATGGATCACGTTTTCCTGATCAGGGAATACAGGACCGAATGCCACTATATTCTTGACTGCCTTAGCATACGTTCCGCCGCCTATTACGACCGGATCTATGTCCTGCCCTGTCTGCTCTCTGTATACTTCCTGCAAAGTCTGCACCAGCATACTGTCTTCAGGTATATAAAGAGGCTGAACATTTTTATGCAAAACGCACTCTATACCTTCTGCTTCGGCTTTTTCCTTCAGCTCCGCTGCCGTCTGCTCAAAGTCTTCTCCTGCAGGATATCTGCAGTCGAGAGTGATTTTTATGTGTGTGCCGTCACCTTCAAGGAGTCCCACATTGACTGTAGTCCTGCCGAATTTACCTGCATCACATGCGATCCCCAGTGAAGCTCCGTCTGTCTCAAAAGCGATATTTTTATTATAGAAATCCGCAAAATATTTAAGATCTCCGCTTGCACCGCTTTCCACAACTTTTTGCATAAGATCCGAAACGGCGTTCTTTCCAAGCTCAGGAGTACTTCCGTGAGCAGGGATCCCTGTGCTTTCCAAAGCACGGACCTTTGCATCTTCGCCTAAGAAAGTCATTTCTGCATGATCGGGAACTATATTTACCGCCTTTCCTGCATGAGCTGAGATAAGCGACCCATCGTTTATCTTTTTCTCGAGAGTGATCCTGGCTATGCCCTTTTCTGAGAAGATAACTGGATAGTCAGCATCGGGAGTAAATCCCATCACAGGTGTTTCCTCAGTTTCATTGTAACGGACCATATCGCGGCTTCCCGTTTCTTCATTAGTTCCGAAGATGAGTCTTATCCTTCTTTTCAGAGGTCCGGCCAGACTGCGAACCGCATCAAGAGCGTACAGCGCACCTATCATAGGCCCCTTGTCGTCGAGAGTTCCTCTGCCATATATCCTATCATCCACAATCTCGCCCCACGGATCGTAAGTCCAGCCATCTCCTATCGGAACGATGTCGAGGTGACCTAATACAGCGATCATTTCTTCGCCTTCACCGTATTCGGCATATCCTGCCATATTATCTATATTAGCTGTTTTGAAACCCATCTGATCTGCCAGTTTGAGAGCATGTTCCAGTGCATCGTTCACACCCTTACCAAACGGCATTCCTTCCTGCGGCTCTGCTTCCGTACTGTCGATGGCGATGCTTTCGAGAACTGATGTTATGATTTCGTCTTGTCTGTCTCTTATATATTTGTTGAACATTTATGACCTCACTTTTGATAACCACTCGTTCAGCTTTTCTATATTATAGAAAAAAGGTCCTTATATAGAAAGTATTATCTTTTTATGATATAGTACTAATATGCTTATTTTTAATGAACGGAGTTAATTAATGAGAAAAGAAATTATTTATTTAATAATGAATATCATAGGCGTGCTTGCCCTTCTGGGATCCACCTTGTTTGTCATTATAATGTGGTCCCAAATACCTGATCAGATACCTACCCACTACAACTTCGCAGGTGAAGCTGATGGCTACGGCGGCAAAGGTTCTTTGATCTTCATGATGGTGCTGGCATGGTTCGTGTTCATTTTGATCACTGTTCTGATGAGGTTCCCGAATACCTGGAACATGCCGGTGAAAGTCACTGCTGAAAATAAGGCGAGGCTCTACAGTATAACAAAGGCGATGCTGGAAGTCATTAAAATGTTGGTTTCTCTGTTGTTTGCTGTCATGCTTATAAACGCAGCAATAGCGACGCCAATGCCTAGATTCATCCTGATAGCACTGATCGCCGCTATGTTACTGTCGATTATTATGGGTATTTTTATGATGTATAAGAACAGGTAAGCGCCTGTTCTTTTTTTATTTAAAAAGCTGTTTATGTCATGATAATACACGACAGAAACGGCAGTGTATGTGAGTTTGTCACATAAGTTACAAATATGTCTTGAGTTTTTCTTTGTATGTTATCTCGATCCTGCCGCGGCCGAGAGTCACTACACCTTCTTCAGCAAAGTAATTGAGAACTTTAGTCACCACTTCACGTGCACTTCCGATATTTCTGGCGATCTCGTCATGGGTAGTCTTGATAGTGGTAAGACCCCTTGAAATACTTTCGTCCCACAGATATATGGCAACTCTCTTATCGATGGCCATGAACAAGATCTGCTGCATGGTCCACATCACCTCTGAGAAGCGCTCAGTGGCCTGCTGATACATGTAAAGACCCACGTAAGGGTTTTCCTCCATGATGTGGTTAAGGATCGTCGTAGGGATAACTACGGCTTCTGTTTTTTCTGCAGTCTCGATGAAGATGTCGAACTGTATGGAGTCGAGCAGGCACGATGCGGAAAGTACACAGCACTCCCCTTCTCTTATCCTGAAAAGTGTCACTTCTCGTCCTTCTTCGGATATTATATAGACTCTGAAAGCACCTTTTTGTATCAGGATAGCGCCCTGACATCCCATATCGCTTCGATGGACTACAGAACCTTTTTCGAAAGTCTTAGTTATATGGCCATCTTTGATGGCTGTTTTATCATCATCATCAAGCTTATCCCAGAACGGGAAAACCGATGAAAAAATCATTTCGTTCATTAACCGTCTCCTTATTATTCATATCCGGCGATAACATCAGTCAGATAAGTCTTGAATCCATCGGCAACGTGCTGCGGTGAAATGATCTTGACGCCTGTGCCAAGACCTGCGATCCAGCCATAGAACTGACCGCTTACAGCCGCTTCATGTCTTATCCTGAATTTATCTTCGCTCGTCTTCTGGATTATCACATCTGTTCCGAATCTGTCAAGTACTACACCTATCAAGCTGTTATCGAACTCCATAGTTACAGCCTCAAGATCGCCGCCGTACATACCGAAGGTATTCTTGGCGAACTTGGCAAGATCGAAATCTTTGAATGCTTCTTCGCCATCCCTTGACTCGTCGAGAAGCGTGATGTTTTGCATCTTATCGACTCTGTAATGCTTGACTATTCCTGATGATGCATCGAATCCCAGCATATAGTAATTCTCATCGTCCCAGGTGAGTGACCATGGACTGACTGATATAGGCTTACCATTGTTACGAGCTACAAGCTCTTTATCGGTATTCCACTTGTAATATATGAAACTGATCTTCTTATTGGCCTGGATGGCGTCGTGGAGCTTATCCACGTTGTAATATATGCTTTCGTTGCCTGTTTTGATACGATCGGCTATGTATACTTCTCTCTGAAGTTTCTTTGCCTCTCCGGCACTAGCCAGGCTCTCTAATTTTTTGATCAGCTCGCGTGATTTCTTGACAGTTATGAACTTAGACGACTGAACTGCATCAACAAGAAGCTTGAGCTCCGGCAGCTCGAATTTACGGCTTGCCAGATAGTAGCCTGCAGGCTTTTCCTTAGTATATAAGATGTCCATTCCCCAAGTTTGGAGTGTCTCGATATCGTCATAGATGCTCTTCCTGTCTGCTGTGATTCCGTTTGCCTCAAGCATTTCCAGCAGAGCCTTTGTCGAGAGGCGATTGTTCTCATCGCTCTTCTCAAGAAGCGCATCCATGATATATAAAGTTCTTAATTTATTCGTTACAGTTTTGGCCATAGTGCCCTCCAAATACAGTTAGCATCTGTCTCTTTATTGGTATTTTACTAAATCAAAGGGTTGTTGGCAAATGTAATTGGGTATATCATATTTATATCTATGACTATCAAGGAGATCAGACATGAAATACGACAAATTATTTGTAAACGGTAAAATATTCACATCAGATAAAGACTCACCTTATGCTGAGGCTATAGCTGTAAAAGACGGCAGGATCGCATGGGTCGGCAGCAATGCTGATGCTGCAGCTTTAAGATCTGAGGCTGAGGAGATCATTGATCTCGGTGGAAGGCGTATGCTTCCGGGGTTCGTAGACTGTCACATGCACGCCATGCTGCTGGCTGACTTCGCAACTCAGATATCTGCCCTCCCTCCTGCTATCGATTCAATCAAAGAGCTTGTAGATAATATCTCTGAAAAACGAGAAGCACAAGGTCCTGATGCATGGATCCGGGGCTGGGGCTATGATGAAGGCAAACTGGCGGAACATCGTGCGCCTAACAGATATGATCTTGACCGCGGATGCAGTGATGCACCTGTATTCGTGATGCGTATATGTGCACATATGTGTGCAGTGAACAGTTATGTGCTGGACATGGCCGGGATCACTAAAGACACTCCTGATCCCGAAGGCGGTAAGATCGGCAGAGATGAAAACGGCGAACCTGATGGTCTTCTCTATGAAACAGCTATGCGTTTAGCTATGGACCTTATGCCTAAACAGACAGATGAGAAGATCGCACGAGACTTCGTCGCTCTCGGCGAGATACTGTTGTCGCAGGGACTTACAACTGTTTCGGATATGGAAGAAAACGAGATCGACCGTTACAGTGAAATATATGATAAGGCTTCAGCTCTAGGTTTCAAGAACAGGCTTGCTGCGTACAGCGCTTATCATTTGATCAGAAAGCATGGACCGCAGCTTATAACCGAAGATCCTTCTTTTAATGCTGACGGTATGTTCCGTATATCAGGCATCAAGCTGCTGGGTGACGGCAGCGTTTCAGGCAGGACTGCTTGGTGTGATTCCCCTTACTTACCTGTTAATGAAGAAGATACAGCTGTTGAATACGGCATGCCTGTATGTTCTGAAGAAGAGATAAAAGAAGCCCTTGCCTTTTGCAAAGCTCACAAGTGCCAGCTTAGTATACATGTTATGGGGGCAAAGGCTATCGACAGAGCCGTAGATCTGACATGGCAGGAAAAGAACTGGATGCCTGATGGTATCCCTGCTATTCGTCTTGAGCATGTGGCCATGCCTACGGAAACTGCGATGGAACGCGCTGCAGCTTCCGATATGGCTTGGAGCACACAGCCTGTGTTCGTCTATGCCGAGATCGAAAGTTATTTGAAGAATCTTCCCGGATCGACTGTCAAAGCCAGCTACCCTGTTGCTAAATGGCTCGATATGGGTATCAGAACATCTTTAAGTTCTGATGCTCCTGCTACAAGCTGGTCGACCCCATCGGATCCATTCGTCAACCTTAAGAGCGCAGTGACTCGCAAGGCTTGGGATGGCACTGATACAGGTCAAGAACATCGCATCGATATCGAGACGGCTATAAGCCTCTATACTGCCGAAGCGGCTCCATTCGTAGGTTTTACCGATGTAGGTATGCTGAAACCCGGCTATGCTGCCGATTTCATCATTCTTGACAGGGATATTCTTGATATACCGTCTGATGAAATAGATCAGGTCAAGGTTTTAGAGACCTGGATCAACGGTGAGAAGGTTTATGAGAGATAATAAATGAGAAAAGCCGCTTGATAGCGGCTTTTGTTATTCTTGAAGTATTTTTAGATAGGAAT
>JAFQBD010000005.1 GCA_017416795.1 Bacillota bacterium | reverse complement strand
CAACGCCGTTGAACGTTGCCGGAGCAACCCAGCATTCAATAGCCGTCTAACAGACGGCTTTTTATTTTGTTCGGAGGAGGGAGGCTTGAACCGGCTCTGTAAATAAGGGCTCTGTTAATAATGTTGGGGTGTCGGTAATTCCAACTAGAACATGAGCTTTCTTATTTTGAATATAATCGTTCTTTTTAGCCCATTGTTGGAACTCTTTTGAGGTGGATCCTCAGTAGAATCAAATTTGCTTTTCTATTCTTTCACTGGTTCGTTGAACTGAATAAGCACCAAGTGTAGCTCACACTTATATATTTAATGAGAATTTAACATTACAATGCTTGTTATGATATAGCACTTGTGCTATCATACTCCGTAATTGTATTGAGAATTAAAAAAGAGGGGTTAATATGAAATCTAAACGATTGAAGCCTAGACGAATAGTCGTTCTGGGCTTTTTAGGAGTTATTGTATTAGGAACATTGTTATTATCACTGCCGGTATCATCCTCATCAGGGGAAAGTATTCCGGTAATTGATAGTCTATTTACGTCAACTAGTGCTGTGTGTGTGACAGGACTTGTGAGTATAGATCCAGGAGATAATTTTTCGGCATTTGGACAAATTGTGCTTGGACTGCTTATTCAAGTGGGAGGACTTGGTATCAGTGTAATTGGGGTAATGATCTATCTCATGGCCGGCGGCAAATTTGGTATTGGTAAACAGCGAATAGTAAAAGAGTCATTGAATCTTAGTTCCGGTAAAGGTCTTATGTATATCATAAGATCAGTAGCAGTTATTACGGTTACATTTGAACTTGCTGGGGCAGCTCTGAGTTATATTGTATTTTCGGCAGATTATTCACCTTTAAAAGCGACCGGAATCAGTGTGTTCCATTCTCTGGCAGCATTTAACAATGCTGGATTTGACATACTGGGAGGTTACCGCAGTTTAACTGAATATGATGATAATTTACTCCTGTGCGCTGTTACAATGATACTGATTGTATTTGGTGGATTAGGCTTTTATGTTATAACGGAAGTGTTATCTGGGAAAAACTGGTCACTGAATACGAAAATTGTCGTAGTAACCACCGCAGTGCTTATTGTAGCCGGATCTTTACTGTTGAAATTGACAGATGATATTACCTGGCTGGAGGCCGTCTTTCAGAGTGTAACAACTAGAACAGCAGGCTTTGCAACAGTTGACATAGGAACACTTACAAGTGCAGGACTTCTCATAATGATGCTGCTCATGTTCATTGGAGCATCTCCCGGATCCACAGGTGGCGGCGTAAAAACTACAACATTCTTTGTATTGATAAAACGTCTGCAATCAGTAATTACAAATCAACCTTGCGGTGCGTTTAAAAGAACAATACCTGAGCAAGTTGTAACAAAAGCTTTCTGTGCCATAGCAATGGGTGTGGGCGTAGTCCTGGCAGGAACTTTCGCCATGTGCATCCTGGAAAATGAGTATGGTTTTGATCAGTTGCTGTTTGAGGTGATAAGTGCATTTTCTACTGCAGGATTATCTACAGGTATTACACCTGATTTGTGTCCTGCTGCGAAATTGATACTGTCAGTAATAATGTTCGTAGGGAGATTGGGTCCACTGACGATTGCTACTATGTGGCTCAGCAGGGATGCTTCATCTGTAAGATATGTGGAAGAAGAGGTGACAATAGGATGAGAAAATCAGGTTATGGAATTATCGGCTTAGGCCGTTTTGGCATGGCATTGGCAAAGGTTTTATCTGAGGCAGGTGCAGATGTAATAGTAATAGATAAAGATGAAGATAAATTGAGAGAGGTACGGGATTATGTACAGGAAACTTTCCTTACAGGAAAACTGACTAAAGAAGCACTCGAAGCGTGCGGTATTGGAGAATGTGAAACAGTAATCGTATGCATTGGACAGAAAGTGGATGTCAGTGTTCTTACGACTCTCAATGTATTGAATTTAGGTGTAAAAAGAGTAATAGCGAAAGCTGACAGTAATGATCACGGTATAATTCTGGAGAGAATCGGAGCAGAGGTCGTGTATCCGGAAAGTGAAACGGCGACAAGACTGGCTGCCGTACTCATGGGCTCCAAAGCTATGGATATAATGAGTCTGAATGGAGATTATATAATTTCTGAAATCAAAGTTACAAAGAAACTTTATGGAAAGAAATTGACTGATTTGAATTTGGAAAAATATGATTTAAAACTGGTGGCCCTGGAATATGAGCCGGACAAAACGATAATTGACTTTGAACCTGATGAGGTATTGGAGCAGGAAGATGCAATTGTTGTTGCGGGCAAGTTTTCTGATGTTGAGAGATTCGAAAGAAAAGTAGTGAATGGGTAAATTTGAAAAAGAGATTTTTGGAGGGGATAACAAATGAGTGGAAGTATATCGTTTATGATAATATTACAGGTTGTTTTAATTGCATTAAATGCAGTATTTGCATGTGCAGAAATAGCTGTAATTTCGATGAATGATGCAAAGCTAGCTAAGCTTGCTGTAGATGGTGACAAGCGCGCAATAAAACTTGTAAGATTAACAAATCAGCCTGCCAGGTTTCTTGCTACTATACAGGTAGCAATTACATTATCGGGATTTCTGGGAAGTGCCTTTGCGGCAGAGAATTTTTCGGATGTTTTAGTGAATACATAGGTGAAAATAGGTGTTCCGTTATCAGAAAGTGTGCTGGATACTATTTCGGTTGTAATAATCACGATAATATTATCTTATTTCACATTAGTGTTTGGTGAACTGGTTCCAAAACAGGTGGCGATGAAAAAGGCAGAAGCGTTAGCGTTAGGTATGTCAGGGCTGATAAGTACAATATCAAGAATATTTGCACCACTGGTCAGTCTGCTCACCGTATCTACAAATGGAGTATTGAGATTGTTAAGAATTGATCCGAATGCATCTGGAGACGAAGCCAGTGAAGAAGAAATCCGTATGATGGTTGATGTCGGAAGTGAAAGAGGAAATATTGACATAGAAGAAAAAGAGTTTATTCAGAATGTTTTTGAGTTTGATGATATAAAGGCAGAAGATATTGTAACCCACAGAACTGATATAATCATGCTTGATATTGAAGATTCCATGGAAGAGTGGAACAAAACTATTATATCATCTAAACATACAAGATTTCCGGTATTTGAGGATACGAAGGATAACGTTATAGGTGTGCTCAACACAAAAGATTATTTCAGACTTGAAGATAAAAGCCGTAATTCTGTAATGCAGGAGGCTGTGTACAGAGCGTATTTTGTACCTGAAACTGTAAAAGCTGATGTGCTGTTCAGGAACATGAAACGCGAAAAACATGCCTTGGCTATAGTGCTGGATGAATATGGTGGAGTTACAGGTATTATAACTATAAATGACTTAATTGGACTGCTCGTTGGAGATATCAGTGATGATGAGCTTGATGAAAACATAAAGTTGATAGAGCAACTGTCGGAGGATACCTGGAAAATCTATGGAGAAGCCTCTTTGGATGATATTTATGAACAAACAGGAATCTGTCTTAAAAAAGATGATTGTGAAACATTCAATGGATTGTTGATACATACCTTTGAAAAAGTTCCTGGTAAAGATGAAGTGAAAGAACTCGAAATTGGTAGTGTGAAAATTACTGGAATAGAAGTTTCAAGACACCAAGTTGTTTCCGCAGTAGTAAGTAAATAATTACGCTTGATTTTCAGGGTTCAAAACAATCAGTATTTTACACTTTTTTTACACTTTAGTTACCGATGACTGCCTCTAACTACCAATAAAAACAAGCAATCAACACAGACTGCCGATGCGGCAAAATGTGTTGATTTCAATTATTTCAGGTGAAATGCTTGAAATGATGCGGTTTGAGTGATTTGACTCAAGAAATTCCGGAGGCCGCAGGTTCAAGTCCTGCGGATTTTCCCAAAGAGCCGGAGGCGATTTGTTGGAAAATGCGACAGCGAAGTGAGCTTGCCGACTGTAGGCAAGCGACCGTAGGAGTGAGACGGCAACGCCGTTGAACGTTGCCGGAGCAATCAAGGCCTTAAAAAGGAAATATTCTGCATACATAGGAAATAAATTTCATGTATCATGAGGAAAAAATATTCTTCTTGTTTTATCCCGGTGCATTCACAATAGCTGTAAGGCTTGAAATCAAGCCGTTTATTGATGAAATAAATTTTTTTACTAGTGTTGGCATGAACATTGCTCTTATTAATGGCATAAAGCCAAATCAATGGCTGCATAACAATCGGTGCAATTATTATTTTATTATGAGGTGAGAGTTATGAGTCAAAATAACGGAAGACAAGAACTTCAAAAATCCCTTGGTATGAAAGACGTACTGGCATTAGCGTTCGGTACTATGATCGGCTGGGGATGGATCATGCTTGCCGGATCCTGGGTAGGAGACGGCGGATCCGTCGGTGCAATGTTAGCATTTGTTTTAGGCGGTATAATGTCCGTATTCGTAGGGCTTACTTATGCAGAACTTACTCCTGCATTGCCGCTGGCAGGCGGAGAGTTAGTATTCTCATTTAGAGCTATGGGATACAATGCTTCATGGTTTACAGGCTGGATGATAACATTAGCCTACATAGGCGTAGCAGCATGGGAAGGTCCTGCTTTGGCCAATGCGTTAGGATTCCTGTTTGCCGGCCTTTTACCTGATCTTGGGGTTTTATATGAATTACAAGGTTCAGAGGTTACGGGAATGTTCCTATTGATAGGGTGCGTAGGAGCTGTGATCATGACCATCTTGAATTACAGAGGAGCTAAGGCATCAGCTATTTTCCAGACTACCGCAACTGTTGCGATGGCTATCGGCGGTATCGCATTCTTCGTTAGCGGAGTAACAACAGGGGATCTGCAGAATATGCAGCCAATATTCACAGATGGTGCAGGTTTCGTAGCAGTTGTACTTGCTGTTCCTGCAATGTTCGTAGGATTTGACGTTATCCCACAGGCTGCAGAAGAAATGAATATCCCGCTTGGTAAGATCGGTAAAGTTATGATCATTTCCATCGTTATGGCTGCGACATGGTATATCATCATGATCATAGGAACTGCTATGTCAACACCCGGTGATGTGCTTTACAGCTATGTCAACGACCCAAATTCTGTTCCTGTAGCTAATTGCTTCGCATATGCGCTGGGCAACCCTGTTTGGGGTAAAGTAATGATAATCGCGGCTATGTGTGGTATCCTGACTTCATGGAACGGATTTATCGTAGGTGCTTCAAGAGTTATCTTCTCAATGGCGAGAGCTAAGATGCTGCCTGAAATATTTGCTAAAGTACACCCTAAGTACGGTTCACCGACAGCAGCAATTCTGCTGGTAGGTGTGGTCACAACTTTATCTCCGCTTCTCGGCAAGAGTGCCCTTGGCTGGTTTGTAAATGCTGCAGCATTCGGTACAGTTGTAGCATACTTCATGGTATCATTGTCATTCCTGATCCTCCTCAAGAAGGAGCCTGATCTGGAAAGACCGTTCAAAGTAAAGGGCGGAGTTGTCATAGGTATCCTTGCAGTTGCAGTTGCTCTCTTCATGGCATCACTGTATCTGCCGATCTACAGTCCTACACCGCTTGCACCTGTTGAGTGGGGTCTTGTTGGAGGATGGATCGTTATCGGCATAATCCTGTTCATAATCAACAAGATGGGCAAGAATGGTAAAGTACCTATTGAAGAAATTGAGTACCTTATGTTTGGTGACAAATACAAGAGGTTCTAAAGGGAAACTATTTTAAATCCTTTTCAAAAAAATAAATTCTTTGTATAATGGAGTAGTATAAAACTGCTCCATTATTATTTATATCAAACAGTTGGTAATCATTATGAAGGAAAGCGGAAATACATTAAGTAAAGTAATCGGAAGAACAGACATAATTGCCATTGGATTCGGGACTATGGTGGGATGGAGCTGGATCGTCATGGCTGCATCATGGGTAAATGAAGCAGGCTGGTTAGGTGCCTTAACTGCCTTCGCCATAGGCGGTCTCATTATCCTTTCTATAGGCATTACTTATGGAGAACTTACAGCTGCGCTTCCTTTGGCAGGAGGTGAATTTGTTTTCGCCTATAGATCTATGGGGAAAAATGCTGCATGGATCGTGGGATGGATCATGGCACTGGCTTATTTAGGTGTAGCTGCATGGGAAGGAATAGCACTTGCAACTGCTATAGACTTTGTTTTCCCTATCCCCGATGCAGTGCCTCTCTGGGAGATAGCAGGGCATCAAGTGTATTTGTCCTGGGCTCTTATGGGAAGTTTCGGTGCAGTAGTTATCATGTTTCTTAATATTTTCGGTATAAGACCGGCAACACTGTTTCAAGTCATGGCAACGGCAGCTTTGATGATAATAGTGTTGATCATTTTCTTTGGAGGCATAGTGTTCGGGAGTAAGGAAAATATAGGAGAAACATTTGTTGACGGAGAAGGATTTTCATATGTTTTCCTAATGGTTCCGGCAATGTTGATAGGATTTGACGTTATACCGCAGTCGGCTGAAGAGATGAATATCGGATCTAGAAACATAGGTAAAATGGTATTGGTATGCATCATTGCCAGCATGATCTGGTATTTCCTCTTGATAATTGGGATCTCTCTTGCAGCACCTCTGGAAATCAGGGCTTCCGGCAAATTGCCGGTTGCTGATATCGCGGCGTATATGTTCCACGGAGAGATATTCTCGACAGTCGTTATCATAGGAGGCATCTTTGGTATATTGACGTCATGGAATGGCTTTTTTATTGGGGCAACGCGTTTGATTTTCTCTATGGGTCGTGCGAGACTATTACCTGAGATATTTGGCAAGGTCCATAAAAAATACAAGTCTCCGTGGGCAGCATCTTTATTAGTGGGAAGTATATGTGTCTTTTCTCCATTTTTAGGAATGAATGCCCTACAATGGTTCGTTGATACAAGCTCCATGTGTGCACTTTTTTCATACATATTTGTAGTAATATCATTTTTGATCTTGAAGAAAAAAGAGCCGGATCTGGCAAGACCGCTGGATATAAAAGGAGGATTAAAGGTCGGTATCATTATTCTGATAGTTTCATGCTTGTATTTCATACTGTATTTGCAAGAAAGCCTTTTTGCCATAAGTCTTGGTCCGGAATTTGTGATAACGATATCATGGTTGTTAGTTGGAGTATTGTTGATACTGCTGGCAAGAAAGACTAATAAAGAACTATCTTGGGAACAGCAGGAATTATTGATTTTTGGTGAGCGTTTTGCCAGAAAGGGGGCCCGCTATGAAAAGTAAATTATCTCAGTGGCTGGTCCTTGCTGCAATTATCGTATTTGTCGCACTGATATGTCTGTACGGGTTACAATACGATGAGAAGCAAATAGACGAGACACGAAACAGAACTGTTTCATTGAATAACACACAGAAAAACTATATCAACGAAAATAAAGATGTATCTATATACATAGATGAAGAACTTAGGTATTTGATGACAGGAGAAGACGAAGGCTTCCTTTACGAGTATTTATGCGAGGTCTTCGCGCCCGTATCTTTGGAAGTCCATTTGACAGATAAAGAGAATGCTGATTGCAGCTTGATGATAATCACTGATGAGGTACGCTCGGCAAATCTTGAAACCGGCTACACTTCACCTGTCTTTCAAATGGATGGTGCGTTTTTTATCCATGAGGAGAGCATTGATAAAAAGCAGCTGTCCGGTATCGTGGTGAAAAACAGAATGTCCCAAGATGAGCTTGAAAAGATCACATATGGGGAGCATGATCTGGAGTTCACACAAGTAGAGGGAACGACAGAAGCAGTGGCTGCAGTTAGGGAAGATAAGAAAGACTTTATAATCGGAGATCGCAGTACTGTGATAGATGCAATGGGTGAAGAAACAGATTTTATAATTGCTGAAGAGTCTATTTACAGCATGAATGTCTGCATAATGACAGATGAAGAAAACGAAGTGCTTTATGGGATACTTAATGAATGTATCTTAAGTGCAGATATGTATGGCCTCTCGTATGAGATGGGACAAAAATGGATGGAGGGCAATGCACCTCTGTATATGGATGACAGCTACGAGGATATTTATTTGTTTATCCTGATCATTTTCGCATCTGTCATGATAGTATTCTTTATTTACTATCAGACTAACAAGAATCTGTATCGCGAGCTCAATGACAGAATGATCCAGCTTACTGAGAGCAAGCAGGAATTGAAGACTACTTTTAACGGAGTAGGATACTATTTGGCCGAACTGGATATGGAAGGAAATATCATAGATATAAATCGTGCTTTTTATGATTTTGTCAATACTGATACGGCTAATCGTAAGGTATGGGATGTTCTCGATATGGACATAGGCTATAAGGAAGGCCTGAAAAAGCTGACGCAAAAGGCTGCAGAAGGAGAGCCGGTCAGCGGTATCGAAGTAATGCTTAAAAAACAGACCCTCGTGCTTGATATATTCCCGATTGAAAATGCCAGAGGTACTATAGAAAAGCTTCTATTTATGGGAATGGATGTTACCAGAGAGAGGATGGCCGAGCGACAGCTGTTACAAGATAATAAGATGATAGCTGTCGGACAGCTGGCAGCAGGCGTAGCGCACGAGATACGAAATCCGCTTGGGCTGATCCGTAATTACTGCTATGTACTGAAGACTATGGATGACCAAAATGTCCGCGATAAAGCTATAGAACAGATAGAAAAAGCCGTTGACAATTCAGGCCTCATAATCAATAACTTATTGGACTTTTCCAGAATACCATCTCATGATGCACAGCATGTGGATATAGAAGACCATATCAAGTCATTGATGATCCTCAATAAGAACATCATAAAGAAGAAAAACATAAATGTGCATATCGTTTGTCCGGAAGAAGTCCATACTATACTTTCAACTCAGTCATTGGATATGATACTCATCAATTTGATATCCAATGCTACAGACGCTATGCAGGAAAACGGTGAACTTACCATAGCTGTTACAAAGAATGAAGGCTCATTTGAAATTGAAGTAAAAGATACCGGAGCAGGAATCGACCCTGGTATCATTGAAGAGATCTTTAATCCGTTTTTTACTACCAAAGGCGGCAGTGGCGGTACAGGGCTGGGCTTATATATAGTATATAATGAAGTGAAAAAGATGAACGGAGAGATCACGGTAGAAAGTACAGTTGGAGAAGGAACTTGCTTCAGCCTTACATTACCTTTGATGGAGGCAGATGAGAATGACAAGGAGAATGAATGATGATAACAGAGAATATCAGAATACTGGTCGTAGATGATGAACAAGATTACTGTGACGTCTTAAAGATGATCCTTGAAGCAAAAGGATATCAAGTTATGACATGTAATAATGGGCAGGAGGCACTGGAACTATTAGAAAAGCACAGCTTTGATGTAGTAGTATCCGATCTCAGTATGCCTGTAATGGATGGACATGAACTTTTATTGGAAATAAAAGCGCGCGGATATGATACAGAAGTTTTGATGCTGACTGCCTTCGGAACTATAGAAAAAGCTGTAGAGGCCATGAAAGCCGGGGCTTATACATATGTTACAAAAGGCACGGACACCGAGGTCCTCCTCATGGAAATAAAACGTGTTACGGAAATGAGGAAGGCTACGAAGGAGAATAAGATCCTTAAGGAAACTAATGAGATCCTGAAGGAAAAGCTGGATGAAGGGTATATGCTTCAAAGCAACAGCCCTAAGTATAATCAGCTTTTGATGCTGGCAGAACGTGCGGCAGCCAGTGAAGCAAATATCCTCATTTTCGGAGAATCAGGTGCAGGCAAAGAAGTGCTGGCATCTTTTATCCATGATAAGAGCAATCGTAAAAGCGGCAATTTCATGGAACTCAACTGCCAGGCTCTTTCAGAGTCAATACTGGAATCCGAACTTTTCGGACATGAAAAAGGTGCGTTTACAGGAGCCAGCCAAAAAAGGATAGGCCTTTTTGAAGCGGCAAATGGCGGCACCCTTTTCCTCGATGAAATAGGAGGCGTTTCTGTAAACTTGCAGGCAAAGCTTCTGAAGGCCATAGAGAATAAGATAATATACAGGATGGGAAGCAGCGCACCTATTACCGTTGACTTCAGGCTTATCACAGCAACCAACAGAAACCTGAAGGAAGATATGGACAATGAGCTTTTTAGGAGCGACTTGTTCTACAGATTAAGTACCATAGTGCTTGAGCTGCCGCCTCTCCGTGAACGAAAAGAAGATATACCGTTATTCATAGATTATTTTATTGCGAAATACAGCAAGGCTATGAACAAGGGGCATATCTATATGGATGATAAAACAAGACAGCTTTTGATGGATTACGATTACCCGGGCAATGTAAGGGAACTGCGAAACATTATCGAGCGTCTGCTTGTTTTATCTGAACATGGTGAAATCAAAGAAGAATATTTGCCATCCGAAATTTTATCAGGAAAAAAGATGGATACTGCTGACAAATTATTTGAGACGGATTATACTGATACATTGAAAGAATACCGCAGCAAGGCAGAGAAAAAATACATAGAAGAACTGCTGGAGCAGTATCCTAACGATCTGAACAAAGTATCCGAGATCCTCTCCATATCCAGGAGACAGCTTTTCAATAAGCTGGTGGAATTCGGGCTTAAATAACAAGTTGAAAAATCAAAAAAGGAAGTAACTGTAATGGCTGTTTTTTATTTGGCTTTAGCAATAATTTCAGGATTATGTATGGCTTTTCAGAGTCCTACGAATGCAACATTATCGAGATATACAGGCAATCTCCAGGCAACATGTGTCAGCTTCGGAGGCGGTGCAATTTGTCTGTTAATACTGATGCTTGCTATTGGTACAGGGGATATCACTCAGGTAGGAAATGCTGAATGGTGGCAGCTGCTGGGCGGAGTATATGGAGTATGTATCGTGCTGGCAATAACTTTCGCTATGCCTCGTCTCGGTGCGGCTCTCACATCTACTATCCTCATGCTGGGACAGATCAGTATGGGAGCAGTTATCGATACTTTCGGACTCATGCAAATGGCACAAATGCCATTGGAAACAGGCAGAGTGCTGGGATGCCTCATGGTGCTTATAGGGATCATCCTTGTATATATTGGAAAGAAAAAGCAGGAGTCGGGCAAGAGCAGAGAATACAATAAGCAGACGATAGCAGTGATCATCTGTACTTTCCTGGCAGGAATAGCAGGCGCTGTCCAGTCACCTACAAATACTGCACTTTCAATGCATATAGGTAAGCTTGAAGCCAGCTTTATGAGCTTCATAACAGGATTTGTTTTCATCTTTGTGATCACAATTATAGTTACTAAAGGACATCTGCTTTCGAACAAAAAGCAGGGTATCCGGTGGTGGATGACTATTGGAGGTCTGTATGGTGCTGCAGTAGTATTTATCAATATAGTAGCAATACCTCACCTCGGTGCTGCTGTACTGCTGATAGCTACGATGCTGGGCCAGCTGACAGGAGGGACTCTGGTAGATACATTCGGCCTTCTGAAAACTAATAAGATTAAGCTTAACTCTTGGAGATATGCCGGCCTGGCTGTTATCGCACTGGGCGTAATAATAGTAGCTATAACTAAGATGTAAAAACGGCTGATCATGATTATCGTGAGGTGACCCATGATAGATAATAAGAAGTGCATCCTCATCGCAGATGATGAGAAAGAAATACGTGATATATTGACGTTGCTTCTCAATGCAGAAGGATATCATGTCATAGCTGCCGAAGACGGTCAGGAGGCAGTGGATAAGGCAAGCGATGATATCGATTTGTTTATCCTCGATGTCAACATGCCGCGTCTTACAGGGATAATGGCAGCTGTAGAACTGCATAAGACATATCAGACCCCTATAATATTCCTGACAGCATATTCGGGTGAATCGGACAAGGTCATGGGATTCTCTGCAGGAGCAGACGATTATATCGTCAAGCCTTTTTCCAATGTAGAACTTTTGCTTAGAGTAAAAGCCATACTGAGGAGAACAAGCGCGTTTTGCATGCCGGAGGCAGGCAAGGAGCAGGCGGACAGCCTGCAGAAAAACAGGATAGAAATACAGGATATCATACTCGATCTTGACAGTCAGTCAGTGATAAAGGGAGGAGAGAATATAGCTCTCACATATACGGAATTCAAGATACTTGAGCTGCTGGCTGCGCATAAGAAGAAAATATATTCGCTGGAATCCATATACAGCAGCATTTGGGATGATGAGGCTGTAGGTGATGCGGCCATCATGGTCCATATCAAGAATATACGAAAGAAACTGGGGGACAACTCCAGAAATCCGATATATATCAAGACTGCATGGGGAAGGGGTTACTATATTGACTGATATTAAAAAACGCAGCACGCGTAAGCTGTCGCGCCAGATCATGGGGCTTCTGGCAGTGACATTAGTGATCTCGTTCGTTATATTCTGGACTATATCGTTATGTGGGTCGGCTATAATCGAACATATCTGCTATTCTCGAGGCGTGACGATCACACAGCGATTGTCGGACGATATACGAGGATGGGTATTCAATGTCAGCCTGCTTATATCGGTAGGGTTTTTCGTGGTCTTGCTGATGTTTCTCATGGGCGAGAGGATAGCGGAAGCATTGAAGAAGATAGAAGATAAGGAAAGGGCACTCAGCGAGGAGAGAGAGGAACTCATAAGAAGTCTTTCTCATGATATTAGGACTCCTCTTACTTCTATAATGTCTTATTCCGAGTTTTTGCTTCTCGAAGAAGAACGATCGCAGGAAGAATACAGGAAGTATCTGGAACTGATCCGAAAGAAAGGCGTGCAGATAAAAGAACTGACAGATGTGCTGCTGGATGGAGGCAGACGTGATCTGCAGTTTTTTGAAGATGGCAGGCTGCTTATGGAACAGCTGGCTGTTGAGTTCGAGGAGATGCTGGAAGAAGACTTTGATATCAGACAGGATCTCGAAAGATGCGGAAAGTTCAAAGGAAACTTCGACATCAATGAAATGAGAAGGATATTCGATAACCTTATATCGAACGTGAAGAAATATGCCGAGCCGTCCGGGAAAGTCGAACTGATAATAGAGACAGACAAGAGAGGTCTGATCATCATACAGCGAAATAAGATCAGGCATAAGATCGGAGAAGTCGAAAGCAATAAGATAGGCCTTGCCGGTATCAAGCGTATCGCACAGAACTACGGAGGCAATATGGCAGTGACTTCAGAAAACGATGATTTTAAGATAATGATCACACTTTCAGAGTTTTAACAGTATTTCTTTAGAAACAGGTGTTATTCTATACTCACAAAAGATAAAGCAACAAAAATGAAAAACGAAAGTGAGGAAATAGAAATGTTAAATAATTTAGACTTAATGATCATCGTATTTATGGTATTGGCTGCAGCAGGACTTCTGGCATTAGTGCTGATGTTCCTGGTAAGAAACGAGAAGATAAAGAAGGCCAGTCTCTATATTACTTCCGCTCTGGGATTATATGTGGGCTATATCAGCTTCAGGATCTTCTGGCCTATGTTCATGGGACAGTTCGTTATCGGAGCTATCCTGGCAGCTGCGGCAATAGCAGCTATAGTTCTCAGCATCGCAGCTAAGGACAATGTGAAAAAATTCAATATCGCACGCATTCTGGCAGCAGCTTCACTGGTGCTTGGAATGATAAATGCAGCTTTCTAATAGTTGAGGAATTATATGAACAAGATCATGACTCCAAGAATGATGTTGATAGCATCAATGGCAATATTCGGTACATTGGGACCTTTCGTACGAAATATTTCTGTATCATCAGGTGAACTGGCACTTTATCGTGCGATCATGGCAACGGGGCTGGTAGGAGTATTCTTGATTGTCACTAAACAGAAGATCCCTTTTGAAAAGATAAAGAAAGAAGTACCGCTCCTTCTGGCATCCGGCGTTGCTATGGGCATCAACTGGATATTGCTCTTTGAAGCATATAAACATACGACTATTTCGGTAGCTACTTTGAGCTACTACTTCGCACCTGTCATAGTTACGATAGTCTGTCCTTTATTATTTAAGGAAAAACTGACAGGTAAACAGATAGTATGTTTTATCATGTCTACTCTTGGCATAGTTATGATCACAGGCATAGGCGATATGGGAAGTGGAAGCAATATAATCGGGATACTGTTCGGACTTGGAGCTGCAGTGTTCTATGCTACAGTTATCCTTCTCAATAAATTCATCAAAAATGTTGAAGGCCTCCACAGGACTTTTATGCAGTTCATTGCTGCTGTCGTCACACTGATACCGTATGTCATGCTGACAAGCGGTGTGACATTGGGAGGCATGGATAGTGTTGGATGGATCAATCTGCTCATCGTCGGACTTGTTCATACGGGTATCACATACTGTATGTATTTCTCATCACTTAAGGAACTACCGGGACAGAAGGTGGCTATTCTCAGCTATATAGATCCGCTTGTGGCAGTGGTGATCTCAGTTACTGTACTTGGTGAAACTATGACATTATGGCAGGTGATAGGCGGCCTTTTGATCTTAGGATTCACCCTTTGGAACGAAATATCACCGAAGAATGATAAGTAGGAAGTAGTGGCAATGAAAAATATACTTAACGATTTTGATTCCAATAAAAATGCGGTGATAGACCCAGCTGATCTGGTAAGACGCCGCGAAGATATGCCGGCAGTAGCGGTCACATGCTTTTCCAAGGATACTTTTTATCGCATGATAGACAGTTTCGGCGGAAAAAAGATAACTGTCAGGAGTCTCGCAAACCTGGATATAACTATATACGAAACCATTTATAAAGGCGAAACGATAGCACTCTATCTTTCGCCTGTCGGCGCGCCTGCGTGCGCTTTGATGCTGGAGGATGTTTTCGCTCTCGGCGTGCAAAAGGTCATCATGTTTGGTACCTGCGGGGTGCTTGACAAATCTATAGAGGATTGCTCTATCATAATACCTACATGCGCAGTACGTGATGAAGGTACAAGTTATCATTATGCGCCGGCAGCTGATGAGATAAAGGTGAATCCACAATATACTGAGAAATTCATCGGGCTGCTGGATGGAATCGGATGCAGTTATACCGAAGGCAAGACATGGACTACAGATGCTTTTTATCGTGAAACGAAAGATAAGATGGAGAGAAGAAAAGAGCAAGGGTGTATTTGTGTAGACATGGAGTGTTCGGCAGTTGCGGCGGTAGCTCGGTTTAGAGGTAAAGAGGTGTTCCAGTTCTTCTATGCGGCCGACAATCTCGATGCAGATAGTTGGGATATGAGAAGCCTTGATAATCGCGATAAGCTTGATGAGAAGGACAAAGCGGCATTGCTGGCTATGGAACTTGCTGTTAAAATAGAAGATAGATGATATAAATGGAGGGACGTATGAAAACTAATTATGATAAATTCAGAGAAATGCTGCCGTTAGTTGCGGGAATCCTTGATCTTAGCAAAGCTGTGAGCGATCCTGAAGCAGTGAAGGATATGGGTTATGAAGAGGTGTTCGACGGAGCATATACGGGAGAGCTGTTTTTGAAGATGGATGATCAGCAGATAAATGATGTTGTGGAAGAAATCTTCGATGCATTGGAACCGGGCGGCTTGTTATATGCGAAGTTCAGAGCAGAAGCTCAAATAGGTGAATATATAAATGAAGATGCAGGTTTCGATGTGATCGAAGTGTTTGACGACGGTGTGATCTGCAAAAGAAGAGATACAGGAAGCATCAACATCTTCAACATGATGTGTTAGAAGGAACCGGATAAAAGGGAGAATAAAAGTTCTAGAAATATCGCATAAATTATTTGCCACATGTTAATCATTGTGGTATAATACAGTGTCAAAAAATTACGAGGAGGAACAATAATGGAAAGATTAATAGGCACAATTTCAAGAGGTCTTCGTGCCCCTATCGTAAAAGAAGGCGATGATTTGAAGGCGATCGTTGTTGATACAGTTCTCAAGTGTGTTGACAATGGTGATTTCGTACCTAGAGACAAGGATATCCTGTGCATCACAGAATCAATTCTGGCAAGAACACAGAAGAACTTTGTAACTAAAGACCAGATCGCTAAGGATGTAGCTGCTAAGATCGGCGGCGAAACAACCGGTATCGTATTTCCAATCACCTCCAGAAACAGATTCTCCATCATGCTGAGAGGAATCGCTCGCGGCTCCAAGAAGGTAGTTGTACAGTTCAGCTATCCGGGAGACGAAGTGGGTAATAACATGGTAGAACCTGAAGCTGTTCGTAAGGCAGGCGTTAATCCATATACAGACGTTCTGACACTGGATCAGTTCGAAGCACATTTCGGAAGACCAAAGCATACATTCACAGGAATGGATTATGCTCACTACTATCAGGAACTTATCGAAGAAGAAGGGGCAGAAGCTGAAATCATCTTCTCAAACAATCCTGAAACTATCCTGGAATACACTAAGACAGTTATCGCTGCAGATATCCACACAAGATTCAACACTAAGAGGATCCTGAAGGAAGCAGGCGCAGAAGTTGCTATCGGTCTTGATGACCTGCTGACAGCACCTGTAGACGGCAGCGGCTACAATGATCAGTATGGTCTGCTGGGATCAAACAAGTCAACTGAAGACATTGTTAAGCTGTTCCCTATCAAGTGCCAGGAATTCGTAGAAGCTGTTCAGAAAGACCTGATCGAAAAGACAGGAAAGCAGATCGAAGTAATGATCTACGGAGACGGAGCTTTCAAAGATCCTGTAGGCAAGATCTGGGAACTGGCAGACCCTGTAGTATCACCTGGATACACATCAGGACTGGAAGGCGTTCCTAACGAAATCAAGCTGAAGTATCTGGCTGATGACAAGTTCGCTAACCTGAAGGGCGCTGAACTGCAGAAAGCCATCGCTGACGAAATCAGAGCTAAAGGAGCTCAGGAACTGGATCAGCAGGCAAGACTGGGAACTACTCCTAGACAGCTGACAGACCTTATCGGATCACTGTGCGACCTGACATCAGGATCAGGAGACAAGGGTACTCCATTCGTATATATCCAGGGCTATTTCGACACATATGTAGCTGACTAACATTAAAATAACAAGGGACTATGTTCGTTATCGGACATAGTCTTTTTTATTACAGACATCCCTTATCAAAGAATACAAAAGCTCCGTATACAAATAATAATATAAAATAGAAAGGAGCTTTTTGTATGTTCAAACATGAAAAACAATTATTCCATCCGGTGGATGTGGAAGGACCAAATCCTCAGTATGCTGTCCTCATGCAGGAACAGCTGGGTGGAGCAAATGGTGAGATGAAAGCTGCGATGCAGTATATGTCGCAAAGCTTCAGGGTCAAGGATCCGCAGATCAAAGATCTGTTCCTGGATATCGCTGCAGAAGAACTAGGACATATGGAGATGGTGGCTCAAACGATCAATCTTCTCAACGGTCACGATGTAGATGCGGCTGCGGTGAAAGCCGGAGAAATACAGTCTCATGTCATATTGGGCCTGAATCCGGGATTGATCAATTCTTCCGGATATTCCTGGACAGCGGATTACGTCACTGTGACAGGAGATCTTTGTGCCGACCTGCTGGCGAATATCGCATCTGAGCAAAGGGCTAAAGTCGTGTATGAATATCTTTACAGACAGATAGAAGATAAAAAAGTTCGTGAAACCATCGATTTCCTGCTCAACAGAGAAGAGGCGCATAATGCAATGTTCAGAGAGGCTTTCAACATGGTGCAGGAGTCAGGCTCCAATCGCGATTTTGGCACTACGCAGGCGGCAAAAATGTATTTCAGCATGTCAGAACCATCTCCGAACCCTGACTTCAAGAAAGTGTTTGAAAGAAACGGCGTGAACCCTCCGTCATTCAATTAAATTTATAAGAAAGCATAAAGTGATGCCGATGATCGTCGGTAAAGCAGCAGATAGGGCAGTCCATTTCAGGCTGCCTGTTTCTTTTTTGATAGTCAGGCAAGTCGTTCCGCATGGGAAGTGAAAAAGACAGAGGATCATGACGCAAAGGGCAGTCACAGGCGTCCAGCCGCAGGCAGTCAAGACATCAGACAACTCTGTCAGACTGCTGTAATCGGTAAGCATGCCGGTAGACATATAACACATCAGTATTATTGGTATCACTATTTCATTGGCGGGAAATCCCAGTATGAAGGCGGCCAGGATAACACCGTCTACACCTATGAGAGTACCAAAAGGGTCGAGAAAGTCGGTAAATCTATCAAGTATGGAAATGCCGCCCACATCAATATTAGCAAGAAGCCAGATAATGAGGCCTGCAGGCGCGGCAACAACTACAGCTCTGCCCAGAACGAACAATGTCCTGTCAAGGACGGATCTGACGATGACACTGCCAATTTGCGGCATTCTGTAAGGCGGCAGCTCCAGAACGAAGGAAGAAGGAACTCCTTTTAGCAATGTCACAGAAAGAAGCTTGGAAACTGCAAGTGTCATAAGAATGCCAATTATTATGAACAGTGTCAGCAAAATACCCGAAGCTAATGATTTAAAAGAAGTCATTCCTGCAGTAAAGAAGATCAGTATCATTGCGATGAGTGTAGGAAAACGACCGTTACACGGGACGAAGTTATTGGTGATAATGGCGATCAGCCGTTCACGTGGTGAATCTATTATCCTGCATCCCATGACGCCGCATGCATTACAACCAAAACCCATGCACATGGTAAGGGACTGCTTGCCGTGTGCACCGCATTTTCTGAGTGCACTGTCGAGATTGAACGCTACTCTTGGCAGATATCCAAAGTCTTCCAACAGCGTAAACAGTGGGAAGAATATGGCCATCGGAGGCAGCATGACAGATATGACCCACGCGAGGGTAGTATATATCCCGTCCATGAGAAGCGATACTGCTTGCTTTGGTAGGAAAGAATCTTCAAGGATAAAACGAAGCTTTTCTTCGATGAATCCAAAGAATGTTGATAATGCGGCAGAAGGATAGTTGGCACCTGTCATTGTCAGCCAGAAGATAAGCGCAAGCAGCAGCAACATTATCGGAAAGCCGAATTTTTTTGAGGTTACGATCCTGTCTATCTTCCTATCGATGCTGTGGGGCTCGTCTTGACTTATGGTCACACATTCGGAATACACTTTTTCCGGATCTATATTTATACTGCTTGCAGCCCTTATGCGATCGTTATCGTATGAGAACAGGGCTTCTTTGAGTTCGTCAAGTCCTGTTCCGGATCGTGCAGCCAGCGGTAAGACCGGGATGTGCAGCATTTCCCGGAGCTTGTCGACATCGGGAGATATGCCTTTTTTTGTTGCTTCGTCCATAAGGTTTATACAGAGGATAGCCTTATCGGTGTACGCAAGTATATCTCTGACAAGCAGCAGATTGCGCTGCATACATGTGGCGTCAGCAATGATCAGAAGCAGATCGGCTGAACCGGAATATATGTAGTCTGATGTAACTTTTTCATCAGGCGAACTGCTGTTGAGTGAATAAGTGCCGGGCAGATCTATGAACTCAAATAGAAAATCTTTGTATGTCATCGTTCCCGATGCATTGCTGACCGTTTTACCGGACCAGTTGCCCGTATGCTGATGCATGCCTGTAAGCATATTGAATACTGTGCTTTTGCCTACATTGGGATTGCCCACAAGGGCGATAGTTTTTTTATACATAGAAACATCCCTCCGTGGAGAGTATATGAATATGAGGCAATAATGGTGATTGTTTTATTCTACGGCAAGGTATATAATTAAGTTATTATATAAAGAAATGGAGCAGAAAAATCATTATGAAAAAAATACGTTTTTATGCAGCACTGTACATTTCAAAGATCCTGGCTTGGGGTATCGATGTGGTTGCAAAGGGCAGAGGAACTAATCTGCCGGGCGAGATAGCGCTGAAAATATCACCGGATTTTATTTCTCATATCAAAAATATAGACCCTGATAAAACTATATTTGTGACCGGTACTAACGGTAAAAGTACTACTACTAATCTGATAGCTCATATCTTTAAAAAAGCAGGTGTCAAAGCCGCAGTAAATCTGGCCGGAGCAAATCTTCTGCCAGGTGTCGTAGTAACTCTTTTAAGAAATGCAAGCCTCGGAGGTAAGCTGAAGACAGATGTTATCTTGCTGGAAACAGATGAAAGATTCTTGCCGATAATTTACAAGAAGCTTCCTGCTAAGCATCTCTGCATAACAAATGTGCAGAAGGACCAGGTGCAGCGTAATGGTGAGCCGAATGTTATCTGGAAGAAGATAGCATCAGTGATCGATAACGATGTGACAGTTTATGCTAATATAAATGAACCAAATGCATCCAGCCTTGGTAAGCTTACTGAGAAATGCATTACTTACGGCGTAGACAGCAACTCAGCTTCTTTTGATAAGAAGGGGGACTTTTTCGCTATCGCCATGCCGTGTCCTATGTGCCACGGAGCATTGACATTCGAATCATATAATATTGAAAATGTAGGCGCATTTGTCTGCAGAGAATGTGGATTCAACGGCAAAGAAAAGGCTGACTATCAGGCAGAAAGTGTGGATTTCGAAAATCAGACTTTCGTTGCAGACGGCAAGAAATATGATTTCAAATACAACACACCGTTTTTCCTTTACTGTTATATAGCGGCTCTGGCTGTATCAGATAACTTCGGTATCAAGAACGAGATCGCTGCCGAAGCGTTCAAAGATTTCGTAAATATCGGAGGCAGATCAGAGAGCATAGAAATCGGCGGCAAGACGATGCATTACTTCAGAATGAAGCAGGAAAACCCTGAAACAGTTCAGTCTGCACTGAATATGATGGCAGCTGACAAGAGCGAAAAGCTGTTTGTGCTGGGTCTTGATGATCTGAGAGACTTCAAACCGTTCTACACAAATACTTTCTATTCATATGATTGTGATTTCAGAAAGCTGCTGGATTCAAATATAAGTCATTGCATTTGTTTCTCCGAAACAGTAGCTTATGATGCGGCATTGAGACTGCTTTATGATGGTTTGGATGAAAACAAATTGACAGTTCTGCCGACAAGTGATGAGAAGATAATAGTTGAAGAAATATATAAGCACGGTTGTGACAATGTATGTATCGTTACTCTGCTTAAGAAATTCAATGAAATAATCGATAGCGCTAAAAAGTATGTTGACGGAAAGGAGGCGGAATAATGGATAGAGCAATACATATAGCTTGGGTTTATCCGGACATCCTCAACATCCACGGCGGTCGTGGAGACATCATGGCGCTGAACAAGATCAGTGAAAAAATGGGACTGCCTGTAGAAATCAAAAGGTGTGAACAACTAAGTGAAGACATTCCTTTCGAATGGGCAGACATTATATACATGACAAGCGGTGAGCTGAAATGCATGCCTGAAATCGTGGAAGCATTTGAAAGACAGAGAGACAGCCTTGAAAAGTATATTGAAAAAGGCGGGATCCTGTGTGCTGTAAGCAGCAGCGGAGCAGTACTGGGTAACGGGCTCGAAAAGGATGATGGAAGCATCGTCAATGGCCTGGGATTGCTGGACATGATGTGGAAGGAAAGAGAATCTGTATGGGGAGATGATTTATGGTTCTCTACAGAATACGGATTTGAAATCATGGGAAATCAGATCCAGATCGCAGATGTGAAACTGGGAGAAGGACAGGAGCCTTTTGGTAAGACTATCTATGGTAGAGGAAATTGCGGTGATGGTACTGAAGGAGCTAAAAAAGGAAATGTGATCTTCACTAATTGTCTTGGACCTATGATGATAAAGAATCCTAGAATGGCAGCTGAGCTGTTGAAGACTGCCGCAGAAACAGCAGGTGTTACAGGTTACAGGATGCTGGATGAAAACGATACAGTGATCGAAGACAAGTCGTTTGAATTGATAAAGATATTTATCGAAAAGAAAATGAATGAAGAATAAGAAATGATGGTGCGAATCGCACCATCATTTTCATAATGCGGGATCTGCCGGGGAAACAAAAATATTTTCTGCATCTTTATTTCTAAGCGCAATTACGGTTCCCATGACCTCATAGGCTGCAGGATCTTTTGAAGGACTCGTAAAAAGTAATTTTATTTTTGTTCCGGGCATCAATCCATATCCCTGCATACCAGTTATTCCGTTTTTTGCAGAAAAAATAGAATCAATAATGAAATCTTTGCCGGGAGGTATTTGAAATAAGGGTTTTATTTTATGATCCATATCGTTACTCCTTTTATGTTTATGTATAAATAAAAAATATTTAGAAAAACTGATAATATTATCATATAAAATCCTTGACAGGACGTTCATATAATGGTAATATATTTCTCGCAGTGAGTTGAAACTCATTGAAGGTTTGGCGGTGTAGCTTAGTTGGCTAGAGCGTCCGGTTCATACCCGGAAGGTCGGTGGTTCGACTCCACTCGCCGCTACCATTTTTATTTTACAGGCTAATTTAGTCTGTAAGATAAGGGCGCATAGCTCAGCTGGGAGAGCACCTGCCTTACAAGCAGGGGGTCATAGGTTCGAGCCCTATTGCGCCCACCAATTTATATGATGCGGTCCGGTAGTTCAGTTGGTTAGAATGCCAGCCTGTCACGCTGGAGGTCGACGGTTCGAGCCCGTTCCGGATCGCCAATT
>JAFQBD010000068.1 GCA_017416795.1 Bacillota bacterium | reverse complement strand
GATGTATCCGGCGATTTCCTTCATTCTGTCAGTACCTTCTTCCTGCTTGCCGATCCATGAAGCGAGGCCGATAGCTACTGCCAGACCAATTATTGCTGCGATTACAGCAACGATTGCTAAACCATTCATTTGATGATACCTCCCTCTCGCGCTGATTCTTTAACTGGATAAGAGGCGTCAGCGACACCTCTTATTAAATTTTCAGCACGAAATTATTAAATTGAATCAATAAATAAAAAACTTAAACGACACCTTGTTTATATACAGGCATTATGGATTATTCCATAGCTACCAGAACAAGCGATAATACTATGAACAGTACAGCTGTTACAGTTGAGATCTTGCTGAGGATAGCATCGTATCCCTGGCTCTTTTTCTTGCCGAATAACTGTTCAGCACCGCCGCCGATGGAACCGGACAGACCTGCACTGTTGCTGGACTGCAGTAAAACAGCAATAATCAAGATCACACTTACTAAAGCAAGTACTATTTTGAGAGCAATACTCATATTAATCTTCCTCCTTATACTCTAACCACTAGAGTTTATCATAGCACCTACCAAAAATCAATAAGTTTGATTTCGCATTTATGCTATTTTTTTAAATTATAGAACGCATCGATGCCCGCATACTGTCCTGCAGAGTCGAGGAGTTCTTCGATTCTCAGCAGCTGGTTGTATTTAGCGATACGGTCTGTTCTTGACAGTGATCCTGTCTTGATCTGTCCTGCATTGAGACCAACAACGATATCAGCGATAGTAGTATCTTCAGTTTCACCTGATCTGTGTGATACTACTGCAGTATATCCTGCCTTCTTAGCCATTTCGATAGCATCGAAAGTTTCTGTCAATGTACCGATCTGGTTCACCTTGATCAGGATGGAGTTAGCGATACCCTTTGAGATGCCTTCTTCAAGTCTTGCAGTATTAGTTACGAACAGGTCGTCTCCAACCAGCTGCACTCTGTCGCCCAGCTTATCAGTCAGGATCTTCCAGCCGTTCCAGTCGTCTTCAGCAAGACCATCTTCGATGGAGATAACAGGGTACTTATCACAGAGCATTTCATAGTAAGCTACCATTTCTTCAGCGGTTCTTGAAACGCCTTCACCTGTCAGATTGTAGATATCAGCTTCTGCATCATAGAATTCGCTGGCAGCAACGTCCAGAGCGATCTTTACATCATCGCCAGGCTTATATCCTGCTTTTTCGATAGCTTCGATGATCACCTGGATAGCTTCTTCGTTAGTTGAAAGGTTAGGAGCGAAACCGCCTTCGTCACCAACTGCAGTGTTCATACCCTTAGCCTTCAGAACGCTCTTCAGGTTGTGGAACACTTCTGCCCCCATTCTCAGCGCTTCTCTGAAAGTAGCCGCACCAACAGGCATGATCATGAATTCCTGGATGTCCACTGTGTTGTCAGCGTGTGATCCGCCATTGAGGATGTTCATCATAGGAGTTGGCAGTACCTTGCCGTTAACTCCGCCCAGATACTGGAACAGAGGCATTCCGCATGAATCTGCGGCAGCTCTTGCTACAGCCATGGATACGCCCAGTATAGCATTAGCGCCCAGCTTGCCTTTGTTAGGAGTTCCGTCCAGTTCGATCAGCAGCTTGTCGAGGCCTACCTGATCCAGGGCATCCCATCCGATAACTTCGTCTGCGATGATATTGTTAACGTTATCTACAGCCTGCAGAGTTCCCTTGCCAAGGTATCTTGCCTTGTCGCCGTCTCTCAGTTCAACTGCTTCATGAACACCTGTTGAAGCTCCGGAAGGAACTATCGCTCTTCCTTCTGCTCCGTCTTCCAGCAGCACTTCAACTTCAACTGTAGGATTACCTCTTGAGTCAAGCACTTCGCGTGCCATTACATCTACGATATATGCCATAGTAAAATTCCTCCTTAAAAATCTATGATTTCCATGAAATCCTTAGCTTTCAGGCTGGCTCCGCCAACCAGTGCTCCGTCGATTTCTTCCTGATTCATTATTTCAGTAGCATTGGCAGGCTTAACGCTGCCGCCGTACTGGATTATCACTTCATCAGCGATCTCTTCGTCGTAGAGAGCGATGAGAGTCTCTCTGATGAAAGCGCACATTTCTTCAGCCTGCTCAGGTGTTGCAGTTCTGCCGGTCCCGATGGCCCAGATAGGTTCATAAGCGATCACCAGTTTCTTGATGAGCTCACCGTCGATACCTGCAAGATCTGCCTCCAGCTGACCTTTTACTATATCAAATGCCTTATCGGCATCACGTTCATCCAGGCTTTCTCCTACGCAGAGGATAGGTCTGATAGGTCCTTCGAACAGTTTCTTCAGCTTCAGATTACAAGTTTCATCTGTTTCTCCGAAGTACTGTCTTCTTTCTGAATGGCCTACGATGCAAAAGTCCACGCCTATTTCTTCCAGCATGGCTACGCTGATCTCGCCTGTGTATGCACCTTCGTCTGCAAAGTGCACATTCTGGGCTCCCACCTTGATGTCTGTTCCCTTAAAAGCTTCCACAAGGGCTTCGAGATTCGTAAAAGGCGCACAGATGGCAGTCTGTACGTCTGTACCCTGATAGAGTCCCTTGAATTCTTCAGCGAAAGCTAACGCTTCAGCCTTAGTCTTGAACATTTTCCAATTGCCTGCAATGAACGGTATTCTCATTATTTTTCCTCCAAACATTCGATACCCGGCAATGCTTTGCCCTCCAGGAATTCCAGAGAAGCACCGCCACCTGTTGAAATATGTGTCATTTTATCGGCATAACCGAACTGTTCTACAGCCGCTGCCGAATCGCCGCCACCTATGATGGTAGTGGCATCGCTTGATGCCAGTGCCGCTGCAACAGCCTTGGTTCCTTCTGCGAAATTAGGCATTTCGAATACTCCGCAAGGTCCGTTCCATACGATAGTCTTAGCATCAGCGATCGCTTCTTTATATATTTCGATGGTTTTAGGACCGATGTCCATCCCCATCATATCAGCCGGGATCTTATCTCTGTCGAATACAGCTTTTTTACTGTCGTTGCTGAATTCTTCAGCACATACTGCATCGACAGGAAGCAGGAGTTTTACTCCATACTCTTCTGCCTTTTTCATAAGTTCAGGAGCAAGAGTCAGGCTGGCTTCATCGAGAATGGAAGTACCGATCTCGTGACCCATAGCCTTGAAGAATGTGTAGCTCATGCCGCCGCCTATGATGAGGCAGTCAACTTTTTTGAGAAGATTTTCGATTACAGGGATCTTGTCTCCAACCTTAGCACCGCCCATGATGGCAACGAAAGGTCTTGCAGGATCTTCGAGAGCATCTCCCAGGAACTTGACTTCCTTTTCAATGAGAAATCCGGATACGCTCGGCATATATTCAGCCAGTCCTGCAGTTGAGCAGTGAGCTCTGTGTGCAGTTCCGAAAGCATCATTGACGAAGATCTCGCCGAGAGAAGCCAGCTGACCTGTGAACGGCTCTTCATTCTTGGTTTCTTCTTTTCTGTATCTCACATTTTCGAGGAGCATCACCTGTCCTGCCCGGAGTGCATCAGCTGCGTCCTTTACATCATCATCCACAACAACATCTGAAGCTGCGAAGATAACGTCTTTACCGAGAAGCTCGGAAAGTCTCTTGGCAACAGGCGCCAGTGAATATTCAGGTTTAGCTTCACCTTTAGGTCTTCCCATATGTGACATGAGAATAACTTTCGCACCATTTTCAACCAGGTATTCGATAGTAGGCATTGCTGAAGTGATCCTGATATCATCTGTGATCACACCATCTTTCATAGGAACGTTGAAATCACATCTTACAAGGACTTTTTTGCCCGCTACGTCGATGTCTCTAACTGTTTTTTTCATTTTGAAAACCCTCTCTTAAATCAATAGCAGGCAGCCGAAAGCTTCGGCCGCCAAATATTATCGTTTTGATTATATTATGCGTGGTCTACGCTGTACATATGCTGGATCAGTTCAAGAACCTTCTTGGAATAACCGTATTCGTTATCATAGAATGCCAGGAACTTGAAGAACTTGTTGTTCAGCTGTATACCTTCTCTTGCGTCAAAGATGGAAGTATGAGGATCTCCCACGAAGTCCAGTGATACTACTTCGTCATCAATGTACTCGATGATGCCCTTCATAGGTCCTTCTGAAGCTTCCTTTACTTTAGCGCAGATTTCTTCATAAGTAGTTTCTTTCTTAGTCATGATGTTCAGGTCGATCATGGACACGTCTGATGTAGGTACTCTGTATGCAATACCTGTCATCTTGCCTTCCAGTGAAGGGATAACGAGGGATACTGCCTTAGCTGCACCTGTTGAAGTAGGGATGATATTGTTGAAAACTGATCTTCCTGTTCTCCAGTCCTTCATAGAACGAGCGTCTACTACCTTCTGCTTAGCTGTAGCAGCGTGGATAGTTGACATGAGACCCTGATCGATACCGAAATTATCTTCGATTACTTTCGCCAAAGGAGCCAGACAGTTAGTAGTACATGAAGCGTTGGAAACTACGTTCATTGAACTTTCATACTTGTCGTGGTTTACACCCATAACGAATGTAGGTGTTTCCTTATCCTTAGCAGGTGCAGTGATGATGACCTTCTTAGCACCCTGATCGATATGCACCTGAGCTTTTTCAGTAGTATTGTAAGCGCCTGTACCTTCAACGATGTATTCAGCTCCGCATTCTCCCCAAGGGATCTTGGAAGCATCGCTTTCGCTGTAAACAGGAACTTTCTTGCCGTCGATGATCAGACCGTCTTCATAGTAGTCAAGATCTCTAGGGAAACGTCCGAATGTTGAGTCATACTTCAGCATGTATACCATGTATTCAAGATCTGCATTTCTCACATTGATGCCTGCGATCTCGATATCATCTTCGAACATTGCCGCTCTGATAACTACTCTTGAAATACGACCGAATCCGCTTATACCGATTTTGATTGCCATTTTCTTTACTCCTCCTCGAAATATAATAGCGTTCAATAATTATAAATAAACAATATATATCAACCCCGGGCATTCTCTCCCTTGCTGCCCTTATGGGATCAATAACGTCTTCGTTTAGATGATGATGCTATATTCATCTCATCTCTGTATTTTGCAACAGTTCTTCTTGATATATTTATTCCCTTTTCTCCCAGGATCTCTACCATGGCCTGATCGCTGCAAGGAGATTTAGGGTCTTCAGTTTCTACTATTTCTTTGATAAATTCTTTGATACTATTTGACGATATGCCTTCTCCGTCTCCCGATGATACTCCGGCAGAGAAAAAATATTTTATCTCGAACACACCTCTAGGACACTGAAGGTATTTGCCGTTTATGGATCTCGATACGGTTGATTCGTGGATTCCCACTTCCTCGGCGATCTCCTTAAGTGTCAGAGTCTTCATGAATTTACTTCCCTTGTCCAGGAAGTCCTTCTGATGTTTTATTACTGCTGTCACTACATTATATATAGTTTGCTTTCTCTGTTCTATGCTCTTGATGAGCCAAAGTGCAGAGTTGACGCGTTCGGATAAGTATTTATTGAGGCCCTCATCCTTGCCTGCTTCTTTCAAAAGATCACGGTAATATGAGCTGACCATGAGTTTCGGAGAGCTGCTCTCGTTGATGGTAACAACGTATTCATCGTCCACTCTCTCTACCAGCACATCAGGTATTATGTATCTATTATCGATCTGCGACGCAAATCCTCTTCCCGGCTTAGGTTCAAGAGTCCTTATGATATCACACATACCCTGGACTTCCTTGACAGATATGCCCATATCTTTCGCTATTACAGATAATCTGTTGTTGGCAAGATCCTCAAGATGCTCACTTATCACTTTTTCAAAGACTTCCGTAAGCTGCTTCTGCTGTCTGAGCTGTATGATGAGACATTCTGCCAGATCTCTGGCCCCGACTCCCATCGGATCAAAGGTCTGTATAAGTCTCAGTACCTTTGACACCTTCTCTTCATCTGAACCGATAGCAGCAGCGATTTCTTCTGTAGTCGCCGTCATATATCCATTCTCATCGAGAGATTCGATGATATATTTTCCGATCTTGCGGCAGTCTTTTTTAGGCGCTGCGAACTGAAGCTGGAACATAAGATGTTCAGGCAGTGTGACATCGGATGAAGAAACATACTGTTCGTAATTATTTTCCTTATCTTCACCGCTCTTATCGTTCCACTGACCGTAGCTCACATCATCATACTGTCTGTCTTTGACATATTCCTTCCAGTCAAAGTCTTCATCCTTTGGCTTGGGACTTTCCTGACGTTCCAAACGGTCGGCTCGTTCCTCGTGCTCTTTGGCGGTATACTCCGAAGCTTCATTCTGACCATCTTCCTTGTCACCGTCATTATGTTCCGGCTGGATCTGTTCCAGGACAGGATTAACCAGAAGCTGCTCCTCTACGTAGGAATCCAGCTCCTGTGTATTGAACTGCAGGATCTGTATAGCCTGGATAAGTTCAGGCGTCATCACAAGTTTCTGCTGTTGTTCGATTGTCAGATCATAACCAAGCTTCATACTCATGTAAATACCTCTGAAGTCATTGTATCACATTGCAAGTTTTTTGCCAACTTCAGATTTTTTTGAATATTTACGTTATTATTCGCCCACTTTTACTTAAGTTCCGGGAATCCAAGCTGCCTCAAAGCCTCAAAAAGTATTATATTGGCAGAGTTGCTCAAGTTCAAAGAGCGCAGGCGCGTATCTTTGCTCATAGGGATCCTGATGGCGCTTTCCTTATGTTCCTCTATGAAGTCTCTCGGAAGACCGGCGGTCTCCTTTCCGAAGAGGATCATATCTCCATCTTGAAATTTTACATCTGTATATATGCTGCCGCCTTTAGTGGTCGCCAGGAACATCCTGCTGCCTTCATATTCTTTCATGAAGTCATCAAGGCTCTCATGGACTGTAACATCTACATACGGCCAGTAATCAAGTCCCGCTCTCTTGAGGCTCTTGTCGTCTGTGGAGAAGCCCAGAGGCTTGACAAGGTGGAGCGCCGCACCTGTAGCAGCACAACTTCTGGCGATATTGCCTGTGTTCGGCGGTATCTCAGGTTCAACAAGTACTATGTGTATAGCCATTTTGATTATCTCCTTTCACTATTACATATTGTACTTCCTGCAGGCAAAAAAGTGAAGACAAACCATTGAAAATCGTTGAAATTTCAGTTGAAGTCCCATGGGAAGATATGATATTATGGATAGACTGGAATTATTATGGAGGTTTACCAATGAAAACAATAAAAATCGGATTACTGGGAATGGGTAACATCGGAACAGGAACTTACAAAACCCTCGAAATGAACAGAGCAGAAGTCGAGTCAACTCTTGGAACAAAAGTTGAGATCGTTAAAATACTTGAAAAGGACGTTACAAGAGACAGAGGTATCGAAGTACCTATGGACAAGTTCACTCAGGACCCTGACGTGATCTTCAACGATCCTGAAATCGACATCGTTATCGAACTGCTGGGCGGCATCGAGCCTGCTTCATCATTCATGCTGAAGGCTATGGAAAACGGCAAGCACGTGGTTACTGCCAACAAGGCTGCTGTAGCTGCCAACTATCACAAGCTGATGGAAACAGCTAAAGCTAACAACATCATCTTCAAGTTCGAAGCCAGCGTAGGCGGCGGCATCCCTATCCTGGGAACACTGACAGGCCCGCTGAGAGCTAACAAATTCGAAGAAGTTATGGGTATCCTCAACGGAACTACTAACTATATCCTTCACATGATGACAAAAGAAGGCTGGAGCTATGACGAAGCTCTGAAAGATGCACAGGCTCTGGGCTTTGCAGAAGCAGATCCTACTGCAGACGTTGAAGGTATCGACGCAGCAAACAAGCTGTCCATCCTGATGGCTCTCATGTTCGATCATTATGTGCCGCCAACAGAGATCCCTACAACAGGCATCACTGAGATCACTAAAGAAAAGATCGAAGAAGCACGTGCCAACAAGTGCAAGATCAAGCTGATCGCTCATGCTAAGAAAGAAGAAGACGGCAGCATCTTCTATGAAGTACGTCCTATGTACATCAGCGAAACTCATCCGCTGGCTAACATAAACAAGGAATTCAATGCTGTATTCGTAAAGGGCAATGCAGTAGATGATCTGATGTTCTACGGCAAGGGCGCAGGTCCTCTTCCTACAGGAAGTGCAGTTATGGGAGACGTTATCGAAATCTCAAGAACTATCTTAAGATAATACAGGAGGTTATATAAATGACTTTATATGAACAGTGGAAAGAACTGATCGAAAACCAGACAGAAGAAACATTTGAAGAATTCTGGGAAGAATATGCAGGAGCTGAAACTAAGCTTTACAGTGCTATCCTGGACGATCCTGCTAAGAAGATCGAAGGAACACTCGGCGAGCTGGCAGCTGAAAACGAAATCAGACCTGTTATCTACATGGGATTCCTCGATGGCATCGATACAAGCCTGAAGAAGAGCCAGGATTTCCAGAGTTTCGATGAAAACTCAAAGGTTGAGATCGAGATCGAACCTGAAACACTCTTCTACAACATGCTGGCTGCAGGAGCTGACTATCTCTACGGTCTGCCTCAGTGGGAAGATATCCTGGGTCTTGATAAGATGAAGGAAATCGCTAAGAAGTACAAGCAGTCAAAGACTGTAGTTAAAGAAAAGAAGATCGGAAGAAACGAACCTTGTCCGTGCGGATCAGGTAAGAAGTACAAGCACTGCTGCGGCAGGAATTAATTTTCTCTTCGCACGGAGAATTATTCAAAAAAATGAGCCCGCGCCTCTCATCATGAGGTTCGGGCTTTCTTTATGCTTTTTATACTCCGACTTTTTTGCACAGATCCTTGATCGCACATTCTTCGCACTTTGGATTTCTCGCGCTGCAGCAGTTCCTGCCATGGAATATGAGGCTGTGATGAGCTTCCGACCACCTGTCTTCAGGCAATACTTTCATCAGCCCCAGTTCCGTCTTCAAAACATCTTTTTCCGAAACGAAACCTATGCGGTTGCTGACCCTGAACACATGGGTATCCACTGCTATCCTCTGCTGTCCGAATCCCACAGATAAAACTACATTGGCCGTCTTTCTGCCTACTCCCGGCAGAGCCACAAGAGCATCGTAATCTTCCGGCACCTGTCCGCCGTGCTTCTCGACAAGCTGCTTCGCCAGTGCAATTATGTTCTTCGACTTGGTCTTATACATACCTATCGTCTTGATATATTCTATCACATCTTCCTGTCTTGCTTCTGCCAATGCCGCCGCATCGGGATATGCCTCAAACAATGCCGGCGACACCTTGTTGACGCTCTTATCGGTCGTCTGCGCAGAAAGTGCTACGGCTATTATCAATTCATATGTATTCTTATGATGCAAAGCACACTCCGCATCGGGATATTCTGTTCTCAATCTATCCAGGATCTCTGTCGTTTTCTTCTTGGAAAAAGCCATAAGTTCACCTCCGTCGTAATATTAATTATATATAAAGGTAGTGATTTTGCAAATGCTGATTTTAAGACCCTATATATAGCGGTCTTTATCCGAAGTTTATACCATTTGAATAGGTTTCTATTATTTTTCAGAAAATAATAACAAAACTGAGAAAAAACTAGTTACATTTTCGAATGACTTGTAGTATAATTACTACGTTATAATTTATTCAATTATATAAATCTTTAATGGAGGTGTTTTATGTCAACGTACACACAAGTTGAAAAGGGCGGCCTGTTCGAATTAACAGATGCGGCTCGTGCGGAACTGGTGTCATCAAAGTACTACAATGAAGACCTGGCTCCTACATCAGTTTCACAGAGAAACTGGACTACATACAGCATCACTATGCTGTGGGTTGGAATGTCAATTTGTATTCCATCATTATCACTTTCATCCGGACTTATCGGTATGGGCGTATCCCCATGGCTGGCAGTACTGAACGTAGCACTGGGTAACTTGATCATCCTGATCCCTATCCAGCTGAACTCACAGATCGGTACTAAGTACGGTATCCCATTCCCACTGTTTGCTAGACTGACATTCGGTACTAGAGGTGCTCAGCTCCCAGCTATCCTGAGAGCGATCACTGCCTGCGGATGGACATCAGTACAGGCATGGGTAGGCGGCGGCGCTGTTGCAGCTATCATCAGCCTCGTTGCTCCTAAGTTCCTCGATGCTACTTGGACAATCGGACTCCCTTCATGGGGCGGAATCCAGACTGTAGCAATGGGACAGTTCATTGGTTACGTTATCTTCATCCTGTTCATCGCTTGGATCGCATACACTGGTATGGACCAGATCAAGTGGGTTCAGAACATCGGCGGACCTATCCTCATCGTAGTTATGATCGCTCTGCTCCTGTGGGCAGCTGGTCTGGCTAAGGACGCTGGATATGGATTCTGGGAAGTAATGCAGCAGCCTAACGACACAGCTCTGATCGAAGCATCAGGCGGTATGTGGAACGTATACATGGGCGGTCTGATGGGTAACATCGCATTCTGGGCTACAATGGCTCTGAACATCCCTGACTTCTCAAGATATGCTAAGTCACAGAAAGACCAGTTCAGAGGTCAGCTCTACGGAATGCCGCTGCCAATGGCAATCTGCGCATTCATCGGTGCATACTTCGCACAGGCTACTAAGCTGGCTCTGGGAACAGCAATGTTCGACCCAACTGGCGTATTCTACTACATCGACAGCAAGCTGGCTGTAATCATCTCAGCTATCGGCGTTGTAATGGCTACAGTAACTACTTGCGTAGCAGCTAACGTAGTAGCACCTGCTAACGGAATCTCCAACATCAACCCTAAGAAGATCAGCTACAAGATGGGCGTTGTTATCACAATCATCATCGCGTTCTTCATCCTGCAGGCTTGGTGGATCTATGGTTCCGGTGCAGCATACTTCACTTGGATGAACGCTTACGGAACTATCCTGTCACCTATCGCAGCTATCTTCATCGCAGACTACTTCGTATGCAAGCAGAAGAGAGTTGATGTTGCAGGTCTGTTCGTAGGAGAAGGCGGCAAGTACTGGTACTCAAACGGTATCAACTGGGCAGCTATCATCGCATGGGTAGTAGCATTTATCCTGCCACTGCTGACTTACTTCGGAGCATCCGGTGCATTCTTCGGATTCATCAACTCAATCAACTATGTATGGTCATTCGTAGTAGGTTTCATAGTATACGTAATCCTGATGAAGACTTCACTGGCTGGCAAGTCATTCGTAACTGAAGAAGAACACGAAGCTTTCACAGAAAGAGCTTAATTCTATAAAAACTTTATAGAACATTGATATTACGGAAATATCTTTAGTGACATTTCCTGCATATTAAAAAACACAGGAGCCTTTGAGACCCAAAGGCTCCTACTATTATCAAAATAAAAAAGGAGGAATAAAGTTATGGATTTATTGATCAAAGGCGGCACAGTCGTAACAGCTAAGGCGTCATTCAAAGCTGACGTAGCAGTTAAGAACGGCAAAATCACTGCCATCGGCGCAAACCTGAAGCCTGGAAAGAAGACAGAAGTTGTAGATGCAAAAGGTAAGATGATCCTTCCTGGCGCTATCGATGGTCATACTCATCTGGCTATGCCTTTCGGCGGAACAATCTCAACTGACGACTACTTCACAGGAACAAGAGCTGCTGCTTGCGGCGGTACTACTACAGTATTTGACTTCGTTCTCCAGGGTGTTGGCGAAACTATGGACGCTGCTCTGGCAAGAAGAGATGCTATCTGTAAGGAAGATGGTCCTGCAGTTGACTACTCCTATCACATCGGTGTAGGCGACGTAACTACTCCTGAAATGCTGGCATCAATGGACGAATGTATCAAGCAGGGAGTTACTTCCTTCAAGGTATTCATGGTTTATGATTTCGGCGTAGATGATGGTCAGTTCTATGAAACATTACAGCATGCTGCTAAGGTTGGCGCTCTCGTTGGAGTACACGCTGAAAACAAGCATGTAAATGATGCACTGATCAAGAAGTGCCTGGCTGAAGGTAAGACTGAAGCATGGTGGCACTATGTAACTAAGAATGAAGACGTTGCAGGAGAAGCTTGCGTAAGAGCAATCAACCTGGCTAAGATGGCAGGCGCTTCACTGTATATCGTTCATCTGGACAACGAACAGGGCGTTAAGGCTGTTGCTGATGCAAGAGCAGAAGGTTATCCTATCTTCGCAGAAACTTGCCCTCAGTACCTGTCACTGACTAAGGACGTTTATAAGAACGGAATCCCTGAAAATGGACTTAGAGCTCGCGACTTCGTATGCTCACCTCCAATGAAGGGTAAGGCTTCCCAGGATGCTCTGTGGAATGGAATCAAGACTGGTGCTGTATCAACTCTGGCTACAGACCACTGCCCATTCTTACAGTCAGAAAAAGACTGGGGAATCACTAAGAAAGACGGAACTCCTGGTAACTTCACAACAATCCCTAACGGATGCGCTGGTATCGAAAACATGTACCCTTACATCCTGTCAGAAGCTAACAAGGGAAGAATCTCCTTCGAAAAGGCAGTAGAAATCTCCGCTACTAACCCAGCTAAGCTGTTTGGTATCGACTACTGCAAGGGCGCTATCGAAGTTGGTCTGGACGCTGACATCGTTATCTACGACCCTAAGAAGAAGTTCGTTGTTAAGAATGCTGAAAACCAGCACGGAGCTCTCGACCACACTGTTTGGGAAAACGTTGAATTCAAGGGATATCCTGTTGCTACTTACTGCAGAGGTAAGCTGGTATTCGACGGCAAGGACTACGTTGGTGAAAAGGGCGACGGACAGTTCGTTAAGTGTAAGAAAGTTAAGTTCAAGAGCCCAGAATTCTAAATCGAAATTCAAGCCTTGTGCATTAAAAAACCCGGGTAGAAATACCCGGGCTTTCTTTTGCCTTATTAGCCGATAACCAGTGATGGTGCAGTATAAACTCTTGCAGCCATTTCCAGATCCAGTTCATAAAGGCTTCTGCTGTCGCCTCCGAACAGTTCGAACTTCTTAACGTTGTCATCAGCATTGTCTTCTTCTTCAGCCTGTTCCTTAACGAACCAGTCGAGGAACTGCATAGTTCTGAAGTCTTTTTCTTCGTAAGCTACTGCATAGATATCATTGATCAGTGCAGTTACTACTCTTTCGTGTTCTGCTCCTGCCTTCAGAGGATCGATGAATTCCTTGAATTCCTTGTCCGGCTTAGCGATAGCATCAAGTACTACTGCTTCACCGTTCTGCTGCAGATATTCCATGAACAGAACTGCATGGTCTCTTTCTTCCTGAGCCTGGATCTTGTACCAGTTGAAGTATCCGTCGAGACCTTCGTCTTTATAATAATTTGCCATGTCCAGATAGAGATAAGCTGAGTAGAATTCAGCGTTTACCTGTGCATTGAGCATTTCTACGATCTTCTTTGATAACATGTTATTAACCTCCTTCATGTTTAACATTTTCATGTTCATCCATCTTGCGACGGTTTTTATCTTTTCTTGAGTTAATTATACCATGCAAGCTAACGATTGTCTATAATTATTTTTACCTTTTTAGTCCAGTATCTATACCCATTTTATATCTGCTCTTTTTATTCTCTCCGGTATGTGGAGATATTCCTCATCCTTAGGATATCCCATCATGAACGCCCCATAGAAACTATGCGCTCTAGGGATCTTAGGCAGAAGTTCCTTGATTTCCGGAACTGCATTACACATCCTCTTGAAATAGCCTGCCCAGCATGTGCCTACTCCCTTTGACTGGAGATATAATTCTGCAGTTGTCATAGCGATGGCAGTATCTGTTTCCGCTGAGATGGCATAGTCTGATGCATATGCCAGAAGCATTGTTGGCGCTGTGCCCATCACAACGTTATTGCCTGCAGCATATTCCGATATTATTTCAGGAGAGATATTGTTTTCTTCAGCGTATTTCAATATGTGTCCCATGATTTTTTCCAAAGTCGTGCTGTCATCTATTATTATCCATTTCGTCGGATGCTGATTCTTGGCGCTAGGTGCCCATGAAGCAATTTCCAGCGCTTCCTCGATCAGTTTTCTGTCCACCTTCTCACTGCTGAAATGTCTGTAAGATCTTCGTCTCAATATATGCCCCTTGAGTTCTTTATCAAATCCTTCAGGCATCTTCGTGAGAGCACTTTGCAGGATCGCCTCCTGCTCTCCGAAGGAAATCGCCTTTTCCGCGCAGGCAGCAGCACAATGCATGCATGCCATACAGCACTTACCTTCGGCAAGCTGCGGCTTTCCATCAACTTCTTCGAGGACCGTGAACGGGCATACGGACAGACATGTAAGACAGCCTGTACACTTTTCTTTATCTATTGTTATCATCTTCAAAGATTCCTTTCTTGGTTAGCGATCCGCTTTTATCTAGTTATTATCATATTCTCCGGTGCCCTTTTCGTCAATATACTGTTAGCATTTTAATGATATCGTCCCATGATATGTTTTTAGATCCATCGATATAGAGGGATTTAATGATACAGGGTTGACAGTTGCATATCCGTTCAACTATAATAGTGTTGCAATATAGTTGAATATGCGTGCAACTATATTGCAAAGAGTAACCGGACAACGATATTTCTTACAGGAGGATATATGAGAAAGAATGAAATTTGCTGTGACTGCGGCGCTATACATGAAGAAAACATCAGTTATGTTCGCAAGGCTATTTCTTCTGACGATCAGCTTAATGCCATGTCAAAGCTGTTCAAAGTATTCGGCGACGGAACCCGAATCAACATACTTGCTGCGCTCAATTGTCATGAAATGTGCGTATGCGACCTGGCTGTTTTGATGGACATGACTAAGTCTGCCGTTTCTCATCAGCTGAAAGTCCTTCGCGACAATAATTTGGTGAAATTCGAGAAAAAGGGTAAGCATGCTTATTATTCACTGGCGGATGATCACGTGAAAGAGATCCTGGACGTGGCACTTGAACATATAAACGAATAGATTTATGGTATAACATTTGGAGTAGTAACTTATGAACAACGATATGAAGCAAAAGACATACATATTAGAAAATCTTGGCTGCGCTAACTGTGCGGCTAAAATGGAGCGTAAGATACAGGAATTGCCGGAGATCGGATCGGCATCTATTACTTTTGCCACTAAGCAGCTTAGGATAGAGGCTCCTGATCCTGAGGCTCTTGTTGATGAGATCCGGCATATATGTCAGTCCATCGAAGGAGAAGTAATGGTAGTTGAAAAAGATGATATAAAGCCGCATTGCAGTTCTTCTTCTGATTATTCCGGCAGGGCTAAAAACGGCTTTTTCAGCGGTCATAGAACCGACATTACAACTTTGGTCGTTGGCACGATTTTTTTCGCTGTGGGAGTCGTTTTCGAGCATGTATGGGGTTATGATATGTGGTTTGCAGGCGGAGGCAGTATCGTTCTGCTCACTCTAGTGATTTTCATAGCAGCTTATCTGATATTAGGTCATAAAGTCCTTCTGACCGCTGTGCGAAACATCTCTCACGGACAAGTATTTGATGAGAATTTTCTCATGTCCATCGCCACTGTATCGGCATTCTGCATCGGAGAGTATGCTGAAGCTGCAGGAGTAATGCTGTTTTACCGTATCGGGCAGTTGTTTGAAGATATAGCTGTAGAACGCAGCCGCTCACAGATCATGGAGGCAGTAGATATGAGGCCTGAAACTGTTGTACTGGTGGCAACAGATAAACATGAGCATCATGAGCATGATTGTCATTGCGGATGTGATCATGAGCATGACCACCACGAACATCACGACTCTATCCGCATCATACCTGCAGGCGATGCTAAGCCGGGCGATATCCTTCTTGTTCGTCCGGGAGATCGCATACCGCTGGACGGCACAGTGATCGAAGGCGAAAGCCGTGTAGATACCTCACCTGTTACAGGTGAGCCTGTCCCTGTCAGCGTTCGCCCGGGATCTGAAGTCATTTCCGGCTGTGTCAACGAGCAAGGCGTACTGAAGATCCGTGTCACTAAGCCGCTTTCCGAATCAATGGTAACGCGTATCCTTGACTCCGTAGAAAATGCTGCCGCAGGTAAACCAAAAATAGATAAATTCATCACTAAATTCGCGAAGATATACACACCGATAGTTGTTGCCCTCGCTGTACTGACCGCAGTGATCCCATCCCTCATCACAGGAGACTGGGCACTTTGGATCAAGACAGCCATTACCTTCCTGGTCATCAGCTGCCCTTGCGCACTGGTGATCAGTGTTCCGCTGGCGTTTTTCTCAGGCATCGGAGCAGCTTCTAAGCTGGGGATACTCTTCAAAGGCGGCCTTGCTATTGAAGCCCTTAAAAACGTCAAAGGCATTATCATGGATAAAACAGGAACTATCACTAAAGGCGTATTTGTCGTAGACAGTATATCGACATTTAACGATATGACTCAACAGAAAGTTCTCTCGATCGCTGCAGTATGTGAATCTTCTTCATCACACCCCGTGGCTGTGAGTATCCTAAACAAATACGAAGAATCATGCGCTGCCGAAGGCACTGCCCTTTCCATTAATAAGGCAGCAGCTATAGAAGAACTGCCGGGAATGGGCATAAAGTGTTCGCTCAAATCGGGCGACACTGATACTGCTTCAATTGCCCTTTGCGGCAACCGTAAGCTGATGGATGAATTCGGTGTATTCCTTCCGGTGCTTCCTGAAGCTTCCGGCACCGAAATACTAGTGGCTTTAGATGGATCCCTGATTGGCAGGATCATTATTTCAGACCAGCTTAAGGATGATTCTGCTAGCGCCATCGATCATCTGAAGGATATGGGGCTCACTACTGCGATGCTGACCGGAGACAACATGCAAAGTGCTGAAGCTATCGCCTCGGCAAGTGGCATCTCTAAAATCCGTGCCGAGCTGCTGCCTGAAGACAAAGTTACCGCATTAAGTGAACTGCGCAACGAACTGGGTGCTGTAATGTTTGTCGGCGACGGCATCAATGATGCCCCTGTACTTGCAGGAGCTGATGTGGGTGCTGCTATGGGTTCAGGAGCTGATGCCGCTATAGAAGCTGCCGATGTAGTCTTCATGACTTCTTCGCTGGAGGCAGTACCACAATCCATCACTATCGCACGTTGTACCGGTAGGATCGCTATGCAGAATATCGTGTTCGCGCTGGCGATCAAGCTGTTGGTCATCCTTCTTGGGCTTGTGGGTTTTGCTAATATCTGGGCTGCTGTATTTGCAGATACAGGTGTTGCAATGCTCTGTATACTCAATTCGCTGAGGATATTGTGGAGAAAATATTCTTAATGATAGCGATGTTATAATCGGTTGCACGCATGCTAAAATCTTGATAAAATATAATGGGATGGAAGATGCATAATGACAAAGCTCATCATCCAAAGATATTGCAAATCATATATCTTACATTAAACGAAAGGAGCCGGTCAACTCAACGATCGGAGCATAAACAAAATATGGACTACAATAAACTGGCGGAACTGTTATTCCCGCATATAGACAAAACTCCTGAAGATTATGAGGCAATGTTCCCTCAGAGAAATCTTCCTGAAGGTGCTATGGTAACAAGACTTGGACCAAGCCCTACAGGCTTCATCCATCTGGGAAATCTTTACGGAGCATTCGTAGATGAAAGACTTGCTCATCAGTCAGGCGGCACTTTCTTCTTGAGAATAGAAGATACAGATGATAAGAGATATGTTGAAGGAGCTGTTGAAGCTATTATTTCATCACTTAAATTCTTCGACATAAACTTCGATGAAGGTGCTCTGCTGGACGGTGATATGGGAGAATACGGCCCATATTATCAGAGCAAGAGAGGCGAGATCTATCAGTGCTTCGTCAAAAAACTTGTAAGTGAAGGTCTGGCTTATCCTTGCTTCCTCACTGAAGAAGAGCTTGCAGCGATCAGAGAAGATCAGGAAGCTAATAAAGAAACAACCGGCATCTACGGCAAGTATGCTGTAAGCCGTAACCTTACAATAGAAGAAATCGAAGCTAATATAGCTGCCGGCAAACCTTATGTAGTAAGACTTAAATCCACAGGCAATCACGATCTGCCGTCAGAAGAGATCAGATACATCAAAGTGCAGGATGCTATCAGAGGCGAACTGTCAATGCCAGAAAACAATCAGGATGTCATCATCCTCAAGGCTACAGGCATCCCGACATATCATTTCGCACACGTTATCGACGATTACTTCATGAGAACTACTCACGTAGTAAGAGGCGAAGAATGGCTCATGTCACTGCCTATCCACGTTGAACTCTTTGAAAAACTGGGATTCGAAATGCCTACTTACTGTCATACTGCAGTATTGATGAAGCTGGACGAAGGCAATAAGCGTAAGCTGTCAAAGAGAAAAGACCCTGAACTGTCACTCGATTACTACAGACAGGAAGGTTACCATCCGCAGGCAGTCAAGGAGTATCTGCTGACTATACTCAACTCCAACTTCGAAGAATGGCGTATCGACAATCCTGATGCACCTATCGACGACTTCAAATTCACTACAGAAAAGATGTCAAGCGGCGGTGCTCTCTTCGATCTCAATAAGCTGAATGATATTTCTAAAGACGTTCTCGTAAAGATCCCGGCTGCAGAACTTACTAAGTTCATGACTGAGTGGGCAAGAGAATTCGCTCCGGAAAAGCTTTCGCTCTTCGAAGGACATGAAGAATATATCGAAAAGATCTTGGATCTTGGCAGAGACGGAAATAAGCCTAGAAAAGACCTGGTATACGCTAAGCAGATTTTCGAATTCATCAGTTACTTCTTCGACGACTATTTCAAGATCGAAGATACTATCCCTGAAAACGTAAGCGATGAAGACGCTGTTGCTATCCTGACCAAGTATCTGGAAACTTATAATCACAGCGATGATCAGAGCCAGTGGTTCGATAAGGTAAGAGAGATCGGTACAGAAATGGGTTATGCTGCTAAACCTAAAGATTTCAAAAAGCATCCTGAAGATTACAAAGGTCATGTTGGTCACGTTAGCACAGTTATCAGAATCGCTCTCATGGGCAGAAGCCAGTCACCTGATATCTGGGAGATCCAGCAGATCCTCGGTGAAGAAAGAACAAGAGAAAGAATCGGTGCGCTGATCGTGTAGAGGCGCAAAATGCGAAACGCATCATGCGTTCATGAATTTTCATATTGACAATTAAATGATCGTATTATAAAACCCCCGAAATCAATTTCGGGGGTTTTCGTTAGTCTATATGACTCTTATTTCGTTCGACAGTTTATTGATTAAACTAATTCGAGGAATACCATTTCAGCGTTGTCTCCCTGTCTAGGTCCAAGCTTCAGTATTCTAGTGTATCCGCCCTGTCTGTCTTCGTACTTAGGTGCGATTTCTTCAAACAGTTTAGTTACAACAGTTTCATCATAGATGTAAGCCAGCGCCTGTCTTCTAGCGTGAAGATCTCCGCGCTTGCCCAGTGTGATCATCTTTTCAGCCTGTCTTCTTGCTTCCTTCGCTCTTGTGTCTGTAGTTGTGATTCTGCCTTCTCTCAGCAGGTCAGTTACCAGACCTCTCAGCATAGCTTTTCTGTGAGCGGAAGTTCTGCCTAATTTTCTATATCCTGGCATTACTGCATCCTCCTATTTTAATTATTCGTCGCTTTGTCTAAGGCTGAGACCCAGTTCTTCAAGCTTATGCTTAACTTCGTCCAGAGACTTCTTACCCAGGTTTCTAACCTTCATCATATCTTCTTCACTTCTGTGTGTCAGTTCTTCAACTGTGTTGATCGCTGCTCTCTTCAGGCAGTTGAAGGATCTTACTGAAAGTTCAAGTTCTTCGATAGTCATTTCGAGAGCCTTTTCTTTCTGGTTTTCTTCCTTCTCAACCATGATTTCGAGGCCTTCAGCTGAATCTGTCAGTTCTACGAACAGGCTCAGATGTTCCTGCATGATCTTAGCACCGATGGATACGCCTTCGCTTGGAGCGATGGATCCGTCAGTCCAGATTTCAAGGATCAGCTTGTCATAGTCAGTAACCTGACCAACTCTTGTATTTTCAACTGTAAAGTTTACTTTTCTTACAGGTGTGAAAATCGAGTCAGTAGGAATAACTGATATTGGCGTATTTTCATCCTTGTTCATATCAGCAGGTACATATCCTCTTCCTCTCGCCAGGTTGATTTCCATGATGAGAGTTGCGTTTTCTTCCAGTGTTGCGATGTGAAGATCAGGGTTAAAGATCTCTACATCGGAATCACCGAGGATATCAGCTGCAGTAACTTCTTTTGGTCCGATCGCATTGATCAGTACTCTCTTAGTGTTTTCACCATTGAGCTTAACAGCCAGCTTCTTCAAGTTAAGGATGATTTCTGTAACATCTTCCTTAACTCCCGGAATAGTTGAAAACTCGTGGAGAATACCATCGATCTTAACTGATGTAACTGCAACACCCGGAAGTGAGCTTAAAAGAATTCTTCTTAAGCTGTTTCCAAGAGTAGTACCATAACCTCTTTCGAGTGGTTCCACTACGAATTTCCCATAGTTGGGATCTTCGTTTGAAAATATACATTCGATTGTTGGTTTTTCGATTTCTATCACTCAAAACCCTCCTTTTTATTCCAAAGTGATAACTGGTGTTACCTAGATTATTATTTGGAATACAATTCGACGATGAGATGCTCTGCTACAGGAGTATCGATCTCTGATCTTGTAGGCACTGACAGGATCTTTCCTTCGAGCTTTTCTACGTCTACAGCAACCCATGAAGGTACTGTGATGGACATTTCTTTTACTTCCTTGAACTTAGGTGAGTTTGTGCTCTTTTCCTTAACCTTGATAACGTCACCAGGCTTTACAGTATATGAAGGGATATTTACCTTCTTGCCGTTTACCTGGAAATGTCCGTGGTTAACCAGCTGTCTAGCTTCCTTTCTTGAAGAAGCGAATCCAAGTCTGAATACCACGTTGTCTAATCTAGTTTCCAGCAGGATCAGCAGGTTTTCACCAGTGATACCTGATTTTCTAGCAGCCTTGTCAAAGAGATTTCTGAACTGAGTTTCCTGCAGTCCGTAGAATCTCTTAGCCTTCTGCTTTTCTCTCAGCTGCAGGCCGTAATCGGAAATCTTTGATCTGCCCTGTCCGTGCTGTCCGGGAGCATAACCTCTTCTGTCGATAGCGCACTTGCTGCTGTAGCATCTGTCACCCTTTAAAAAGAGCTTCTGACCTTCTCTTCTGCAAAGTCTGCAGTTAGCGTCTGTATATCTTGCCATTTGAATGTTTCCTCCCTTCTATTAGACTCTTCTTCTCTTAGGTGGTCTGCATCCGTTGTGTGGAATAGGAGTGATATCCTTGATCATAGTGATCTCGAGACCTGCAGTCTGCAGTGCTCTGATAGCAGCTTCTCTTCCGGATCCAGGACCCTTTACGTATACTTCAACTGTCTTCAGTCCGTGTTCCATAGCGCCCTTAGCAGCTTCTTCAGCAGCTGACTGTGCAGCAAATGGAGTTGACTTTCTTGATCCCTTGAATCCCAGGGATCCTGCACTTGACCATGACAGAGCGTTTCCGGCCATGTCAGTCAGTGTTACTAATGTATTGTTAAAGGTAGCCTGAATATGAGCCTGGCCTTTTTCAATATTCTTACGTTCTCTTTTCTTTTTTCTAACAGCCTTCTTAACAGCTTTAGCCATATCGTTCTACCTCCTTTACTTCTTCTTTCTACCAACGGTCTTCTTAGGACCCTTACGAGTTCTAGCGTTTGTCTTAGTCTTCTGTCCTCTTACAGGCAGACCTCTTCTGTGTCTGATTCCTCTGTAGCAACCGATTTCCATCAGTCTCTTGATGTTCAGGTTAACATCTCTTCTCAGATCACCTTCTACCATGTAATCAGCTTCGATTACTTTTCTGATCTTACCAGCTTCTTCTTCTGTCAGATCTTTAACTCTTGTGTCAGGATTGATTCCTGTCTTCTTTAAGATTTCTCTTGAAGTAGGCCAACCTATTCCGTAGATGTAAGTCAGACCAGCTTCGATTCTTTTTTCATTTGGTAAGTCTACACCGGCTATACGAGCCATATTTTCCTCCTGTTCCCATCTTCCGTCACGCTGCCTTCACGTTACCTCGTGGGGCGTAATATAAACGGGATGTGTAACTAAAATTAACTAATACTGTTTAGCCCTGCTTCTGCTTATGCTTAGGGTTTTCGCAGATAACCATTACTTTACCTTTTCTCTTGATTACCTTGCACTTTTCGCAGATAGGCTTTACGGAAGCTCTAACTTTCATTTGATTTCCTCCTCTATGCCTTTCCTCTCCAGGTGATTCTGCCTCTAGTCAGATCGTAAGGTGATAATTCAACCTTAACTTTATCTCCCGGAATGATTCTGATATAGTTTGTTCTTATTTTTCCGGATACGTGTGCAAGCACTTTATGTCCGGTTTCAAGTTCTACAATAAACATTGCGTTAGGCTGTGCTTCAACTACTCTGCCTTCAGCCTCTATGACGTCCTTCTTTGCCATTGTTTCAACACCTCGCTATTATTCAGCTAATGTGAGCAGTTCCGGCTCACCGTCTGTTATTACTACAGTATTCTCATAATGAGCTGATAATTTACCGTCTGTGGTAACTACCGTCCAGTCATTTGAGAGAGTCATTACCTCATATCCACCTTCACAGATCATAGGCTCTATGGCGAAAACCATGCCTTTTGCAAGTCTAGGTCCTCTGCCGGCTTTACCGAAGTTCGGTATCTGAGGATCTTCGTGCATATCGCTTCCGATCCCGTGACCTACGAAATCTCTTATAACGGAGAATCCTTCGCTTTCTGCCTTGACCTGTATCGCATGAGATATATCTGACAATCGGCATCCCGGTCTGCAATACTTGAGCCCCTCAAAGAAGCTGTCTTTTGCTGCGTCCATGATCTTCTTGGCCATGTCGCCGACTTCGCCTACCGCGTATGTTCTTGCCGCATCGCTGACATATCCTTTATAGGTCGCACCTGTGTCCACGCTTACGATATCGCCTTCTCTGAGCTTACGCTTTTTATCAGGGATCCCGTGGACAACTTCATCGTTGACGGATACACATGCGCTGGCAGGGAATCCGTACAATCCCTTGAAGGAAGGTATCATCCCATGCTTTCTGATGGTATCCTCAACGAATCTGTCTATATCAAGTGTAGATATTCCGGGCTTGATGAAGTTCTCAAGTTCTTTCAGAACGAGACCTGTCACCTTGCCCGCTTCTCTCATCAGATCTATTTCTTGATCAGATTTGATAATGATCATACCTACTCACCTACAACCTCTACGATGGCATTGAATACATTTTCAAGACCGATAGTTCCGTCGATATGAGCGATATTGCCGGCCTTTTCATAGTAATCAACCAATGGTTTAGTTTCATTGTTGTAAACTTCGATTCTGTTAGCTGCAGTTTCTTCGTTGTCATCAGCTCTCTGAACCAGTTCTGCTCCGCAAACGTCGCAGATACCTTCCTTTTTAGGAGGGATGTTTACAACGTGGAAAGAAGCTCCGCATGTTTTGCATACTCTTCTTCCTGTCAGTCTGATCATCAACTCTTCTTTATTAACATCGATGTCCAGTACGTGATCGATCTTCTTTCCCTGTTCTGCCAGGAACTTATCCAGTTCTTCTGCCTGGAATACAGTTCTTGGGAACCCGTCAAGAAGGAAGCCCTTCTGACAGTCGTCAGCCTTAAGTCTGTCTGTAGCGATTTCTACAACCAGCTCATCAGGAACCAGCTGACCTTTATTCATATATTCCTGAGCTCTTTTACCGAGTTCAGTTCCAGCCTTGATGTTGGCTCTGAATATATCTCCAGTTGAAATATGAGGGATGTCGTACTTTTCGATTATCTTTGCCGCCTGAGTGCCTTTACCTGCTCCCGGAGGGCCTAATAATATTAAATTCATACTTAACCTCCTGTTCCTGTTATCTTATTTCAGGAATCCTTGATAGTTTCTCATAACCATCTGCTGTTCCAGCTGCTTCATTGTGTCAAGGGCAACGCCTACCGCGATCAGCAGTGAAGTACCGCCGAAGTGGAAGTTCAGTCCGCCCAGTTCACTTACCAGTGTTGGCAGGATAGCTACTGCAGCGAGGAATACAGCACCTACGAAAGTGATTCTTGTCATTACTCTGTTGAGATATTCAATGGTAGCTTTACCAGGTCTGATACCAGGGATAAATCCTCCATTTGCCTTCATGTTGTGAGCAACTTCAACAGGGTTGAATGTTACTGATGTATAGAAGTAAGTGAAGAATATGATCAGCACTACGTTGAATGCTGCATATACCCATACGCCCGGTGATCCCATTGGTGACAGCCACTTTTCGATCCACTGTGCAGCTCCGCTTGCAGGATCCATAAAGTAAGTGATAGTCAGTGGGAACTGCAGGAATGACATAGCGAAGATTACAGGGATAACGCCCGCCTGATTTACTTTCATCGGGATGTGTGTCGCCTGTCCGCCATACATCTTTCTTCCTACAACTCGCTTCGCATACTGTACAGGGACTCTTCTCTGACCCTGCTGGATGTAGATGATGCCTACGATTACCAGTACGCAGAAGATTACGAAGATTATCAATGTAACGATGCTCATGCTGCCGTCTGCAATCTTAGTCCATACTTCCTGGATAGCGGATGGCAGTCTTGATACGATACCTGCAAAGATTATCAGTGAGATACCGTTTCCAATACCATGTTCATTGATCTGTTCACCTAACCACATAAGGAATGTTGTACCTGCAGTAAGTACCAGTACGATCACAGCTACTGAGAAGAAGTCAGTGCTGATCAGTGCCTGTCTGAAGAGACCGATAGATACGCCGATAGCCTGGATGATTGCCAGAACTACAGTCAGGTATCTAGTGTACGCAGCGATCTTCTTTCTTCCTTCAACGCCTTCTCTAGCCAGTCTTTCAAGTGAAGGAATGGCTATAGTCAACAGCTGGAGTATGATAGATGCTGTGATGTACGGTGTGATACTTAAAGCAAATATGGTGAATTGACTGAATGCGCCTCCGGAGAACAGATTGAACAGAGCAAAAAGTCCTGTTTCGCTGTCAAATGTCTGCGCGAGTATTTCTCTGTCGATTCCCGGTACTGGGATCAGTGAGCCTACTCTGAAGACTACCAGCATCAACAGTGTGAATACGATTTTCTTCCTGATATCAGGAATTTTCCATGCTTTTGCAACTGTTCTGATCATCTCCATTAGAGCACCTCTGCCTTTCCTCCGGCAGCTTCGATTTTTTCGATTGCAGTCTTGCTGAATTTGTGAGCCTGAACTGTCAGGTTCTTATCGAGAGTTCCGTTTCCTAAAACCTTGATACCGTCTTTTACCTGCTTAGCAAGGCCAGCTTCCATGATCATTTCAGGAGTTACTACTGTGCCTGCTTCAAACTTGTTCAGGTCTTCAACATTCAGAACTGTGTATTCAGTTCCCCAAATGTTTGTGAATCCTCTCTTAGGGATTCTTCTGTAAAGTGGCATCTGGCCGCCTTCGAATCCAGGTCTAACGCCGCCGCCGCTTCTTGATTTCTGTCCGTTCATACCTCTACCAGCAGTTGTACCCTGGCCAGTAGCTGTACCGCGGCCCTTTCTCTTAGGTGCTCTAGTAGCACCAGGAACCGCTCTTAATTCATGCAGTTTCATTATTCTCGCACCTCCCTATCCTATAACTCTTCTACAGTTAAAAGATGCGATACCTTGTTAACTGCTCCTCTTGTTACAGGGGAGTCAACAAGTTCAACTGACTGGTGCATCTTCTTAAGTCCTAACGCTTCTACAACTTTTCTCTGCTTTGGGGAAGCGCCAATAACACTTTTTGTCAATGTGACTTTAATCATTTTTGCCATTGTTTCTTCCTCCTTATCCTAAGATTTCTTCCTTAGTCTTTCCTCTTCTAGCAGCAACCTGTTCAACAGTCATCATAGTCTTAAGCCCTTCGAGAGTTGCGTAAGCCATGTTTCCTGTGTTGTTTGATCCGATGGACTTAGCTCTGATGTCCTTGATACCTGCAGCTTCCAGTACTGTACGTACTGATGAACCTGCGATTACTCCTGTACCAGGAGCAGCCGGCATCAGCAGAACTCTGCCTGCACCGAATACGCCTAAGTTTCTGTGAGGGATTGTTGTTCCTACTGTAGGAACTGTTATCAGTTTTTTCTTAGCATCTTCTGTAGCTTTTCTTACTGCTTCAGGAATTTCCTGAGCCTTGCCGAGGCCAACGCCTACATGTCCTTCGCCGTCGCCTACAACTACTGTAACGCTGAATCTCATGTTTCTACCACCCTTAACGGTTTTAGCAACACGTCTGATGCTTACAATAGTTTCTTTTAAGTCCAGCTTGGATGCATCTATAGTATTTCGCATTCAACTTACCTCCTGTTAGAATTTCAAACCTGCTTCACGAGCACCGTCTGCAAGTTCCTTAACTCTTCCGTGATAAAGGAATCCGCCTCTGTCAAAAGTAACTTCTTCGATACCTTTTGCCAGTGCTCTCTTAGCGATAGCTTCTCCAACTGCCTTAGCAGCTTCCTTGTTTCCGCCATATGCGATTTCGGACTTTAATTCCTTATCGATAGTTGAAGCTGAAGCAAGTGTAACTCCGTTAACATCGTCGATAATCTGAACTGAAATGTTCTTATTGCTTCTGAACACGCAGAGTCTAGGTCTTTCAGGAGTACCGGAAAGGTTTTTTCTAATTCTCTGATGTCTGGCAACACGCTTATCTTTTCTGCTTTCTTTAGCCATTTTCTAATTCTCCTTTCCTTACTGTGCTCCGGTCTTACCTTCTTTTCTACGAATAACTTCGCCATCGTACTTGATTCCCTTGCCCTTGTAAGGTTCAGGTCTTCTCCAAGCTCTGATATTCGCAGAATAGTTGCCAACCTGCGCTTTATCTATACCTTTAACGATTACTGTAGTAGCATCAGGTACTTCTGTTTCGATACCTGCAGGATCTTCCATTTCGATTGGATGGGAGTATCCCAGGTTCAGTACCAGTGTCTTACCTTTCTTTTCAGCCTTGTATCCTACGCCTACCAGCTGAAGCTTCTTTGAGTAGCCTTCAGTTACGCCAACAACCATGTTGTTGATCAGAGTTCTAGCCAGACCGTGCTGTGATCTCTTTTCAGCTTCATCGCTGTCTCTTGAAACTGTTACTACGCCTTCATTGATTTCTACGTTTAATAATGCGCTGATCTGTTCCTGCAGTTCGCCCTTAGGTCCCTTAACTGTAACAACGTTCTTGTCACTTACTGAAACCTCTACGCCGGCAGGAAGAGTGATCGGCTTGATACCTATTCTTGACATTTTCTATTTCCTCCTACCAAATTACCATACATAACAGATTACTTCGCCGCCGATTCCCAGCTTTCTAGCTTCCTTATCGCTGATAACTCCCTTTGAAGTGGAGATGATAGCGATTCCCAGGCCGCCCAGAACTCTTGGAATTTCGTTAGCCTTTGCATATGACTTCAGGCCAGGCTTTGAAATCTTTCTGATTCCGCTGATTACTCTTTCTTTATCAGGACCATACTTCATAGTAACTGTGATGACACCCTGCTTGTTGTCTTCTGTTACTTTGAAATCTTCGATATAGCCCTCTTCCTTAAGGATTCCTGCGATTGACTTCTTCATCTTTGAAGCAGGAATGTCAACTGTCGGATGTCCTGCTGTGTTAGCATTTCTGATTCTTGTCAGCATATCCGCAATTGGATCTGTCATTGTCATTTTTTTGTTCTCCTTCCTCCATCAGTATTGTGTCGCTCGCCGGAGCGGGCGTTTACAACTTAACGGATAGTAGTTTTAACTTATATATTCTTACCAGGAAGCTTTCTTTACGCCAGGAATTTCACCCTTGTAAGCAAGCTCTCTGAAACAGATACGGCAGATTCCATACTTTCTCAGTACTGAGTGTGGTCTTCCGCAAATTCTGCATCTTGTGTAAGCACGAGTTGAAAACTTAGGTTTTCTCTGCTGCTTAACCTTTAATGAAGTTTTTGCCATGGTTTGCCTCCTAAACTATTTTTCAAACGGCATTCCCAGACCAGCCAGCAGTGCAGCTGCTTCTTCGTCTGTCTTTGCTGTTGTAGTGAATACGATGTTCATTCCCTTGATTGTGTCAACCTTATCGTAGTTGATTTCAGGGAAGATGAGCTGTTCCTTGATACCCATTGAGTAGTTTCCTCTACCATCGAATGAGTTCTTGCTAACGCCCTTAAAGTCTCTTACTCTTGGAAGAGCGATGTTGAAAAGCTTATCGATGAACTCGTACATATTGTCGCCTCTTAAAGTAACCTTAGCGCCTACAGGCATGCCCTGTCTAACTTTGAAGTTAGCGATGGACTTTCTTGCCTTTGTAACTACAGGTCTCTGACCTGTGATCAGGCTGATTTCTTCAACTGCGCTTTCCATGATCTTAGCGTTTTCCTTAGCTTCGCCCAGACCCATGTTGATTGTAACTTTTTCCAGCTTAGGGATTTCCATTACGTTTTCATATTTGAACTGTTCTCTCAGTGCAGGGAACACGTCATTCTTATATGTTTCTCTTAATCTAGCTGCCACTATCGTCTCCTCCTTTCTTAGTCTATTACGGCGCCGGTTTTCTTAGCTACTCTAACCTTCTTGCCGTCTTCTACTTTGTAACCGATTCTGCTCGGTGTTTTTGCCTTTGTGTCATAGTACATAACGTTTGATACGTTGATAGGACCTTCCTGATGCTTGATCTCAGCTGCTTCCTTCTGAGTCTGCTTCTGGTGCTTAGTCTGAACGTTAACGCCTTCTACTATTACTCTGCCTTCTTTTGGCATAGCCTTTAATACTTTACCAGTCTTTCCTTTGTCTTTACCGGCAAGTACGATTACTGTATCATCTTTTTTAATACGCATCTGTAACCTCCTATAATACTTCCGGTGCTAAGGATACAATCTTCATGAAGCCCTTATCTCTCAGTTCTCTTGCAACTGGTCCGAAGATACGAGTTCCAACCGGCTGTAAATCGTCCTTTATGATAACTGCTGCGTTCTGGTCAAACTTAACGTAGCTGCCGTCTGCTCTTCTGGCACCGCTCTTTGATCTAACTACAACAGCTCTTACAACGTCGCTCTTCTTTACTACTCCGCCCGGTGTTGCGTCTTTTACTGCACATACGATAACATCACCGATGTTAGCATACTGACGGCTTGTGCCTCCCAGTATACGGATGCATAAAAGCTCTTTAGCGCCGGAGTTGTCAGCAACCTTTAATCTTGTTTCAGTCTGAATCATTACTAGGCGCCTCCTTTACTTCACTTTTTCAACGATGTTCACAAGTCTCCATCTCTTGTCCTTTGACAGAGGTCTTGTTTCCATGATTCTAACTTTATCGCCAATCTGGCATTCATTATTTTCGTCGTGAGCCTTGACTTTCTTAGTTCTCTTTACTGCTTTTCCGTAAAGGGAATGTCTTACGAAGTCTTCAACTGCAACAACAACAGTCTTATCCATCTTATCGCTTGTTACGATACCGACTCTTGTCTTTCTTCTGTTTCTTTCAACTGCCATAATACATCCTCCTTTCCTTTACTTAGCCAGTTCTTTTTCTCTGATGATAGTCTTTACTCTTGCGATATCTCTCTTTGTTTCACGCATTTTAACAGGGTTTTCAAGCTGTCCTGTAACGTGCTGGAATCTGAGATTGAACAGATCTTTCTTCATTTTCATCAGTTCTGCATTCAGTTCCGCTTCTGTCATTTCTCTCATTTTCTTTAATTCCATTATGCTTCACCACCCTTTGCTGTTTCTTTTTCCTTGATGGCAAATTTAGTCTTAACCGGCAGCTTGTGACCAGCAAGTCTCATAGCTTCTCTAGCCTGAGCTTCTGTAACACCTTCGATTTCGAACATTACTCTGCCCGGTTTAACTACTGCTACCCAGTACTCAGGAGCACCTTTACCGGAACCCATACGTACTTCAGCAGGCTTCTTTGTTACTGATTTATGAGGGAAGATCTTGATATAAACCTTACCGCCTCTCTTAACAGATCTTGTCATAGCGATTCTGGCTGCTTCGATCTGATTTGAAGTTATCCATCCACATTCAGTAGCTACGAGACCGAAATCACCGTAAGTGATATTGTTGCCCTTTGTAGCCTTACCTTTCATTCTGCCTCTGTGGACTCTTCTGCGTTTAACGCGCTTTGGCATTAACATGACGAGTGTCCTCCTTTCACCAATGTCTATTATTCAGCTGATTCTTCAGCTACTGCTTCTACTGCTTCAACCTGTGCTTCTTCTACCTGAGGTTCAACCTTTGGAGTCTTTCTTACTCTTGGGTTAACTGCCTTAGGAGCTTCAGCTCTTTCATTTCTTCTGTCGTCTCTTCTAGGTCTTCTTTCACCATCTCTTCTAGGTCTTCTTTCGCCGTCTCTTCTGCCTCTCTTTTCTCTCTTAGGCTCTTCAGGAACAGCTGATTTCAGACCCTTGTCAAGGATTTCTCCGTGGTTGATCCAAACCTTAACGCCCAGCTTACCGTAAGTTGTATCAGCTTCTGCAAAGCCGTAGTCGATGTCAGCTCTGAGAGTGTGCAGAGGAACATTACCTTCGCTGTACTTTTCGGATCTAGCGATTTCAGCTCCGCCAAGTCTTCCGGATGTGAGAACCTTGATTCCCTTAGCTCCAGCCTTCATTGTTCTGCCGATAGCCTGCTTCATAGCTCTTCTGAAGGAAACTCTTCTTTCGAGAGCCTGAGCGATGCTTTCTGCTGTCAGCTGTGCATCCAGTTCTGCTCTTCTAACTTCTTTGATATCTATTACGATAGTCTTTCCAGTCATCTTTTCCAGTTCAGCCTTCAGTGCATCGATTCCGTCTCCGGATCTTCCGATAACCATACCAGGCTTAGCTGTCATAACGATAACCTTCAGCTTGTTTTCTGCAGTTCTTTCCAGAACAACCTTGGAAACGCCTGCAGCGTATAACTTCTTCTTTACGAATTCTCTTACCTTGTTGTCTTCGATCAGGTAGTCAGCAAACTTATTCTTATCTGCATACCATTTTGAATCCCAATCTTTGATAACACCTACTCTAAGGCCGTGTGGACTTACTTTCTGACCCATTACTTAACCTCCTTTTCTTTAAGAGTTACGCCAACGTGGCTTGATCTCTTTAAGATGATTGATGCTCTACCCTGTGATCCGGCTCTCCATCTCTTCATTGTTGGGCCCTGGTGAGCATAAACTTCGGCTACATAAAGATTGTCAGTGTTCATTTCCTTAACGTCTGCGTTAGCAGCTGCTGATTTAACAACCTTTTCTACGATTTCAGCACCCTTACCAGGTGTGAACTTTAAAATGTTCAGTGCCTCGTCCAAGTCTTTTCCTCTTACTAAGTCAGTAACAGGCTTCAGCTTGATAGGAGACATTCTTACGTACTTTGCAATTGCTTTTGCTTCCATTTTCAATTATCTCCTTTCTTATTTCTTGGACTTCTTGTCTGCTGCGTGTCCTCTGTAGTTTCTAGTAGGAGCAAATTCTCCCAGTCAGTGTCCTACCATATCTTCTGTGATATATACAGGCACGTGCTTTTTGCCGTCATGAACAGCGATTGTATGTCCAACCATCTGCGGGAATATAGTTGATGGTCTTGACCATGTTTTGATGACTTTCTTTTCGTTAGCTGCGTTCATATCGATGATAGCTTTCAGCAGCTTTTCGTTTACGAAAGGTCCCTTTTTAAGTGATCTTCCCATTATAGTTGCTCCTTCCTAATTATTTTTCATTTCTTCTCTTTACGATATACTGGTTAGAAGCTTTGTTCTTCTTTCTTGTCTTGTAACCAAGTGCAGGCTTACCCCAAGGTGTTACAGGGCTTACACGACCGATTCCAGCCTTACCTTCACCACCACCGTGAGGGTGATCGTTAGGGTTCATTACGGAACCTCTTACTGTAGGTCTGATACCCATGTGTCTCTTTCTACCAGCTTTACCGATCTGGATGTTCTGGTGATCGAGGTTACCAACTTCGCCGATTGTAGCTCTACATTCGATTCTTACTTTTCTAACTTCGCCGGAAGGAAGTCTAACCTGTGCATACTGGCCTTCCTTAGCCATCAGCTGAGCGCCGTTACCTGCTGATCTTACCATCTGTCCACCCTTGCCAGGCTTCAGTTCCACGTTGTGGATGATTGTACCTACAGGGATGTTTGCCAGTGGAAGAGCGTTACCGATCTTGATGTCAGCGTCTGCGCCTGATACGATCACGTCACCAACGTTCAGTTTGTTAGGAGCGATGATGTATCTCTTTTCGCCGTCTGCATAGTTGATCAGAGCGATGTTAGCTGTTCTGTTTGGATCGTATTCGATAGTAGCAACTTTACCAGGAATACCGTCCTTATTTCTCTTGAAGTCTACGATTCTGTACTTAGGTCTGTATCCGCCGCCTCTGTGTCTTACAGTGATCTTACCTCTTGAGTTTCTTCCGGAATGCTTCTTCAGTGTTACTGTCAGTGATTTTTCCGGTGTAGTGCAAGTGATTTCCTCAAATGTGGAAACTGTCATTCCTCTTAAACCAGGAGTGGTCGGATTGTATTTTTTAATTCCCATTTATGTCTACCTCCTGTTATCTTACAGACTCTGGAAGAATTCGATTTCCTTACTGTTTTCAGTAAGTGTTACAACTGCCTTCTTAGTAGCAGCAGTCATACCAACGTATCTTCCCATTCTCTTCTGCTTTCCTACAACGTTCATAATGTTTACTTTTGCAACTTCCACATCGAAGATTTCTTCAACAGCGTTCTTAACTTCTGTCTTGTTAGCGTCTACTGCAACCTTGAATGTGTATTTCTTAACCTGTGCTGCGTCCATACTCTTTTCGGAGATTACAGGCTTGATAATTACATCGTAAGGCGTTTTCATTATGAGTACACCTCCTCAATCTTTTCTACAGCTTCCTTAGTAACGATGAAGTTTGTGTGGTTGATGATGTCATAAACGTTCATTGTTGTTACCAGTGCTGTTCTTACTCCAGGAATGTTAGCTGCGGACTTAACAATGTTGTAATCCTTTTCAGCTGTTACGATCAGTGCTTTCTTTCCAGCCTTAACTGCTTCCAGCATCTTTACCATTTCTTTTGTCTTAGGTTCTTCGAACTTGATTTCGTCGATAACGATCATTTCGTTTTCCTGAACCTTTGATGAGAGTGCTGACAGCATCGCCAGTCTTCTCAGCTTCTTAGGTAATGTGTATCTGTAGCTTCTTGGCTTTGGTGCGAATACCACACCGCCTCCAACCTGTGAAGGGTCTGTGGAGCTTCCCTGTCTATGACGACCTGTTCCCTTCTGTCTGAAAGGCTTTCTTCCGCCCCCTCTGACTTCAGCTCTTGTCTTAGCAGACTGAGTACCCTGTCTTCTGTTGGCTAAAATATTCTTAACTACCGCATGAACTGCGTTCTGGTTAGGTTCGATTCCGAAGATCGCGTCTTTTAACTCGATTGCTCCGACTTCCTGACCTGCCATGTTCAGCATTGTCACTTTTGACATTTTACTTCCTCCTTTCTGAAGTCATCCTATTTCTGACCCTTTACTGCGTACTGGATGCGAACGATTCCGCCTTTGTTTCCCGGAACAGCACCCTTGATCAGCATCAGGTTCTTTTCTTCAATAACTTTCACCAGCTCAACGTTCTGAACTGTCACTGTTTCTCTACCCATTCTACCAGGACCTGCATTGCCCTTGAATACTCTTGATGGGTAAGTACCTGCTGCCAGTGCACCAGCAAGTCTCTTATGCTTTGAGCCGTGGCTCATAGGGCCTCTGTGGTGGCCGTGTCTCTTGATGTTACCCTGAGTTCCCTTACCCTTGGAAGTGCCTGTTACGTCCAGCAGCTTGCCAACTTCGAAATCAGCAACTGTGATCTGCTGTCCGAGTTCGTAAGTTTCGCCTTCAGTTCTGAATTCGATCAGGTGCTTCTTAGGAGCAACTCCTGCCTTTTCGAAGTGACCAGTCATTGGCTTGTTCACTCTCTGTGGCTTAGCATCTTCAAATCCAACCTGTACTGCTTCGTAACCGTCTGTTTCAACAGTCTTGATCTGAGTAACAGTCATTGGACCTGCTTCTACAACCGTTACAGGAACTACTGAACCTGCTTCGGTGAAGATCTGGGTCATGCCCATCTTCTTACCTAAAATAGTTTTCATGGTTTATCTTTCCTCCTTGTTTCTTACAGCGGACCGGTAAGCCGGTCATACTAAGGGAGTTCCCTTCGCCTTTAAGTTTTTATTGCTGTTTTTGATTTACAGCTTGATTTCGATATCTACGCCTGCAGGTAAGTCCAGCTTAGTCAGCGCATCAGTTGTCTTAGCTGTTGCACTTGTGATATCGATCAATCTCTTGTGAGTTCTCTGTTCGAACTGTTCTCTGGAATCCTTATACTTGTGAACAGCTCTCAGGATTGTTACTACTTCCTTTTCTGTTGGAAGCGGAATAGGACCTGATACTTCAGCTCCTGTCTTCTTAGCAGTCTCAACGATCTTAGCTGCGGACTGATCAAGAAGCGCGTGGTCATAAGCCTTTAATTTGATTCTGATTTTCTGTAATTCGCTCATTTTTTCCTCCTAAAATTTTTTGTACAGATTTTCGCTATGCTCGTACAAGGGGTTCTAAGTGTTGAATTTTCAACGTGTACAGTGGAATTGCTTGCTTCGTACACGCCTCCGTGTGTTTCTTATTGTTTTCACACGACAAAAATTCAGCGAATCCCTTCGCCCCCATCTTGGTGGGGACTTCTCAGTGGAAATTCTCCTATAGCAAGGTAACTTCCCACCTCATCGCCTTACACAAGCCTTTGTAGTATATAACATTCTAAAAAAATATGCAAGAGTTTTTTTAAAAGTTTTTTAGAGATTTTTAATATGCAAAATCCAGTGTTTTCAACGCTTACAGGCGCTATCCCTATGACACTGTTTTCGGTGTTTCCATTTTTATCTCTCTCCTCGATTATACCCATTTTAAAATTTTTCTATATATTGTTGAAAAAAAATTGCGGCGACCACTATATATGGTCACCGCAACCTCTTTATCGTGTTAAATTAGTATCCCAGAACCTCGTTTACCAGCACCACATGTATACGGTCATCGATGCCTGAGAACCTTGTAACGTTAGTCTGACAGCATATAGTTTCACCCGGGATCAGGCATTCTGCACACTTACCTGTCACTGAGCACGGAGTCTTCCTTCCCAGTCTCGTTACATTAGGAGGGCATGCGTCACATCTGATTCTGTCTACAGCATCTGCTTCAGACATCACCAGCTTGTTTACTCCTGCTATCATGATGACCTTCTTAGGTCCGAACACGATGGCAGCGACTCTGTTTCCCACTCCGTCGATATTGACGATTTCTCCGTCCATAGTCACGGCATTGACACTTGTAAGGAATACGTCTGAGAGAAGCGCTTCCCTTCTTGCCTGTCTTCCTTCTGCAGGATCCGCATACGACATAGGATCGTTTACTTTGTAATTCCCTTCTTTGAGGATAGGTTTCACACCGATCTGATCAAGAGTCAGCGATCCGCCCCACGCAACCTCAGATCCTTCAGGTATGAGAGCCAGCACCTGCTGTACTGCTTCTTCGGCAGTTTCGCAATAATACCCCGCCATGTTTCTCTTTTCCAGATTCTTTATAACTGTCTTTATTCTCAGCTCATTAGCCTTTCTGATGTTTGCATCCATTTCACTACCTCCGAACATATTTACTCCTTTTGATTTATTGACCTTTTTCATTGAGCGTATCTATAAGACGTGCATCGCTTCTGCCTTCCAGGAACTCAGCCGCCTTTTGCATAGCGAACTTACCGATCTCTTCTATGGACTTACCTTCAAGGTCAGCTGCCACTACTGCTGCAGAAACCACATCTCCGGCGCCTGATGTCGATGCGAAGGAAAGCACTCTCTCAGGCGCTATGACGCCTTCATTGACACCGTCCTTATAATAGAGTCCGCCGCCCTTGATGGTTATGATAGTCTTCTTCACACCTTTTTCTTCAAAAACGCGTCCGGCGTCCATAAGCTGGTCTGCGCTGAGAACGGTCTGTCTGAGCATGGCTTCCGCCTCCACTCTCCCCGGCATAACGCAATAAAACTTGCCGGCTATCTCTCTGGCCTTAAGCGCACCTTCATGGCCTGCAGGATCGAAGAATATCTTAACGCCTTCCTTAGCGCCATATTTGTCGACGATATATTTCAACGTTTCTTCAGGAAGACCTCCGTCCAACACTATCGCTTCGGCTTCGTCAAGCAAAGGTGCCCAGCCTTCTGCCATCTCAGGTGTCATCTTTTCGAAAAGCTTACTGTTTCCGAACACCATCTGCGGGTCGTTGAGGATATTCATGATCTGAACTGTGGCTGCGCTGGATCCCTCTACCTTTCTCACATATGATGTATCTATACCAAGCGCTTTAAGCTGTTCCACTACGGCAAGGCCTATAGCATCATTGCCTGCGACTGTCGCGAGCGCCACTTCTTTACCCATTTCTGCCAGGTGGATAGCTATATTGAATGCGCTTCCGCTGCTCGCGATCTCCACATCATCTCCCTGCGCCGTCTTGGCCGCGACATTTATGGAATTGTAGTCGAATACATCCCCCATGGCATGCTGTTCAAAACTTTCTTCCTGCGGTATCATCCTCACCTTTACTGCAAGTCCTGCTCCGCCTACTACTGCAATCATATTTTTCCTCATTTCCGCCGGTCCTTTATTCCGGCTGTTATTCTACAAATATACTTCCGCCGATGAATTCACGTAAAATAGAATTATTCGGTATAGCTCTCTCATCTTCGATGATATCAAAGCCGCTTATAAGTTCAAGCAGTCTCCTCGCTTCACTGTACTCAGGCTGATCTTCCTTGATCTCCTCAAGGAGCGGCTGAGCGTATTTCTTCAGTACTGCAAGCTCATATGTAAGGACTGTATTGAAAACCACATCTGCTTCACCGTTGAACGGGAAGATGTTCTCGTCTTCGCCAGCTCTTACCTGTGACCATTGATCTATCGTTCCTGCCGCAGATTTGCCCCTGTACTTATAATCTCGTACCATCCTCCTCAGCATCCTGGCATCGGTGGTCGGCACTCTGTTATGCATATCGATATTCAGCTGAGTGAACGGACTAATATATATCCTGAACTTTTCTTCGTCAGGTATAGCCTCCGTCAGCTTACCGTTGAGCGCATGTATGCCCTCTATGATTATCGGCTGATCTTCCCTGATGGACATTATCCTCTTGCCGAAGATCTTAGTCCCCTTCACGAAGTCGAATTCCGGAAGGTCCACTTCTCTGCCGGCCAGAAGATCATTCATATTGCTATTGAAGAGTTCTATATCCAAAGCACCAAGCCCCTCATAGTCGGGCTTGCCACTCTCATCAACAGGTGTCTCACTTCGTTCTACAAAGTAATCATCAGTTCCCATATAAAGCGGCTCCAGGCCGTTTACTCTCAGCTGGACGCTGAGTCGCTTGGCTGTCGTCGTCTTTCCTGATGAAGAAGGTCCTGCTATGAGTATGATCCTCTTCTTCCCTTCGGTTATCATGTCTGCCATCTCAGCGATTTTCTTCTCGTGAAGAGCTTCCGAAAGCAGTATAAGATCTTTCGCCTTGCCTCCGGCGATCTTTTCATTAAGATCAGGCATATAGTTGACGCCCAGCAGCTGCTGCCACTTCTTAGCTTCGCTGAATGCTATATGCAGATTCTTATCATCGTGATACTCAGGAAGCACATCAGGGTCTGTCGGATATGGGAATCTAAGCAATATCCCTTCCGCGTATTTCCTGAGTTCGAAAAGCTTCGCGCATCCTGTAGACGGCGCTATCCCTCCGTAAAAATAATCACAGTGATCCTCGAGCCTGTAAATCCCGTCTTCTTTTATTATAGGAAGATCTGCTTCGATCAGCTCTTTCATCCTGGCTGATATCGCATCCACCTGCTGCTTACTCACAGGCTCAGACGGCAATGTATAAAAACCTTTATTAAGTGAGTTGTCTATTTCTATGGTAACATCAGGCAGCACATCTTTTGCCGCTTTGAGATAAACCATCGATATGGTGTTCTGATATATTACATAATCACCATGTTTTCTAATATCCATATCCCTTCTCCTTTCGAAAATGCGTTTCACCCCATACATGATTTAGTATATCATATCTATCATATTTTCGCACTGTATAAAAGTGCCTGCCATGGTACAAAAAACGACCCCGACGAAATAGTCGAGATCGTTAAAATATGATATGTTGTTTTTAGAATGCCGCCTGTTCCTGCTGCTGTGCTTCCGGTATCGGCTCTACAAGAATTTCTTCCGGCACTGACTCCCCGTCAGTCATCATCTGTGAAGCTGTTGCGTCAAACGGTTCTTCAGCCACGTCGCTCTGCACGAATCCGTCGTCCATTTCAGAAGACATCATCTGCTGAGGCGCGGGCTGAGGTTCTTCTCTTCTGAAACGATTTCCCATACGACGCCTCTTCATAAGATCGAATACCTGACGCATCTCTTTCTCATGAAGAGTTACGCCTCTTGACATATGCTCGTGATCAAGATCCCAGTCTCGTATATCATACTTAGGCTGACCCCCGTTCCAGCTGACGATATTCAGTTCCTTGTTCCAGCCTGTGGGATGGGTAGATATGATCCCGATATGCTCCAGTATCTCGAATCTTACTTCTCTGTCAAATCCATTGTTCATCATAATGTTAAATCTCCTTTCACTCTTCAATTGTAAATTACTTGAAGCAATACCACTTTTTGTAACCATATAATACAATAAAAGGAAATTTTTGTCAAATAGTTTTTGAGAGTACTTATTTATGCTTTTCCCACTAAAAAACGAGGACAGCTCACGCCCGTCCTCGTCGTATCATCTTTTTCGTTGTTATTTCATCGCAGCCTTGATCATAGCAGGCAGCTTTCTGCACTTTTCTTCAGAGATAGAAGCTACCGATACTCTCAGTCCCTTAGCCAGCGGTACGATGAAGAGTCCCTGCTTTTCCAGTTCTGCGCTGATAGCGTCAGGATCTTCGCATGGGATGGAGATGAAGAATCCTGCATCGAACGGTACTGTTTCAAGACCTGCTTCATGTGCAGCTTCTTCGAATGCACGGCCTCTGGCGATTAGCATATCTCTGTAATGAGCTCTTTCTTCGTTTACTCTTTCCAGAAGTCCCGGATCTCCATAGATCCTTGAGAGGATGACCTGCGCGACCTTTGCACTGTTAGACCATGATCCTCTTGATGAGTATTCACATACTCTCTTGAACTCGTCGGCAATCTCCTGAGTCTTGGCAACGCAAATCATAGCTCCGCATCTTGTTCCGTAGAGTGTGTAAGTCTTAGACAAGCTGTATGCCACGATGGAGATCACGTTGACAGGAAGGTTTTCCAGTTTAGGCAGGAATCTTCTGTATTCTTCTTCATCGCCGGCAAAGTCGATATATGCAGCATCAACAACGAGAGCGATAGCCTTGCCGCATTCAGCTGCTTCTGTAAGAACTGCCACCACATCATCCCAATCTTCGAGAGTCAGGGAATATCCTGTAGGGTTGTGGGCAGGTGTATTCATGATTATAACGAGACTTTCCTGCACGCTGAGAAGTTCGTTCACCTTAGCTCTGAAGGATTCTGTGTTGAACGTTCTTTCCGGAGTGAAGAACTCGAATGTATCGATGGATCTTCCGATCTCGCCTGCTATAGTATTGTACGGTGCCCAATGCCAGTCGCTTGTCAGCACCTTGTCTCCTCCGTCTGAATAGTTGGAGATAACATTTCTGAGCGATCCTGTTCCGCCAGGTGTAGCTACTGCTTCAGTGAAGCCTTTTGGCTGATGTACACCGAAAGCCGCCTTCTGTACAGCTTCCTTGAACGGTGCGATGCCGCCGATAGGTGCATAGTCCGCGTAATCTTTCGGGCTGAGATGCTTGAAAACTTCATCTACTGATGAAAGCACCACCAGATCACCGTTATCATCAAGAAGCGAACCGATAGTAGCATTTATAACTTTATCTGCTCCCTTTTCTGCGATCATAGCCTTAGCTCTGTTGCTTATTCCGAAAATCTTATCTTCGTGAGGAATAATTCTTCCGTTTCCTCTTGCTAAAATATATTCTGACATTTTGCCACCTCATAAAAATTTCAAATCTTATTCATAATATCACGGTCACTATTTTATTACAAGCAATTAGGCATATTAAAATCACTTTGTATGCCGTATTAAAACATGATGAACTGTCGATAATATATGCAGGAGGTGAAATATACATGAGAGCAGATAAAAAGAAAGCCAACAAGCCTGCCGCTGCATTAGTGATGTGTTTCTGTCTTATGGCTTTAGTGTCGATGTTTGTCGTAAAGGCAAGCATCGATAAAGTTAAAAACAGCATGGAAACTGCAGACGTAGTTAAAAAGCAGGCAGTTGATGAAATAGAAAAGGCCGATCCGAAGGTCGTAGACAGCCTCGATAATAATAACGATATCGATAATGACGGCGAAGCCGGATCCGAGAGTCTCCCCGATCATATTTTTCCCGTAGAGGGAGATATTATCATGGACTATTCCATGGACATGCCTATTTACTGGAAGACCTTAGATCAGTATATGGTACATGGCGGTATAGATATAGCATCTGATGTGGGTACTCCCGTGCAGGCTTGTGCCGGAGGAACCGTTACTAAAATAGAAGAAGATGACGGTATGGGCGTGAGCATCGAGATAAACCACGGCAACGGTCTCATATCTGTATACAGCAATCTTGCCGCCGACGGGCTGATCGAACTGGGCGAAGTCGTCACGCAAGGGACTGTCATAGGCAAGGTGGGGCAGAGCGCCATGTACGAATTCGAAAGTCCCGATCATCTCCATTTCGAGATGAAGAAAAACGGCGAGTACGCAGACCCTATGGATTATTTGAAATAGAAACGCATAACATTAAAAAAGGCAGCCCGCTTGATGCGCGCTGTCTTCTTCGTTCATCTCTCATTTACCATTCTGTTATACAACGATCTTTACGTAATTTATGTTCTTACCTCTTTCTCTGAATCTGTCTTCATATTCAGTAGTAGTAAGCCTTGATTCAAATTCGCTGTTATGAAGATCTCTTGTCTGTTCGGTGATCTCATATCTCGTTGCCTCGATTTCTTCAAGGGCCGAATCGTATAACCCGTCGTTATCTGTCTTGAACTCGACGAAACCACCTTTTTTAAGTGCCCATGCATAGTCGTGCAGTCTTTCTCTATATGTAAGTCTGCGCTTTGCATGACGAGCCTTAGGCCAAGGATCGCTGAAGTTCAGATATATGCCTGACAGTTGATCCTCTTCAAAAAGATCATCCATGCTGTGGACGAAATTCATCATGAATTTCAGATTGGAAAGGTGCACGCCTCCTTCCTGCCCGGCGTCTGCTTTATCTGCCAGCTCTTTCACTTTCTCCAAAGCTCGCAGTATAACTGTCTCCTGGCCTTCTATGGCTAGAAAGTTCTTGTCCGGGTTGGCGATGGCCTTCTTGATGATGAAGTTGCCTTTACCGCAGCCTATCTCAAGATAGAGCTCTTTATCATCATCGAAATACTTTTTATCAGGAACTAAAGCATTGCCGTTATTTCCGTCTTCTTCATCCCAAACCTTATTAAAAGAACTTATATTAGCATATTTGACTTCAGGCTGTATCATGTACTCGCTGCAGGCCTGCAGTCTTTCTTCCATATTCTTAGCTTTTCTCTGTCTCATATATCACCTTTACATAAGCACTCGCTGCAGTATTATGGCAGCCAAAAACAGCACGTACAGTATGGATGCTGCCACATCTCGTCCGGCAAACTTCATGCCGTTCATCCTGGTCCTCTTGATATCACACCCGTAACATCTTGCTTCCATAGCCATTGCCAGGTCATGAGCTATCCTGAACGCACTTATGAAAAGCGGCACTAAAATAGGAATCAGGGCTTTCGCTCTGCTCATCAGATTACCACTTTCAAAATCTGCGCCTCGCGCCTGCTGAGCCTTCATTATCTTATCGGTCTCTTCCATGAGAGTCGGTATGAATCTTAATGCTATAGTCATCATCATGGCAAGATCATGCGCGGGAAGTCCTATCTTCTTGAACGGAGAAAGCAATGCTTCTATCCCGTCAGTAAGGCTTATCGGCTTAGTAGTCAGCGTCAAAAGGGACGAGCCTATGATCAGCAGTATCAGCCTTATAGCCATGAATATGGCTGTCCTGAGTCCTTCTCTCGTTATCTCGAATATCCAGAATGAGACCAGCACCTCGCCCTTTATCATGAACATATTGATGATCAATGTGAAAGAGATAATAAGGAATACCGGTTTCAAACCTCGCAGTATATAACTGAGAGGGACCTTGGATATGATTATCACAGATGCAAGCCCTGCCGCTGCAATAGCGAATCCAATGAAGTCATCCACCACAAAAAGGGCTACGATGTACAGTATCGTTGCCATTATCTTGACTCTCGGGTCCAGTTTGTGGATCCAGGAGCTGCCCGGATAATATTGTCCTAATGTGATGTCTCTTATTGCCATTCTATCTTAACCTTATTTCGTTTATCATTTTATTTTAAGATCTCTGCGATCTTATCTGCTGCTTCATCCATAGTGAGGCAGGCACCCTTTATATCCATACCCTTAGCCTTAAGCTTGGACACGATCTCCATTGAATCCGGCACATCAAGCCCCATCGCCTTCAGCTCTTCGCCTCTTGAGAAAACATCTTCAGGCGTGCCGTCCATAACGAGCTTTCCATGATCCATGACCAGAACTTTATCAGACATCCTGGCTATATCGTTCATATTATGCGAAACCAGGAATATGATATTGTTTTCATTCCTGTGGATAGTCTTGACCATCTCCAGGATATCTTCGTGAGCTTTCGGGTTGAGACCTGCAGTTGGCTCATCAAGTATGAGCACTTCAGGTTTCATAGCTATAACGCCTGCGATAGCGACTCTGCGCTTCTGTCCTCCGGAAAGATCGAACGGAGAAACATTCTTGATGGCATGGTAATCAAGTCCTACCATCTCCACTGCTTCTTCTATCCTGGCGTCTATCTCTTCTTCGGAAAGCCCCAGGTTCCTCGGACCGAAGGCTACGTCTTTAGCTACAGTCTCTTCAAAGAGCTGATATTCAGGATACTGGAATACTAATCCTATCTTCCTTCTTATATCCCTCATAACTACTCCGTCAGCTGTTATGTCAGTCTCGCCTATCACTATAGTACCCGACTTCGGCTTGAGCAATCCGTTGAGATGCTGCATCAGCGTTGACTTGCCGGAGCCGGTATGTCCTATGATGCCGACAAGCTGACCTGCCTCAGCCTTGAAAGTCACGTCTTCGATAGCTATCGATTCGTGAGGCAGACCTTCACTATATATATGTGTTAATCCTCTTACTTCTATCGACATAAATATTCCACCATCTCATCTATATCAAGAATACCCTCAGGTACTTCTATTCCTCTCTCTCTCAGCTTCATCGACAGATCTACTGCCGGAGGCACGCCGAGACTGAGGGCTTTTAATTCCTCTGCTCTTAAGAATATCTCATCGGGAGTCCCTACCATTTTCAAAACCCCGTCATCCATAACTGCGATCTTGTCTGCCTGTGCAGCTTCTTCCATGAAGTGAGTTATGAGCAGCACAGTTATACCTTTGGCATTGAGCTTTCGTATAACTTCAAGAACTTCTTTTCTGCCCTTCGGATCCAGCATGGCAGTAGGCTCATCGAATACGATACATTCAGGTTCCATGGCAACTGCACCTGCGATCGCGATGCGCTGTTTCTGTCCTCCCGAAAGAAGATGCGGAGCTTTCTTCCTGTGCTCATACATCTCAACTCCCACGAGAGCTTCATCGACACGCGTTCTTATCTCAGTGGGATCTATGCCGAGATTTTCAGGACCGAATGCCACATCATCTTCCACAATGGATGATACGATCTGATTGTCCGGATTTTGAAAAACCATAGCTACTTTCTGGCGTATATCCCAGATATTAGCTTCATCCGAAGTGTCCAGCCCGTCCACATAGATCTTGCCGGACGTAGGCATAAGCAGACCGTTGATGTTCTTGGCAAGAGTAGATTTGCCGGAGCCGTTCTGTCCTATGACAGCAGTGAAACTTCCTCTTTCCACCGTGAAACTGACATCATCTATCGCCCTTATCGTATGTCCGTCCTCATTCTTTATATAATCAAATACCAGATTTTCTATCTTTATGAAATCTGTCATCTAAGCTTCCTTTCGCCGTCAAGCCTTCAGCGCTTATGCGCCGTAGTAGCTATCCAGCCATTTCTTCATAGTGTGTGCATCTGCCTGTCCCGGTGCAGATCCGCTTTTGCCTGCCGCGAAGGTGATACATGAGCCGTACTTACCGCCTGCGACTCTTGACACCATTCCCGCTTTTCCCATAGCGATCATAACTACGGGACCTATATTGTTCTTTGTCAAATATGCAGTGACTTTGATCAGGTTCTCTGTTTTAGTCTTATCCGATGCCATAGCAGCCACCTTACAAATGTCTGCCCCGAGCTTATACATCTGCTTCACTAATTCGATCAGCTCACCCGGTGCCGGCATCTTATCGTGATCGTGATGAGATAAGATGACTTTCACGCCATGTTTATGTGCTTCATCTATCTGCTGTCTGAGCCATTCTTCATGAACATTACCGTCTTTATCCATCATCTCTATATCGATGAAGTCGACCAGCTTAGTTTCTGCTGCGATTCCGTATATACTCTCAAGCTGCTCTCTCGTTACCTGCACCATGCCGCCCTGTGCTGCCGATCTCACTGTGAATATAAGCGGCTTATCATCAGCGATATAGTTAAGATCATCAAGGATCTTTACCATATCAAGATACCCGTTCATATCGCTCAGATAGCCATCAAGGTCTTCGATGTCTGACAAGTAATAGTCAGCCCTCCATTCGACCATGTCACATGGCACTTCTTTCAAGCTTTCGCATTCTTCTATTATATCTGCAGGCTGGGTGGAAACGATGGGCACCGCCACCTTCGGTCTTCCCGGCTGCAGGATCATTTCTCTGACCTTTAATCCATTGTTTATCATATTCATAGCTGCAAACCTTCCTAACTATTGCGTAAAGTTTATTTTATCATTCTTTACCCTTTTTGGAAAGTCTATATTGCTTGTTTTTTATTACTCGTTTTTGGCAGGTAGTCTATATGTAAAATATTTCTTTGCAGGTGTCTTCAAAAGAGCTTCTGCTATTATAAGAGCCAGCACCATACCTACTACGAACTGTCCTATATTCCATGGTATGCCAAGAGCTGCCACGACCCAGTTGCCGTACATGATACCTTCGGCCACATAATATCCTGCCGTCATAAATGCTCCTGCTATGACCATTCCTATGATGATAAATGCCATGACTGAATTACGGCTTCTGCCTTCCTTTCTGAATGCCATCTCTATGATCAGTCCAAGAATGATCGCCATTATACCTTTTATACCAAATGTCCACGGAGCCCAAGCAGCAAAGCCGCCCATCACATCTCCCAGCATTGCTCCGAAAGCCGCTGCCGCAGCACCGTATTTCCAGCCTAATACAAGTACTGACAAAAATACCATGGCATCTCCCGGATGCACATATCCTTGAGTGAACGGGATAGGTATTTTTATGAACATAATAGATACCATGATGACGCACATCATAAGTGCAGTTAAAACTAGTTTGGACGTATGCTTATTTGTCTGCATAATTATTCCCCCTTTTCAATTGAAAGTGTTTGCTGTATACTATGATACATAAGAACTGTAATTAATTAAATATACAAAAATAATTATTTTTATAATAACAGTTAGGAGTTTTATCATGAAAGCCATACTTCCCGTCCTGGACGAAACAAGAAAACGACCATATTATCTGCAGCTATACGATCATATCAGCGAAGCGATCCTAAGAGGCGAAATCTCTGCGGGAGAAAAGCTCCCATCGCTGCGAAACCTAGCAAAATCAACAGGTCTATCCATAACTACTATCGAACAGTGCTACAACCAGCTCCTTGTGGAAGGCTATATATACAGCAAAGCCCAGTCGGGATACTATGTAGATAAGGTGTTTCCTCACTCCGAAAAAACTGTTCCTGCCGAAAAAGAGTTTTTTGCTCCGCAAGTGTCTGATATGCAAAGTGCACTCCTTCATGACACAGATTCTTTGATCCACGACCCCGACTGTTTCGATTTCAACAAGTGGAAGAAATGCATGAATAAGATCCTCACAGAGTATTCACCTGCTCTTTTCTTCGAAGGAGATCCTCAAGGAGAATCGGTACTTCGTTCAGAGATCGCCAAATATCTTTACATGTCTCGAGGTGTATCCTGCAGCCCACATCAGATAATCATCGGTGCCGGCACCCAGCAGATCACAAATCATCTTTCCACCATCTTGAGAAAAATAGGGATAGATCATGTGGCTTTGGAAAAGCCGGGTTATGCTCCTGTAAGAAATATTTTCAGAGACAGAGGTTTTGCCATAACTGATGTTGCATCATCCGGCGACGGTCTTATGATCGAAAAGCTTCCTGCCAATATACGGACAGCTGCATATGTCAGTCCTTCAAACAACAACTTTACAGGTGCGGTGATGCCTGTAGGCAGAAGATATGAACTGCTTAGATGGGCAGAGGAAAACGATAGTTACATCATCGAAGACGATTACGACAGCGAACTTAGATACTTCGGAAAACCTGTCCCTGCGCTCAAAAGCCTCGAAGGCAGTGACCGCGTCATCTACCTGGGGTCATTTTCAAGTACACTTTTTGCTGCCGTAAGAATCAGTTATATGGTCCTTCCGGAAGAGATGGCAAGACTGTTTTCATCTATGGCCGCAGATTATTCCCAGACATGTTCCAAGCTGGAGCAGCTGACACTTGCCATGTTCATGGAAACAGGCAACTACCAGACCCACATCAAGAAACTGCGTAAGTTGTACTCACAGAAACTAAATCTCGTTATAGACACATTATCTGCAAATGCCGCAGATTTCATCAATGTAAGAAATACATATTCCGGAATGAACGTGATACTTAAAGTGAATTCCGACAAAGATGCCGAAACATTAAAAAAGGAAGCCGAAAGTCTCGGCCTCCCTATTTCAGTTCTTGAAAAAGATCTTCTTATATTTTATTATAATCAGCTTCCTCTTGCTGACATTCCCGATCTTCTGGGATCTCTGGCAATTCTATGGAGAAGCTAGCATCTTCCGAGGCGGATATCCGCCTCTTTCGCATTATTTGAGTAAGTGCCAGTATCAGTGCAGAAACAACTGTGATGATCAGTCCTGCCAGAATACCCGGAGGTCTGAACGTAAGGCTTATCTCATGCCGGCCTTCCTGAAGCGGTACGGAAATCCACACATTGCCGGTAAGCTCGCTTATTTCTTTTCGCACTCCGTTAACTTTCAGCGTCCAGCCCTTATCATATGGGATCGATGTAACGAGAACGCCGCTTTCATCGGCAGTTACCGTTCCTTCGATATGATTGTCTCTGAAGTCGGTAACTTCCATCATATTTCTTGAAAGCATCGCATAAGTCTTGTCCCAAGTATCGTAATCAAGACTTCTCACGTGGCATTTGATATCACCGATCTTCTTTTTGTAATCGACCGTTATCGTGAAGGACTCACCTTTTTTCATAGTCCCGATATTGACTATGGATCCACAATCATTTCTTATATCGATATCTTCTATTTTGTTGCCGTTGCTTGCTGTTATACAGTCAGCATTCGCAGCTTCTATAAAGACGTAATACTTTTCCGTATCCTCAGCTGTATATTTGAGAGTCACTTTGGCTGTAGCTGCGCTGCCTTGTGTCTTGACTTCATATCTGCCGTCAGCGACGTTCTTAGCCGTAACGTTCTTCGCTTTTACCGAAGGCTCATCTATACGTTTGAAAACAGTATCATAAGTATTGCCTGTAGCCGCTCTCACGTAATCGTCGATCACTTCGAACGGATTCTCGCTTCCCGTATCCCATGTCCTTATCTCTCCGCCTGTCATATATCCTATGGAAAGCGGATATTTACTTTCATATAATCCCGAATATCCGGAAGTATCTACTTTCTTGAAATCAGGATCTTTTATCTCTTCATTCTTGCTGATGAGATATTTGATGTTCAGCATGGCATTGACCGGCGGTGCAGTCTGATTGTAATTGAACCTGTTCCTGCCGGGCGATCCGTCAAGCCCGATCTTTTCCATGAGGTACGTAGTATCTGCATTGATGGATGATGAGAACTGTGACATCCCTCTGTAATGGTACATGGCCGGACTGTTGAGGGTATAAAGGTAGTCCATCTCAGTTCTTGAAAACTCTTCGTTAGTTTTCTCTGCTAGCTTGATTATATCTTTGCTGTTGGCAAAATACCCTTCTCTGTAGCTGTTGCCTATTTCCTTGAATGAAATGCAGGCTCCCGCAGCCATCTCCGCCGCGATTATTATGGCTATCAAGACAGGGAAGGTCTGTTTGAGAAAGTATCCTTTCCTATGGAGTATCATTACTCCACAGTAAATGATCAGCCATGCTATTCCTCCGTAAAGGAATAGATCCAGATCATATTCCTGCTTTGCCATAAGTTTCTGGGCCGCCAGATAATATCCTGTTCCGGCTGCCAATATAGTCCACAGATGTTTGATGCTGAACCTGTCTATATCAAGGAACGTTTTATATGCTATCCCTATGAGAAGGAAGCATATCACGAAGGTATATCTGAACGGCAGCTGATTAGGGAAATGAAGTCCATGCCACAGAAAATCCAGCTTATTAGTATTGAGGCTGAAGAACATGAACAGCATGAATACTCCGTTCAGAGCTTTTTCTCTGAGAGTCACTTTCTGATCCAGCGCATAGAGCACCAGCAGTATTACTACGATCATGCCGCAGTAAAGATTCGGAAGCCCTTCTCTGAATGTCAGTTCAGTATACGGCAGCAGCTGGTTGATCACATCGAGAGCATCATTGTATATCTCCCACTTATCAGGCATCTGAGACGATATATAATACGTACTCTGCATGCTGATATATGTCGGAAGCAGCATCACAGCAGCCATGACCACCCCAAGGAGGGAATAGCCTACAGCCTTTCCTGTCGTAGCTGCGCACTTTTTCACACCGCCTCCGCGCACTTTGATAAAGTACAGCACAGGATAATAAAACATGATGAATATGCATACCATTATGGCCATGTAATAATTGGAGAACACTACCAGTGCCAGCGACACCACATACATGACTGCTCTGCCGTCATCGATCAGCCTATTAAGACCCAGTATGCAAAGCGGCAGAAGTGCTACGGCATCTATCCACATGATGCACCAGTAATATGCCATAACATATGAACAGAGTGCATATAAAGTAGCGAATGCCACTGTTATAAGATCGCATCTTCTGCTGATATATCTGAGATAAAGCGCCATGAAGCTTCCCGCAAGACCCACCTTGATGATGAGTACGAATGTCACGCCTTCCATTATCAGCTTCTTCGGAAAAAGGGCCAATAAAAGATTCAGCGGGCTTGCTCCGTAATATGCCATCAAGTTCCAGAAGTTACTGCCGCCGGCGCCGTTCCATGTGTAGAATAGATTTCCGCCCTCCTGCAGTTTGTACTGCAGTTCAGCAAGGAATGGAACATACTGATGGTACATATCTATAACTGCGATCTGATCTTCGCCGAACGGATATATCCCGTTAGCAGCAAAAGCCAGTACCATTATGAGTACCGGCAGTGCAAACGATGCAAATATGAATTTGTTGCTGATAAGAAATCCCTGCATCTTATCGATCTTGCTCATCTTGTCGCTAGTCATCGAGATCGCTTTCCTTTTCTATATATATAGGTCTTCCTTTTGTTTCCATATACATCCTGCCGATATATTCACCCATTATACTGAGCACGGCTGTGATGAGTCCTCCGAAGAAGAGGATGAGACAAATGATCGACGCGTATCCGGGAACGTCGATACCCATTATGAGAGTCTTCAATATTTCTATGATGAGATATATAGCGGCGCCAACGGAAGTTATCCCGCCAAACACACCTACGGCTTTCAGCGGAGATGCCGCGAAATCTAAGAAACCTGCTATAGCGTACTTTGTAAGGCTCCATACTGACCACTTGCTCTCTCCCGAAAGTCTCTTCACGTTTTCGAATTCTATCCATTCGGTATGAAAACCTACCCATGCGAAGATGCCTTTTGAAAAGCGCTGGTTTTCAGGCATGCTGACGATAGCCTTTATCATCTTGCTGTTCATCAGTCTGAAGTCTACGGCACCGTCGATTATTTCTATATCGCTGTAGCGATTCATTATCTTGTAAAATGCTCTCGCAAAGACGCTTCGTATCCTAGGTTCGCCTTTTCTCGTAACACGTCTTGCCGCACAGCTGTCGCAGCCCGTTTCTTCAGTGATCCTTATCATGTCTTTGATGAGCTGAGGCGGATGCTGAAGATCGGCATCGATGATGACTGCATAGTCAGTTCGTCTGTCCCCTGCCGCCTTAAGGCCTGCATACATGGCTGCTTCCTTGCCGAAGTTACGGCTGAAAGAGATATAATGAACGTCACCTGATTCAACATCATCCATTTTGCCGCACGCTAAAGCCTTTATCTTCTCGAGTGTATCGTCAGTACTTCCGTCATCGATGAAAATATAACCGAAATCATATCCTCCGATATCAGAAACCACCTTCTCCACTTCACAAAAGAAGATATCTATATTATCGCCTTCATTATAACAAGGCACTATTATGTCTATTTTTTTGATATTGGTTTTTGACATATTATTTACCTGTAACTTTTATTGCAGTTTACTCTGCAGGCATTATCTGCATACCGTCAGTTTGCACTATATTGCCGCCATTGTCAATAAATGCGGCTTCGATGCCTCTGTCAGGGTATTTCGCCTGCAGCTGCTCGATAAACTGAGGTGCCTTTTCACTGCCAAGGATAAGACATGCAGTAGATACGGCATCACAGAATCCGGAGTATCCTTTGTTTGCTATTATCGTCACAGCTTCAAGATCTGTCTCTGCAGGATATCCTGTTTCGGGGTCGAGGATGTGATGATATATCTTACCGTTTTCTTCGAAGTTTCTTTCATATATACCTGAAGTCACGACAGCCTTATCAGTCACCTGAACAACTCCCACCAACTCCTTGCGATCTGTGAACGGTCTTTCGATCCCTACTGTCCACGGAGTATCTTCAGCCTTTTCGCCTATCACAACTACGTTTCCTCCAAGGTTGACTACTGCACTTGTCACCCCGTTTGCCTCGAGAAAAGCGCAGACCATGTCCGCGATAGCGCCCTTTGCAACTCCTCCCAGATCTATTTCCGCCTCAGGGTCAGAGAGCTTCACCTTGCCTCCGCCTGTAGTGATGGTCTTGTAGTCGATGTACGGAAGAGCAGCCTGTATGTCTTCATCAGCAGGGACTTCCGGCTCCTCTGCCTTGAAATCCCACAGCTGCGTGATCTTGCCGATGGTTATGTCGAACACTCCGCCCGACTCATAAGAAATCATGTTTGCCGTTCTGATTATATCTATAGTTTCTGCTGATACTTCGGTCCACTCACCGTCTGCTCCGTTTATCTGATCGACTTCACTGCCCTCTACTGTTCTGCTGAGGAGGTCCTCTTTTTCTCGTATCAGCGCGAACGAGTCCTCAAGCAGCTGCTCTGCATCAGACTTGTCCATGTCATCATATATGGTTATCGTACAGCTCGTATCTAAACAGAAATCTGTTTTTGATGGCGGACCCTCGTCACCGCAAGCAGTATGTGTTATAATCATAAATGCCAGAAGCACGATGAGGGCTGTTGATTTAACAGCTCGTCCTAAATTATTCATATCATTCTCCTTTGGAGGTAATTTATTATAATGATCAAAGAAAATCATATGATCAAAAAAGCAGATATAATACTGGCTGCCGCACTGATAATCGTCGGCATCGCCATGTCATACATCCTGTCATTCGGTCAGGACACCGGCAGTGAACTTATCATCAGCTGCGACGGTGAGAAGTTCGGATCATACTCTCTGTTTGAAGACAGAGAAATCGAGATCGAACGAAATGACCATATAAATAAGGTTACCATAAAGAATGGTGCAGTATCAATGAGTTTTTCAAATTGTCACGGTCAAGACTGTATCCATCAAGGTGAAATCAGCAAATCAGGCGAGGCCATCATCTGCCTGCCTAATAAAGTAGTGCTGGAAATCGATGGCGGGGAAGCCAAATACGATACATTATCAAAGTAATCTCTTCATGCTTTCCTTAATTCATCTTTATAACGCGATCGCTGATATGATTCACCATCGGCAGGTCGTGGGCGATGAAAAGTATCGCCATATTGTTTTCTTCAGACAGTCTCTTGAACAGATGAACAATCTGTGCCTGAGTCGATACATCAAGCCCTGTCAGTGGTTCGTCTGCGATTATGATGTCTGGCTTTGTTATGAGAGCTCTGGCGATAGCAACTCTCTGTCGCTGCCCGCCGGAAAGTTCGTATGGTTTGCGGTCTATAAAGCTTACGTCAAGTTCGACTGCAGCTAAAGCATTTTCAACCGCAGCAGCCACATCTGTCTTGCCCGGCCTATTATGAGTAGCTCTAGTCGATTTCGATGGCTTTCGCCTGCAGCCGCCGACCACCAATGGTTCTGCGATGATCTCACCGACAGTCATCCTATCGTTGAATGCCGCCCCTGTATCCTGGAATATCATCTGGATGTTCGCTCCATCTGCAATACTTATATTTCCTTCATATTTTTCGAGACCTATGATGCATCTTGCCAGCGTCGACTTGCCGCAGCCGGATCTTCCAACGAGACCTATGATCTCGCCTCTGCATATATCCATATCAAAATCTTTCAGTACATGGTGCGATGTCCTCTTATCCATTGCGAATGAAACATCCAGCCCGCGAACAGAAACGATGGGCTTATCATCCTGTACGTCATCGTAACAAAGAGCGCCATGCCCCCTGTGATGATGTCCGCGGTTTTTCTTGTAATCAAGGTATCCCAGCAATTTTTTGGTATATTCATGGTTTGGTTCTTCAAATACTTCCGAAACCCGACCTTCTTCGACAAGCTGCCCGTCTTTCATCACTGCCACTCTGTCTGCCACATCTTCCACGATGCTAAGATCATGGGTTATGAAGAGAACTGCCACACCTGTTTTAGCCTGCACTTCCTTGAGCAGCTTCAGTATTTCTTCCTGCGTTTCTTCATCCAGTGCAGTCGTCGGCTCATCTGCCAGCAATATCTTAGGTTCTGCCGCCAGCGCTATGGCGATCACTATCCTCTGGCGCATACCTCCCGAAAACTGATAAGGTCTCTGCCCATACCTCTTGCCGGCGTCCGGTATCTGCACCAGCTCCATCAGCTCGATGGCCCGCGCCTTTGCAGCATCTTTATCCATACCCTTATGGATTCGAAGGACTTCTGCAATCTGATCGCCTACGCAAAAGGCCGGATCGAGGCTGGTCATAGGATCCTGAAATATCATCGATATCTCTCCGCCTCTGCGCGCCTGCATTTCTTCTTCGGTCAGCGGCACCAGGTCACTGTCTGCCAGCAGTATCTCCCCTTGCCTGATACGCCCCTTATCGCAGAGGATCTTCAGCATGCTCTTGCAAAGCACGGTCTTGCCGCAGCCCGACTCTCCCACAAGAGCCAGGGTCTCGCCTTTATCCAGGCTGAGGCTTACTCCTTTGACAGCCGTCAGTTCCCCCGCCGGGTTTTCAAAAGAAACTATTAAGTTGTTGATCTTAAGCAGTTCGCTCATAAGTCAACTCCCGTTTCGCGATCTTATCGTCGCATATTTTTTCGCATTGTTCTTAGCTATATATTTTCATCTTATTCCGTGATCGTCCACTGATGAATGTTCCAGAAGATCCCCACTCCGTGATGGCCGAGAACTGTATCTTCTGTTATACCTTTGATATTTGATGCGCCCGCATAAATGGCATCGATATATGTGATAAATGTATATGCAGGGTCTTTAGCCAGCTCTTCCTGGAACTTGGCGTACAGTATTTTTCTTGAGGCATCGTCTTCGGTCTGTCTTGCTTCAGTCAGCAGCTTATCGACTTCACCGTTTGAGTAGCCGTTATAATTAGCACCCTTATCTGTTCCAAACACCTTGTATGTGTGATCATCGGGATCGAACGGGCTGCCCCATCCGATAAGGTAGGCATCCTGTCCTGCCCAATCCACTTCCGCAGGGATCTCCACCTCCACATCTGCTCCCATATCATTAAGGTTCTGTGCACAGATATTAGCCATATCTATCCTCACCTGATCGCCCTGGGCACAGTTGATAGTAAAACTGAGAGTCTGCCCGTCCTTTTCATAGATACCATCATCATTCTTCGCCCAGTCTTCAGCTTCAAGGAGCGCCTGAGCCTTTGCAGGATCATAAGCGTATTTCTCTATATTTTCGTTATTGTAAGGCCCTGCCTGAAGCGGTGAGTAAGCTGCCTGACCATGACCGAGCAGAACGCTGTCGACTATTGCCTCACGATTTATGGCATAACTCAAAATAGACGGCAGCTTGCGGTTTTTCTTGAAGAATTCACTGTTGAAGTTGTACATGATTCCTCTGTAATCAGAAGTCGTCATGGAATATACGCTGAAGCCTTCTTTTCCTTCCAGAGTTTTTTCAGCCTTCGGCGTTATCTGTGCAAAGTTCAGCTCTCCTGATTCCAGCTGCAGTGCTCTGGCATCGGTATCTTCTACTATCTTAAAAACTACTGTATCGATATTAGGCGATCCTTGATAGTAATCGTCGAATTTTTCCAGTACTATCGCCTGTCCCATATCCCAGCTAGTCAATTTATACGGTCCTGCTCCAATCGGATTTTGATTGAAGTCGGAAGTAGTCATATCTTCACCTTCGAGGATATGCTTAGGAAGGACACCGATCGTCAAGTAGTCAGGCATTGCCACATTAGGTGCTGTGAGCACGATATCTATATGGGTATCGTCTATCACCTTGACTTCTTTCACATCTTCGAAATTTGATGCGTTCTCTGAGCCATTAGCCGGATCCTTGATCGCATCAATAGTGAATTTGACATCCTCTGCAGTAAGATCATCTCCGTCGTGGAATGTCAGCCCTTCTCTTAATGTGAAGCTGTAAGTGTTTGTGTTTTCGTCGAAGTTCCATGTTTCTGCCAGTCCCGGCACCACATTGTTCTCACCATCATGAGCAGTCAGCCCTGCGAAAAGCAGCAGATTTATCTCACCATGTTCATAGAGGGCAGGGTTGATAGCTGTGTAATCTCCGCTGCCGTATACGAGAGCGTTGCTGTCATAAACGGTCCTGGCACTGCCGCATCCTGAAAGTGACAATGATGCCGTAAGCATGGCTACTGCAGCAACGACTGCCATAACTTTCTTTATTCTGTTTCTTGTTTTATTATGTTCGTTCATCCGTACTCCTTATATCTATTACTGAGATGTTAATGCGCCATTCGTGCTTACATAAGCTTATCCCGCCTGTTTCGCGTCCTCAAGTACTCACCTATATCCGTTATACATATGAGCGTTACTACCAGGAATATCCCCGGAATGAGAAGCATCCACCAGGCTCCCGTGAGCATTGCCCTTTGGGAGAGGGACATGAGGCTTCCCCAGGATATTATATCTGTCGGAAGACCAAGACCCATGAAACTTAGTGTTGCTTCCATAGCAATTGCACTTCCTATGTTGGTCACTATCATAAACATGATGGCTGACATGAAATTCGGCATCAGGTGTTTTCTAAGGATATAAAAGAATCCTGCACCCATAGTTCTTGCCGCCAGTACGAATCCTGCGTTGCGCAGCTGCTTGACTTCACTTCTGACCATCTTGGCTACAGCCATCCATCCGGTTATGCCGATGACTACAGATATGGATAATACTGTAGCATCTCCCCATATGGCCTGGATGAATATCACCATTAGTATCTGCGGTATGCTGAGAAGTATTTCTGTAAATCTCATTAACAGATCATCGACCTTTTTTCCGGCAAGTCCCGCTGCAGTACCGTAGATGACTGCGATGACTGTCGATATTAGCGTTGCCAGAAGTCCAACGGTTATGGATATCCTTCCTCCGTGCCAGATAACTGAAAAAAGATCTCTTCCCAGAGTGTCTGTGCCGAATATGTGGGCACCTGACGGCGGTTGGCTGATCTGATCCAGCATCATTCTTGTCGGATCGTATGGTATGAAAATGTCGCATATCAGGCATCCCAGAATGATCACGGCTAAGATAGAAATTGCCGTTATAGGTTTTTTCTCGTGCGGCTGTAAGTATTTCTTGATCATATGAGTCGCCCCCTTTCTTCTTTCATTTCAGGGGACAACTTTTCATTTATTATCTGAGCTATGATGTTTGCTGTTATCACCATCGCTCCGGTGATGAGACAAACAAGCATGAGCATGTTGTAATCGTGAAGCTGTGCGCTTTCCACGCCGAGCCTGCCAAGACCCGGATATGAGAATACCATCTCTATCACGTACGCCCCTCCCAGCAGGTGCGGCAGGAATATTGCCATTATGCTTATGCAGGCAGGCATGATATTCTTGAGACAGTGCCTGTATATGATCCTGTTTTGGCTGAGGCCCTTTACCTTCAACATGAGGATGTAGTCTTTTGACATTTCATCCGACAGCTTGTTTCGCATCAGGTATGTGCAGTACCAAAGGTGGGATATCACTATGGCGCTGACAGGAAGGATGAGGTGTATGATGCGGTCCGTCAGGATAACGAAACCTCCGGATGAACCGAAACTTGCTGCACTCATACCTACCGAATTGGCGCCGCTCTGCGGCAAGATATTAAGACTCACCGCGAATACCAAGATAAGTATAAGCGCTACGAAAAATTCAGGTATGCTGTTGGTCGCTACGCCGATACGGCAAATTATTTTATCTATAGGCTTACCTTCGCGTTTAACGCAAAATACTGCCAGAAGAAGACCTAGTATGAAAATAAGTATGAATGATATGATTGCCAGCGCTGCTGTATTGCCGAACACCTGCCCTATGACGTCTACAGCAGGCTGCTTGTACTGATAAGAGATCCCGAAATCGCCCTTTACTGCATTGCTCAGCCAATCCGCATACTGGATGATCAGCGGATCATTGAGACCGAGACGTTCCTCTGCAGCGGCCAGCTGTTCTTGAGACATCCTTTCTACAGTTTCTCCATAATATGCCTTCAGCGGATCTCCCGGAGCCAGTCTTGAAACAAAAAACACTATGATCGACAGCACTAAAAGAGACAGTACCAGCTGTACTGCTTTTTTAAATATGTATTTGCCTGTCTGATTGCTTTGCATCGTATTCTCCTTGCTGCCAGTATCCCCTAACTTGTCAGAATCGCCGGCATCGCCGCGAACTGCCCTTTGCATATAAAAAACCACGAAAAATAACGTTCCCCTTAGGAACATTAACCTTCGTGGTTTTTCAGTTAACGCTTCATGCGTTTGATTTCTAGATTATATTAACAAAATATGTTGTGATGGTCAAGACAGCAGGTATTTATAAAATGTCAATTATCGGCCGGTATCAGCCTCAGTTCCGTTGTTTCTCCGACCACATAATACGGATATGCTCCTACTTTGCCCCATACGTATTCCGGTCCCTCAGCTTGATATGTTTTATCCGTAGTGAAACTTTCGTCCAACGCTTCCAGCAACTTGGAAGTATATGACCACACTTCATCATCAGCCGCGTCGGGCACCATCGTTCTCATAACGTAATAACATAGTTCCTCATATCGTTCATATGTTTCAGGCGAAAAACTATGGATATCGTAACACATACTGATCTGTCTGATGCCACTTTTAGTGTTGTCTGCATATATGCGAAGCTGCGGCAGTGCCCTTATATCCATATCTTCAGAAAATGCGTAACATGTTGTTACGATGCCATTATTCGCATCTGCTACAGCATCATAAATCTGCCATTCTTCCAGACCTTTTAGGAATATTTCAGTATTGTCTTTATTATAGTAACTGTTGAAGCTTTCTATGAAATCTGTTAAAGATATGTTGAAAGTTTCATCGCCTGTTTCGGTTTTGATCACATCGATATCAAGTTGTATGATCGCGTTGTTTGTTTTACTTTCCTCCGTATGATCTTTTGACAATTCCTGTGAATCACTACACCCGCATAAAGCGAATGACATTATCACACAAAAGAAAAATAATGCTAATCCTCTGTATTTCATTTGTCTGTCTCCTGTTTAGTAACATTATACCACACCTTAATCTCCCCAACGCCACTTAATTATGTTACAATACACTCATGAATAACTATGCTAACACTAAAAAAATGACCATCGCTGCTCTGATGGCGGCGCTGGCTCTAATATTTTCGTATGTTGAGGTGCTGATCCCGTTTACTGTCGGTATCCCGGGCATCAAGCTGGGTGTCGCTAATATCGTGATAATCATAGCGTTGTATTACCTGGGACCGAAGTATGCCATTACCGTCAATGTTGTCAGAGTCATCATCGCAGGACTTCTGTTCAACGGGTTGTTTGGTGCACTGTACTCACTGGCAGGAGCCATCGTCAGCTTCATCGTTATGGTAGTACTGAAAAGGACTGACATATTCTCTATCGTAGGTGTATCTATGGCAGGTGGTGTCGCCCATAATCTGGGACAAATACTGATTGCGGCAGTTCTCGTTGACAATATCAAGATTTTTATCTACTTCCCTGTATTGATCATTTCAGGTGTGATCACCGGTGCAATAATCGGTGTACTGGCAGGGCTGATACTTAAGAAGCTACCAAAAGACCGCTGTCACTAAAACAGCGGTCTTTCTTATTGTATATATGTTTTGATTCTCCCTATTCGCACTTTCTCTCTTTCGCTCTGTTGATATGGATCTCCATAGCCAGTGCTCCGGCTTTCACGTCCTTATCCTTGAATGCCTTGAAGATAGCTCTGTGTTCTTCCAGCACCGTAGCCAAGTAATTGTCTTCGTATACTGAGTCTGCGCCCTTATATTTAAGGTAGTTCTGATATGATGACAGCAGCTTCTGCAGCATCCTGTTGTGGGACGCTTCGTAGATCACCTGATGGAATCCGGTATTGATTGTCAGCATTTTCTCGATATCGTTCCTGAGAGTATAGAATTCCATGAATTCAAATGTCTCCTCAAGCTTATCCATCTCTTCTTCCGTGATACGCTCGATGGCCCATTTCACCGCCTGTATCTCATAAGCCTTTCGCAGCTCGAACATGTCCTCGTAGTCCTGATCTGTCATACCGATGACGAATGCACCGCGGTTCAGGATGTTCTCAACGAGACCGTCAGTTTCCAGCTGACGAAGAGCTTCTCTCACAGGTGTCCTGCTGACTCCGTAAGTCTTGCAAAGGCTCTGTTCTGTCAGCTTCTGACCCGGCTTGAGCTCACCTGTCAGGATATCCTTCTGCAGTTTACCCAGCAAGCTGTTATAAAGCGGTGCATTATTCAGTTCCATATCGTCTGAGAATTTATAAAGTACCATTCTTCGTTCCTTTCTTGATCAGCAGTACATCTTCATTCTTAAAGCTTTCAGAAATGCTCTACACTCTCTCGAGCATAAATGATGTAAAGTCTGCAGCTGTATTTCCTGTTCCGTCTCCCGGCATGTCAAGGGCAGTCTGTGCCTCGTCCAGGGCCTTTTCCAAAGACTCTGCTTTTTCTGTAAATCCGATATGTCTCAGCATCATCACTGCCGCTCTGTTTATGCTGGCAGGATTGGCGTATTCTGCGATACCGTCGATGACCATTCTAGGCGCTGATCCGTGGATAGCTTCGAACATGGCATATCTGCCGCCGATATTGGCACTCCCTGCAGTGCCCACGCCGCCCTGAAGCTGTGCAGCTTCATCGGTGATGATGTCGCCATAGAGGTTCGGCAGGATGAATACATTGAAGTTACTGTTTATCTGATCGTTGACCAGATTTGCCGCCATGATGTCCACATACCAGTCATCCGTCTTGATATCCGGATAATCTGCCGCAACTTCCTGACAGAGGCTGAGGAATTTACCGTCAGTCTTCTTCATGATGTTGGCCTTCGTAACGATGGAAACATTCTTATTGCCATTGTTCTTGGCATATTCGAACGCCGCCTTAGCCAGACGCTTCGTTCCTAGAGTAGTAGTCACCTTGAAGTCAATAGAGATATCGTCATTGATATCTACGCCTTTGCTTCCCAGAGCATATTCTCCTTCTGTGTTCTCTCTGTAAAAGATCCAGTCGATATTCTTCTCAGGGATCACTACAGGTCTTACGTTGGCGAAAAGGTCAAGCTCTCTTCTGAGAGTAACATTGGCGCTTTCGATATTAGGTAAGTTATCGCCTTTGCCCGGAGTAGTTGTCGGCCCTTTGAGCAAAAGGTCGCACTCCTTGATAGCTGCCAGTACATCTGATGGTACTGTTTCCATCTTGGCAATACGATTTTCAAGAGTAAGCCCGTCTATCTTTCTAAGCTCGATCTTGCCTGATGCGATATCATCAGCCAGCAGCTTTTCCAGGATGGCTCTGCATGAGTCCATGATGATAGGACCGATACCGTCCCCATCGATAGTTCCGATTATTATTTTATCTTTAGTCGCGAAATCTGTTATCTCAGAAGAGGCCTTGAGTCGTTCAACTCGAGCCAGCTGTTCCTCGACGATTTTCGCGAAGTGTTCAGTGTATGTCATTCTAGCCCTCCTTTATAGCATTGATCTTGCCGCCCTTGAGAATCATGTTGATCTCAAGTTCTGAGAAGTTTGGCTTAGTCACGTATTCTTTGCCTGTCGCCTTGTTCTTGATGATGATAGTTTCTGCCTTCACCTGCTCAGGTGCGTTTTCGATCACGAGTACATCGCCAAGTTTGAAGTCGTCGTAATCAGCAGGGTCTGCAAATACCAGCGGAAGGATACCGCTGTTGATCAGATTGGATCTGTGTATCCTAGCGAATGATTTGGCTGCGACGAACTTGACGCCAAGATAGAGCGGTGCCAGTGCCGCATGCTCTCTGCTGCTTCCCTGACCGTAATTGTCGCCACCGATGATGACACATGAACCTGCCTCTTTGCATCTTCCGGAGAATCCCGCATCGATCTTTTCGAAACAGTAATTGGACAGGTGAGGGATGTTGGATCTGTATGGCAGCAGCCTTGAATCTGAAGGCATGATATCGTCTGTTGTGATGTTGTCGCCTGCGTGGAGGACTACTGTAGCTTCCACTGTTTCAGGAAGCGCCGTATTTCTAGGGAACGGTTTGATATTAGGTCCCATAGCGACTTCTGTGTTGCACTTGTCACATCCGCACGGATATACTACGAAATTGTCGTTAGGATCAAAGTCTACTGCATCGATAGCAGGAAGCGTTTCGCCACTCTTCATCCCGTCAGTCAGCACACCTGTGATAGCTGATATTGCTGCAGTCTCAGGGCTTACCAGATATACGTCTGCATCGAGAGTTCCGCTTCTTCCTTTGAAGTTTCTGTTGAAAGTCCTTAAGGAAACGGCTCCTGACTTAGGCGACTGTCCCATACCGATACATGGGCCGCAAGCATTTTCTATAACTCTGGCTCCTGCATTGATTATAGCTGCCAGCGCACCGTTTTCGGCCATCTTAGCCATGATCTTGCTTGATCCCGGTGAGATGACGAGACTCACATTAGGATGGACTTTCTTGCCCTTGAGAATGGCAGCGACTTTCATCAGGTCTGTATATGATGAATTAGTGCAGCTTCCGATGGCAACCTGGTCGACTTTGATGCTGCCGATATTGGAGATCGCATCAACGTTATCAGGGCTGTGAGGCATAGCTGCCAGTGGAGTCAGCTGATCCAGATCTACGATCAGTTCTTCATCATAAACTGCGTCTTCATCTGCTGCCAGAGGTGTATATGCATCTTCTCTGCCCTGCGATTTGAGATATTCATAAGTATTTTCATCACTAGGGAATACTGATGTAGTTGCACCCAGTTCTGCTCCCATATTCGTGATAGTTGCTCTGTCAGTTACAGAAAGACTCTTAACGCCTTCTCCTGTATACTCTATGATCTTGCCTACGCCGCCCTTTACAGTAAGCTGCTGCAATACATAGAGGATAACGTCCTTAGCAGAAACCCAAGGTCTAAGCGCACCGTTGAGCTGCACTTTTACTACCTTAGGTGCTGTCAAGCTGTATGTGCCCTTTGCCATAGCTACCGCCACATCAAGACCGCCTGCACCGATAGCGATCATGCCGAGGCCTCCGCCTGTAGGTGTATGGCTGTCTGATCCCAGCAGAGTCTTGCCCGGCTTACCATAGTTTTCAAGATGGAGCTGGTGGCAGATGCCATTGCCCGGCTTGCTGAAAAGCACGCCGTGTCTCTTAGCTACGCTCTTGATGAATTCGTGATCGTCTGCGTTTTCGAATCCAGTCTGCAGAGTATTGTGATCTATGTATGCCACGGAAAGTTCAGTCTTCACTCTATCTACTTCCATGGCTTCCAGCTGCAGGTACACCATAGTACCTGTTGAGTCCTGTGTCAATGTCTGGTCGATCTTGATAGTGATCTCTTCCCCTGCTGAGAGAGTCCCTTCTATAAGATGGTTTTCTAAGATCTTGTAAGCTAATGTTTTGCCCATTGTCATACCTCCTGTTGTTATGTATTTCTTCGCGCTTTATGCGATTAAAGTCTTACTGCGCTATTGCTACACTGTAACATTGTATTATCGTATACAATTATACAATCCTCGGGCAGCTTGGTCAACAAGAAAATAATTCTTAGAAGCCTGATGTGCACATATTTTTTGTCGCATCTATTCAATCGACAGGCTTGAATTTTTTTGATATACTTCTTTTATGGAGTTCGGGACTTTGAACTCTATAACATGGAGGAACAAATGGTAAACGTATTTCAGAAAAAAATACTCATAGTTGCTGTATATGCAGCAGAGATAATGATGAGAAACGGCGCAGAAATATATAGAGTTGAAGACACGGTGACTCGTATCTGCAAAGCCGGCAGGATAAAGCATGTTGAAGTTTTCGCTACTCCGACGGGGATATTCGTTTCAATGGACAGTGGAAATGAAAACGATGATCCACTAACATATATCAAGAGGATCCATGAAACAGGAACGAATCTCAGCAAGATATCTAAAGTAAATCACTTCTCAAGAGAATTTTTTGATACAGATCTTTCTGTAGAAGAAGGAATGGATATCTTGAGAGAAATCGACAGAGAAGAAGAATATCCTTATATGGTAAGAACACTGGCAGCTGCTATCGTCTGCAGCTTCTTCGCTGTTATATTCGGCGGAACTATCATCGACGCTCTTGTTGCAGCGATCTCAGGCGTCTCATGCTACTGTTTTTCTATAATGTTCAGAAAGCTCAACGTAAATTCATTTATAAGGTGTTTCTTCTGCTGCGGGCTCGCCGCACTGATAGCATTGCTCGCAGCCTCGTCTATTCCGGACGCTTCTTATGACCCTATAATCATTGGGACTATAATGTTGTTTGTACCCGGAGCTGCTATCACTAATGCTATCAGAGACTTTTTGTCGGGAGATATGCTGGCAGGAACAGCTAGGCTGATGGAAGCCCTGCTTATAGCCGTCGGCCTCGCATGCGGAGCCGGTGTAGTCCTCAAAGTCTGGGAAATGACGGGAGGTGTTCTTGTATGACAACATCTCTTTTGACTCAATTCCTATATGCAGGCCTTGCCACCTTTGGCTTTACCATCATTTTCAGAGTACCTAAATCAGATATCTTCGTATGTTCTCTGATAGGCGCTTTGGGCTGGCTCACTTATCAAGTCGCCTCAGGCTATGGATTCACGGCTGTAATGGCATGTTTCCTCGGTGCATGTACTGTTGCTCTGCTGAGCGATATATTCTCAAAACTTCTAAAAGATGCATCCACTATTTTCATCATCCCTGGGATCATGCCACTGGTTCCGGGTGCAGGTATGTACAGGATGATGCTTGAACTCATAAATAATGATATGTCAGGGTTTGCCACGGAAGCAACCCAGACACTTCTTTCTGCCGGTGCTATAGCTGTAGGTCTTCTGGTAATGGGATCACTGCTTAAAATGATCAGAATGGCAGGCAAAAAAATAAGAGCGGCTTTTTAAAGCCGCTTATTTATTGCAATGAAAAAGGCGGCATCTTTACCGCCCTTTGATTTATTTACAGATTTTCCAGCTTTTCTGCAGCGCCGTCCAGCCAGTTGCCTTCGTAAAGCTCGATCATTCCCTTATCGCATGCTGCTGCCAGTTTAGGGTTGATAGGAAGTCTTCCCAAAACATCAAGACCATATTCTGCAGCAACTTCTTCCACCTTGCTTGGTCCGAACACAGGGATTTCCTTGCCGCAGTCAGGGCAAGTGAAGTATGACATGTTTTCAACGAGGCCCAGTACAGGGATATCCATCATTTCAGCCATCTTAACAGCCTTTCCTACGATCATGGATACCAGTTCCTGAGGTGAAGTAACTACGATGATCCCGTCTACAGGAAGTGACTGGAATACTGTAAGAGGAACGTCGCCTGTTCCCGGAGGCATATCTACGAAGAGATAATCAACATCTCCCCACAGTACGTCTGTCCAGAACTGCTTAACTGTACCTGCGATAACAGGACCTCTCCATACTACAGGATCTGTATCGTTTTCAAGCAGATTGTTTACTGACATAGTGCCGATACCTGTTGAAGTCAGGATAGGGAATATCCCCAGTTCGTTAGCTGATGCCTTCTCAGTGATCCCGAAAGCCTTAGGGATCGAAGGGCCTGTGATGTCAGCATCCAGGATAGAAGTTCTGAAACCTCTTCTCTGCATGTTTACTGCCATCAATGAAGTCACCATTGATTTACCGACGCCGCCCTTACCACTTACTACAGCGATAACTTTCTTGATATCGTTAAATGAATTAGTTTCTTCGATAAGGCTCTGTGGCTGACTGCTGCAGTTTCCTGCACTTGGACAGCTTGAGCAGCTTCCTGAATCACAACCTTCGCCGCAGCTTGATCCGCAGCCTTCTGCCTGCATATTCTTTTCTTTATCCATTTCTATGTACCTCTTTCTTTTGTGGTCGTTTTAATACGGGCACTGAGGCCCGTAATTTTTGACATATGTTTATTTAGATTATACTCCCCATTTATATGGAATTCAAGAGGTGAAAAAGCATATCTTCTACATAAGCCTTTCCTCATATATACCTTCAAGGCCGTATCTTCTCACCCGTCTTCTGATCTCATCGGGATCGATGGAGTAGAGATCTTTTTCTTTCATCCTCTCGAAATACTCAGCTCCTGCAAAGGTAAATCTTGTCATCAATCCTTCTGCGCTTTCCAGACTCTTACCCGCAAAGGATATCAGATCTCCTATAGCAAGCCCTGTAGGCAGCTGCAGCGGTTTCATTCCTCTGACGAATCTTACGGCATTATGACCTGCCAGTGAGCCTGTTGATATCGCTTCCGTATGACCTACGAAAAGGCCCGCTTTTTCCCCACCGCAGAAGAGGTTACCCACACCTGACACTTTGAGAGAATCCTCTCTTTCCGCTACTGATAAATACCTTATCGAATTGCCTTTCCCGCCTGCATAAGGATCCACATATCTGGCGTTTTCGAACCCAGGGATCTGCCTGAGAGTTTCCAGCTCGAAGAACGGAGTCATTATCTTGGCATATCCCGTATCGAGGAGCACTATATTCTCTGCGAATTCATCGAGGGCATACTGCTTGCAGACTTTCATATCAAGTTTCTCTTTTTTTACTGCACTCCTAGGCAGAGGAACCACTGCTACGCCTTTCTCGTTCAAAGCCTGCCGTATCTCTTCGGACAGGGATGCTTTCTCCAGCTTGCCGCTGCCGCTGAAAGCTCCGAAAGATCCGTCCTTTCTCTGTCCCATGATATCGCGTCCGCCGGCTTTAGCGCTGATGCTCACCCTCGGACCAAATGCCGGACATCTAAGTATACACATGCAGCAGCCATTGCCGTATGTAAGGCAGTTGCCCGGTCCTCCCGTAGAGCCTGTCGTTTCTATGAACACATCTCCTTCAAGTTCTTCTCCGCCTGCCAGTATCAGTTTCTCTATGTCATCACCACGCTTGATCACGTCTACCGCGCGGGTCATGAATCTGATGCCTATGCCACGTGACTTTAACAGGCGCCTCACTTCAGGTTCCACCTTCGTCACATCATAAAGGCTGGCATGTTCATGTCCCGGAAAGTCTACGTTTATATGGCGGGAGCACCTGTCTGTGATCCCGAACAGATCGCCTGCACCAAGAGCGATATTTTCTTCGGCAGCTGTGAATCTGCCGTTATTTCTCATTATGCCGCCAACATTGCCAAGGCCCAGCAGCATATCTGTTTTTTCGAGCAGTGTTACGTCTGCACCTGCCTTCCTCGCAGCAATTGCTGCCGCACATCCTGCCCAGCCTCCGCCTATAACAACCACCTTATACAAAATGATCCCTCCCAACTATGATATGTATATCATATGCTGTCGGAACAAAAATGGTTAAACCATAGCGATATGTTGATTCCGACAAAAAGCGCCGCATCATTTGATGCAGCGCCCATATCGCTTAGTTTATTGATGAATTCTTCGGAGGTTTGTTTATACTCCTATGCCATCACGAAACCGAATACAAGGAAGAGTATCGCAGAGACAACTCCTGCCAAAAGTCCGAACGGCATCTGAGTTATAGCGTGTCTGAAGTTATCGCATCCGCATGCTGCTGAAGTCAGGATAGTAGCATCGGAGTAGAAGCAGCAGTGGCTTCCAAGTACTCCGGCAGACAGTACTGCTGCTACTGCCAGCGGCATGTGTACTCCCATCTGCATTGCCAGAGGAATAACGATAGGAAGTGCGATTATGTACATTCCCCAGTTAGTACCTGTGATGAATTCTGTTACAGCCAGTGCGCAGAATACTACGAACGGCAGCATTGCCACGCTTACGTTAGCTGATACTGTATCGATAACATACTGAGTGAATCCGATCTCGTCGTTTACAGCCGCGAACGCCCATGCCAGTACCATCAGCATCAGAGGCAGGATCATGTTACAAAGCCCCTTGATACAAAGGTCTGCGAATTCTACAGCAGTCAT
>JAFQBD010000067.1 GCA_017416795.1 Bacillota bacterium | reverse complement strand
TCACGCGGCAAGATAAAGTCAGCAGCAGGAATAGGCGCGCTTTTGCTTGAAGGGATAGGAGATACCTTAAGAGTTTCCCTTACAGCTGACCCTGTGGAAGAAGTGCACTTTGCGAAAGAATTGCTGACAGCCCTCGGCATGAGAAAAGAGGGCATAGAGATCGTGTCATGTCCTACATGCGGCAGGACTGAGGTGGATCTTGAAAAGATCGCAGGAGCTGTTGAAAGACGTGCTGCTGAACTCAATGCAAAGGGCGCTCATGATCTGAAGATAGCCGTTATGGGCTGCGCTGTGAACGGTCCGGGAGAAGCAAAGGGTGCAGATCTTGGCGTTGCCTGCGGCAAAGGCAAGGGCTTGCTCTTCATGAATGGAGAAATAGTCAAGTCTGTAAAAGAAGAAGATATTGCTGATGAACTTATGAAGATGGCAGAGGAATATGCGAAGAATACTGGAAAACTCGATTGATTTTTCCAAACTGGGAAATCTGACAAAAGAAGACCTTAAACTTGAAACAAAAAAAGCTGTGATTTCAGAGGAGAGCCGTACGCTCACTCTGGAATTAGAGCTTAATTTTGTGCTGCCTTATGAGGCGGTCGATAAGTTCAGAAGATCCATCCTGGGACAGCTACGCGATGTAGAAGATGTAGAAGTGAGGTTTTCATATAAGGATCTGCTTCAGACACCTGAAGAGGCTCTGCAGTTTTACATCTATCACATGATCACACTGGTAAATGGCAGATATGCCCATGTTACCAAGACTATATATACAGACAGATTCAGGCTTGATGGTGGCGTTTTGACCATATTCGCCCTCGGTCAGCTGTCGGTAGATGTGCTCAATAAGGAAGTTGCCGATAAGTTCGCTCAGCTTTTGAAGCGCGATCTGAAACTAGATGTACAGGTTATTTTCGAGAACGATTCGGATGAGTACAAGGATGCCGGAAGACAGCTGGAAGAAAAGGAAAGGATCGTCTTCGAGGAGCATCAGGAAAAGGCAGCTGAAGCAGCTGCAGCTTCAAGAGAAAAATCTTCAGAAGACCTTCCGTTCGCTGCAGGACCTGCACCGGGAAGCGGCGGATCCGGAGGAAACAGTGGCTTTGGAGCAGCAGGCGGCGGTAACGGAGGTGCAGCTAAAGCAGGCGGTGAGAAACCGTTCAGAGGGAAGCGCCGCAGGACTTATGTTCCTGTAAAGGGAAATCTTATCATGGGTTCTGCCATCACTAAGCAGCCGACTCCTATAGCAGACATACATTCAGAGAGCGGTAATGTAGTTATAGAAGGCGAATTGTTCAATAAGGACAGCAGGACTATCAGAGAAGACAGTAAATTAGCAAGCCTGTTTATCACTGATAAGAGGACAAGTATTTGTGTCAAAGCTTTCGTTCTCAATGAGAAGTGGGACGATATCGACGAACACTTCGGTAAGGGCGACGGGATCAAGATCCAGGGGCTTGCTCAGTGGGACAGATTCGATAACTGTGTCACAGTGATGGCTGACAACATTGAAAAAATAGAGAAAAAAGACAGAACAGATACATATCCCGAAAAGCGTGTGGAACTCCATGCCCATACTAAGATGAGTGCCATGGACGGGCTCAACGATGTGAAGCGCATGGTCAAGACTGCAGAAAAATGGGGACATAAGGCAGTGGCTATCACTGACCATGGTGTAGTTCAGAGCTTCCCTGATGCTTCACATGCCGGTAAGGAAATAAAGATATTATACGGATGCGAAGGATACCTTCTCGACGATGATGGTCTTATCGCACCTGACGGAACTATAGATTACAAGGGAAGAGGGACTAACCATATCATAATCTTCGCTCAGAACAGAGAAGGGCTGAAGAATCTGTATAAGCTGGTTTCTCTTTCACATCTTGAGTATTATCACAGAAGACCTAGGATCCCTAAGTCAGTGCTGGCTGCTCATAGGGAAGGTCTTATATTGGGATCGGCTTGCGAAGCAGGAGAAATCTTCAGAGCTGTTATGAGCGGTGCAGATGAAGACAGACTGAAAGAACTCGTTGATTTCTATGATTATCTGGAGATCCAGCCAATAGCAAACAATAGCTTCATGCTGAAGAACGGCACTGTTTCAAGCGAAGAAGAATTGCGAGAATTCAACAGGAAGATAGTAGCTCTCGGAGAGAAATACGATAAACCTGTCTGTGCTACTTGCGATGCTCACTATTTCGACGCGGAAGAAGCCCTTTACAGAAGGATCCTCATGGCAGGACAAGGCTTCAAGGATGTTGAAGGTGACGAAGGACTTTATTTCAGAACTACAGATGAGATGATGGAAGAATTCGCTTATCTTGGTGAAGAAAAAGCGTATGAAGTAGTTATAACGAATACGAATAAGATCGCCGACATGATCGAGCCGATGATGCCGGTACCAAAGGGCAAGTTCCCACCTAAGATCGACGGCGCAGAAGATTACTTGAGAAGAGTTTGCGATGAACGTGCGGAAGGAATGTATGGTTCGCCGCTTCCTGAAGAGATAAGAGCTCGTCTCGATAAGGAACTCAACTCCATCATAGATAACGGCTATGCCGTGATGTACAGATCGGCTGAAATGCTGGTGCAGAAATCACTTTCAGACGGATATCTGGTAGGCTCTCGAGGATCGGTAGGATCTTCCTTTGCGGCCACTATGTCAGGCATCACTGAAGTAAATCCGCTGGCAGCACATTACCTCTGTCCAAACCCTGAATGTAAGCACATGGAATGGGGAGACGGCACACAGTATGACTGCGGAGTGGACATGCCGGATAAGAATTGTCCTATCTGCGGCACACCGTACAGGAAGGAAGGCTTTACCATACCTTTCGAAACCTTCCTTGGATTTGAAGCAAACAAAGAGCCCGATATCGACCTGAACTTTGCAGGAGAATATCAGGCTACAGCACATAAATACGTAGAAGAGATATTTGGCTCAGAGAACGTATATAAGGCAGGAACCATAGGCACTATCAAGGATAAGACTGCTTACGGATACGTTGCCAAGTACTTCGAAGAGCGTGAGATGAATGTCAATAAGTTCGAGCTGGACAGACTGACTTCATGCTGCGAAGGTGTGAGGAAGACTTCCGGTCAGCATCCGGGCGGCATCATCATCGTGCCTAGAGGTCATGAGATATACGAATTCTGTCCTGTACAGCACCCGGCCAATGATGTGAAGTCCGATATCGTAACTACGCACTTCGACTATCACTCTATCGACCAGAACCTGCTGAAACTGGATATACTGGGCCACGATGCTCCGTCCATGATCAGACAGCTTCAGGATATGACAGGTGTAGATCCGCTGACTGTGCCGATCAAGGACGATAAGGTGATGACGATTTTTGTTGGCACCGAAGGTCTGGACATCAAGGATCCTGACTATAAATTCACTCACGGAAGCTACGGTATCCCTGAATTCGGTACCAAGTTCGTAAGACAGATGCTGGACGATATCCAGCCGACAAGCTTCGAAGAACTGGTGCGTATATCAGGGCTTTCCCACGGTACGGACGTGTGGCTGGGAAATGCCCAGGACCTGATCGTAAACAAAGTTACGACTATGAAGGAAGCCATCGCTACTAGAGACGACATCATGAACTATCTTCGTCTCAAGGGACTGCCTAATGCAGACGCCTTCACCATCATGGAAAAAGTCCGTAAGGGTAAGGGTTTGACTGAGGAGCAGGAGCTGCTGATGCGTGAGCATGACGTTCCTGACTGGTACATAGATTCATGCAAAAAGATCAAGTACATGTTCCCTAGGGCCCACGCTGTGGCATACGTAATGATGTCAGCACGCATAGCATATTACAAGGTATACCATCCTGTGGAATTCTATGCAGTATGGTTCACCGCTAAGGTGCAGTACTTCGATGAGAAGGTCATCCTTCGCGGACAGAAAGCCGTGGAAGAACGAATGGATGAAATAATCCGCAAAGGCAAGGATGCATCTAAAAAAGAAGAAGACGAATTCATCGTGCTGGAAGTAGCCTACGAAATGTATGCCCGCGGATACGAATTCGCACCGGCAAGACTGGGCATCTCCGACAGCCTCAGATTCCTGGCACATGACGGCAAGGTACTGCTGCCGTTCGTAGCCATCACAGGCGTAGGCGAAGGCGCTGCGACTACTTTCCATGAAGAATATCTGCGCAGACCATACGAAACAGTCGAAGACATCAGTGAACGAGGCAAGATCAACAAAACAGCCCTCGACGAAATGCGCCAGCACGGAGTACTGGAAGGATTGCCGGAGACGGCACAGATGAGTCTGTTTTAAATAGAAAATTTTTCTACAAAACCCTTGCAATTCCAAGGTTTCTGTGGTAATATACTTTAAGACAATAGCATTTGATTGAAGCAAGAGTGGGCAAAACCCACTCTTTCGTTTTGTAATTAAAGTTTTGTGATTAAAAAGACAAGAAAAGGATAGAAAATGGCAAAGAAAAAGATCACTGAGATCGCAGCTGAAATGATGGCGGATTTTCTCGCAGCAGAAGGCTACGAACTCTACAACATCGAATTCGTTAAAGAAGGCAAGGACTGGTTTCTGAGAGTCTATGTCGACATGGCATCAGGCGAAGGCTATATCGGTACAGAAGATTGTGAGAAGGTAAGCAGATTCTTAAGCGAAAAGCTGGATGAAGAAGATCCTATCGAACAAAACTATTATCTGGAAGTTTCCTCACCGGGAATGGACAGACCGCTTCTGACAAAAGCTCACTATGAGAGATATGAGGGAAGCGAAGTGGAAATAAGATTATACAAGGGCAAGGATGGTACTAAGAATATCCAGGGCGTGCTTGACAGCATAGAAGGAGAAACAGTTACCGTTACTGACCATGATAATAAAAAGTGGGAACTCGAGTTGGCAGAAATAGCAAAAGCTAATCTGGCCGTTATTTTCTAAATTAGGAGGTTATAAAATAAAATGAATAAGGAATTTATTTATGCTATCGATGATTTAGTGAAAGAAAAAGGAATATCAAAGGATGTCCTCATCGAAGCTATCGAATCAGCACTGGTTTCAGCTTACAAGAAGAACTACGGAACAGCTCAGAACGTAAGAGTAAGCATCGACAGAGAAGAAGGCGATGTAGACGTACTGATGAGAAGAGACGTAGTTGAAGAGGTTGAAGATGAATTCACAGAAATCTCACTGGAAGAAGCTCTCGAAATCGACCCTAGATATGAAGTGGGCGACGTAGTTGAATACCAGGTAACTCCTAAGGATTTCGGAAGAATCGCGGCACAGACAGCTAAGCAGGTAGTAGTTCAGAGAATCAGAGAAGCCGAAAGAGGCATGATCTTCGATAACTACATCGACAGACAGGGCGACCTGATCACAGGTACAGTACAGAGAATCAGCAACGAAACGATCTTCGTGAACATGGGAAATACCGAAGGTATCCTGGTTGCAGGAGAAAGAGCACACGGAGAAAGATACAGAGTCAACGACAGGATCAAGGCTTACATCATGGATGTAAGAAAGAGCACTAAGGGACCTCAGGTATTCCTTTCAAGAACTCACCCGGGATTCGTAGAAAGACTCTTCGAACTGGAAGTGCCTGAAATCGAAGATGGCGTTGTGGAAATCAAGAGCATCGCAAGAGAAGCCGGCTCAAGAACAAAAATCGCCGTATATACAGAAGACGAAAACGTGGATCCTGTAGGCGCATGCGTAGGAACTGCAGGAAGCAGAGTAAAGAACATCGTAGATGAGCTCTTCGGAGAAAAGATCGACATCACTACATGGGATGAAGATCCTAGGATCCTCATCAAGAACGTACTGAGCCCTGCTAAGGTGGAAGAAGTAATGGTTGATGAAGAAGAAAAGGCCGCTACAGTAGTAGTTCCTGATTATCAGCTGTCACTGGCTATCGGTAAGGAAGGTCAGAACGTAAGACTTGCAGCTAAGCTTTGCGGCTGGAAGATAGATATCAAGAGCCATACTCAGTACTTCGGAGACGAAGATTTCGAAGAGTATGATGATGAATACTATGAAGAAGATGGTATTGAATATGTCGAAAACTAAGAAAACACCGATGCGCAGATGTGTCGGATGCATGGAATCAAAGCCGAAGAACGAACTTGTGAGGATCGCCTGCTACGAAGGAGAAGTAACAGTGGATCCTACAGGAAAGGCAAAGGGAAGAGGTGTTTATCTCTGTCCTGACAAAACATGCATGGAAAAGGCACGCAAGCGAAGAAGTCTTCAGAGAAATTTCGAAATCGAAATATCGGAAGAAAAACTGCAGAATATATTCACGGAGCTGGAAAGTTATGAAAAACAAGGTGAATAATTATCTTGGATTCGCCAAGAAATCAGGCAACCTGATGGCAGGAGTCAACACCTGCACCTTTGGGATGAACAAAGGAAAGATCAAGCTGATGATACTGGCAGAAGATATTTCGGAAAACAGCGAAAAGAAGATAATGAAAGAAATAAGAAAGCATGGCGTAGAGTACGTGAAGTACGGAGACGGTGAAGAAATGTCACGCGCCATCGGGTCACAGGGAAGAAGCGTATTTGGAATCTGTGACAACAATTTTTCAGAAGTGATCAAGAAGGAAATATACGGAGAAAACCGGTAAAGGAGGAATTGCGTATGAAAATAAAAGACCTGGCAGCAGAGCTTAATCTGACCGGCAAGGAAGTGCTTGAAAAAGCTAAAAGCATGGGAATAGAAGTTTCAAAGATCAGCGATGAGCTGTCTGATATAAATGCTACGGCAGTTAAGAATACGATCTTAAGAAGCGGTGCACATACAGAGACTAAGGTGGTAAGAGCAACTGCCAAGAAGACTGAAAGTACAGCTAAGACAGGGGAACCTAAAGTAACTACAAAAGCTGCAAACATCAAGCTTCCTGAAGTAAAGAAGACTACTAAGGCAGCAGCTAAGACTACTGAAAGAACTGCATCAGCAAAGCCGCCTGTAGGCAAGCCGGTAGTTTCAAAAGAAGTAGAAGGAAGACCTAAGCCGCCTGTAGGCAAGCCGGTAGTTTCAAAGGCTATGCTGGAAGAAAGACTGGCCAGAGAAGCAGCTGAAAAAGAAGCAGCTAAGGAAGCTGCAAAGGCTGCACCTGCCGAAGAGCCGAAGGCTGAACCTAAGGCAGCTCCTGCACCTAATGCAGAAGAAGCGCCAAAGGCTGCACCAAAGGAAGAAGTAAAGGAAGAACCAAAGGATGCACCTGCTGAAGAAAAGAAGGCAGAAGAACCGAAGCAGGAAGAAGCTCCTAAGAGACTTTCAAGACTCAAGGTAGTAAAGAAGGCAGAAGACGTGAGACGTGAAGAAGCCGAAGCTGCAGAAAAGAGAGCAGAAGCTGCTAAAAAGAGAGCAGAAGAAAAGAAATCTGCCGAAAAGAGAGAAGAAAGACCTAAGAGAAGCTCCGACAGACCTGAAAGAAGACAGGGTGACAGACCTGAAAGAGGAGAAAGAAGAGGTCAGTCAGACAGAAGACAGGGTGACAGAAGACAGGGCGACAGACCTGAAAGACCTGACAGAAAGAATGACAAAAACGCCAGAAACGAAAGACCTTCAAGACCTGCTCCAAGAAGAGAAGAAGCACCTGCAGAGGTTATGAACAGCAAGCCGGGCGCAGGAAGAGGCGATAAGAAGAGCAGAGATAAAGATAAGGATAAAGAACACGATAAGTTCTCAAAGCTTGAAAGAGGCGGCAAGAAGGGCAAGATGGCTCCTAAGTCTCTGGAAAAGCAGGTTAGAAATAAGAAGAGCAATAAGCCTAAGGTTGTTGAACCAGAAGTAGAAGAGGTGATCCTGCCAGTGGGAACAGTAATGATCAACGTACCAATCACAGTTGCCGGTTTTGCGGAACAGACTAAGACAACAGTATCACAGATCATCATGACGCTGATGAAGATGGGCGTTATGGCTAACGTAAACCAGAATCTCGATGAAGACACAGTAGTGCTTCTAGCAGAAGAACTGGGTATCCAGGTAGTGATCGGTAAGATCGAGGAAGAAGAAGTGGAGGAAGGCATCGAAACATTCGAAGATAAGGAAGAAGATCTGAAGCCAAGACCACCTATCATCACAGTAATGGGTCACGTTGACCACGGTAAGACTTCGCTTCTCGACGCGATCAGAAAGACTAACGTTACAGCATCTGAATCCGGCGGTATCACTCAGCACATCGGTGCTTCAGAAGTAGAAATCAACGGACAGAAGATCGTATTCCTGGACACACCTGGACACGAAGCCTTTACAGCAATGAGAGCAAGAGGTGCACATTCAACAGACATCGCTGTACTGGTAGTAGCAGCAGACGACTCTGTAAAACCTCAGACTATAGAATCCATCAGCCATGCTAAGGCTGCAGGCGTTCCTATCATAGTTGCTATCAACAAGATGGATAAACCTGGCGCAAACCCTGATATCGTTAAGACAGACCTGGCTAACAACGGCGTACTGGTAGAAGACTGGGGCGGAGACGTTATCAGTGTACCTGTATCAGCTAAGACAGGCGAAGGTATCGTAAACCTTCTGGAAATGATCCTGCTGCAGGCAGAAGTTCTGGAACTGAAGGCTAATCCTGACAGACTGGCAGTAGGTACAGTACTTGAAGCACGTCTCGATAAGGCTAAGGGTCCTGTAGCGAGTCTCTTAGTACTCAACGGAACACTGAAATCAGGCAAGTCTATCGTAGCAGGAACATGCTCCGGTAAGATCAGACTGATGACTAACGATAAGGGCGAAAAGGTAAGGATCGCAGGTCCTGCAACAGCAGTAGAAGTACTTGGTCTGACTGAAGTACCACAGGCAGGCGACGTATTCAATGCAGTTAAGGACGATAGAACAGCAAGAGAAATCGCAGAAGCGAGAGCTCTCAAGCTGAGAGAAGAACTGATGGCTAGAAACTCAAGCACAACTCTGGAAGAACTGTTCAGCCAGATCAATGCAGGAGAAGTGAAAGACCTGAACCTGATCATCAAGGGTGACGTACAGGGTTCAGTAGGTGCTATCGTATCTTCACTTGAAAAGCTGTCAAACGACGAAGTAAGAGTTAAGATCGTTCATACAGGCGTAGGTACTGTAAACGAATCAGATATCATGCTGGCAGGAACTTCCGGATCCATCATCATCGGATTCAACGTAAGACCAAGTGCAGCAGTAAGCGCTATCGCAGAACGCGAAGGCATCCAGATCAGAACATACAGAGTTATCTACGATATCATCGACGACGTAGAAAACGCTATGAAGGGTATGCTTGATCCTGAATTTAAGGAAGTAGTTCTGGGAACAGTAGAAATAAGAAATACATTCAAGGTACCTGGCGTAGGTATCGTAGGCGGAGCATATGTAACAAGCGGTAAGGTAGTAAGAAACGAACAGATCAGACTGGTTAGAGACGGTATCGTTATCCACGAAGGTAAGATCGCTTCACTGAAGAGATTCAAGGACGATGCAAGAGAAGTAAACCAGGGTTATGAATGCGGTATCGGTATCGAAAACTACAATGATATCAAGGAAGGCGATATCATCGAATGCTTCACTATGGAAGAAATCGCCAGAGACTAATTAGGAGGCAAAATGGCTAAAGGACACAGACAGGGAAGAATGGGCGAAGAAATCAGAAAGATCATCAGCGATCTTCTATTCAAAGGCCTGAAAGACCCGAGGCTCTCTGCCATGATAAGCATAACAGCAGTTGAAGTGACCAGTGACGGAAGCTATGCGACAGTATATCTTTCCGTTCTGGGCATGAACTCAGATCCTGAAAAGGCAGCTGCTCAGCAGCAGGATACTCTCGATGCACTGAACAGTGCAAAGGGCTTTATCCGTAAGGAAATCGGCAGACAGATAAAACTGAGACATGTTCCTGATCTGATCTTCAAGATCGACAAATCACTGGAATATGGCAGACACATCGACGAACTCATCAGCACTCTGGATATCAGACATGATGAGGATGAAGACGAAGAATAGATATTGCAGCGAGGAGACGCTATGAAAAGCAACGCTTCATTAAAAGAGCTTGCCGGCTTTCTCAAAGCGGCAGAGACTATACTGATATTCACACATACGAATCCGGACGGGGACGCACTGGGATCAGCTGCGGCCCTTTGCCGCGTTTTGCGAAAAATGGGCAAGACATCATGGATATTGATGGATGAGGAAGTTCCTGAATATATCAGCTTCATGGACACTGAGTTCGTTACTCGCGACAAGGACTGTCTGAAAGATCATGACGTATCGATCTGCGTAGACTGCGGAGAATACGGCAGATTCCCTGCACTTGCGGACAAGTTCGACGAGGGGAAACTGCATCTTTGCGTGGATCATCACGCTACGGGAGACGGTTTCGGGGATCACTACTATATCGATCCATCCGAGGCGGCTACTTGCCAGCTAATTTATAAGTTGATAAAGGAATTGGAAGCGGCAGTTGCTGAAGGCAGCGATGCAGCAACAGGTCTCATAGATAAAACTGTCGCAGAGTCCCTATACACAGGAATCAACACCGACACGGGAAGCTTCCAGTATTCCAACACGACAGCTGATACTCACGCTATCGCAGCTGATTTGATGGCCCATGGTATCGACCATACAGCTATCAATGTGAAACTGTATCAGACTATCCCGATGACTAAACTGAAGATACAGGCATCTATCCTGCAAAGGGCAGAGTTTCTCTTCGGAGGGAAGGTTGCAGTCGGATATGTGACAGGGCAGATGCTTGAAGAAGCAGGTGCAGTGCTGGATGATGCAGAAGGAACTATCGATATGCTTAGAAATATTGAAGGCGTTGAAATCGCAGCATTCCTCAAGGAAAAGGGCGAAGCTGTCAAGGTCAGCATGCGAGCTAAATCATATGCTAATGTGGCAGAGATAGTATCCGTTTTCGGAGGCGGAGGCCATGTAAAGGCCGCAGGATGCACTTTGGAAATGGGTATGGATGAAGCGCTGGATGCAATCAAAAAGGCGATCGGAGAACATTTTTAATGAAAGACGGTATTTTGATACTCAACAAAACGCAGGACTGGACGTCTCATGACTGTGTGGCAGTTTGCCGCCGCGTGCTCAGATTGAAAGGCGTCAAAAAAATAGGACACGGCGGAACGCTTGATCCTATGGCCTGCGGAGTTTTGCCTATATATATCGGCAAGGCTACGAGACTGATGGAATACACCGATCTTGATGATAAGACATACAGATGTACAGCAAGACTTGGGCTGATCACCGATACTCTCGATATTTGGGGAGAGACGTTGGAAGAGAGAAGCACCGAAGGCATCACGGAAAAAGCGATAAGAGAGGCGCTGGGCGCTTTTCACGGGGAAATAGAGCAGTATCCTCCTATGTATTCATCTGTGAGAGTAAACGGCAAGAGGCTTTATCAGTATGCCAGAGAAGGCGAGACGGTAGAAGTCAAGCCGCGCAAGGTGACCATCAGAGAATTTATCATAGAAAATATAGATATGGAAAAGATGGAAGTTTCCTTTGAAGTCACATGCTCTAAGGGAACTTACATAAGAACTATCTGCAGCGATCTGGGCGAAGCACTTGGTTGCGGTGCGGCAATGTCTGCACTGACTAGAGTGGCGAGCGGGATATTCCGTATCGAAGACGGCGTGGATCCTGAGGCTCTGAAGACCATGGAAGAAGACGAGATCGAGAAGTTCATCATCGATACCGAAAAGCCGTTAGTGCATTTTGGTAAGATCGAGATGAGTGAAGATCGTGCCAAGTACTTCAAAATGGGTAACGCCATCAGGTGGAAGCAGGTAAAAGTCATCGAAAAACCTAAGGTGACAGATGACAGCCTCGTAAACAAGAGAGGCAGAAGCTACAGCACGCTTTACAGCGTGTTTAATTACGAGACAGGGGAATTTTTAGGGACAGGATATTATGACGAGAAATCGAGACAGCTGAAGGCTGATAAGATACTCGTCGACAGATAAATGACTTTTAGAAGAGGCATCGAAAATGAAGATTTTTAATTCGCTTGAAGAAGTTAATAATATAGAACCTACTGTCATAGCGCTGGGTAATTTTGACGGTGTTCACAGAGGACATCAGGAGATCATCAACAGGACCGTTAAGAGTGCGGAAGCAGGCGGTCTGAAGAGTGCGGTCTTCACATTCTCAAATCATACGAGAACTCTGCTCGAGAAAGTTCCGACAGTAAAGAACATCAACTATCCTGAGGAAAAAGCAGCGATCATGGAAGGGATGGGCGTGGACTACCTGTTCAACATACCGTTCACACCTGAGATCCTGAACATGAGTCCGGAAGCGTTCATTGATGAGATCTTGATCAAGAAATTTAGGATAAGAGAAGCTTACTGTGGATTCAATTATCACTTTGGACATAAGGCGGAAGGAAATCCTGAAGTGCTTATGCGTGCCGGTATGAAGAAGGGCTTTGGTATACATATCCAGGAGCCTTTTACCATCGACGATATCGTTGTAAGCAGCACATATATCCGTAAGCTCATCGAAGAAGGACGCATGGAAGAATGCGCCAAGTTTATGGGTAGACTTTACTCCATCGGCGGTGAAGTAGTTGTGGGAAACAAGCTGGGCAGAACTATCGGATTCCCGACATCAAACATCATGATCGATGAGACCATGGCAAGCCCGTCAAACGGCGTATACATCACATACTGCATCTACAACGGAGTCAAGTATCCGAGCATCACCAATGTAGGGGTTAAGCCGACTATCGGAACATATAACAAGAATGTTGAAACTCATATTTTCAACTTCAACAAAGAACTTTACGGCAAGCAGATCAAGGTAGAATTCGTTAAGAAGACAAGACCTGAGATGAAATTCAACAGCGTCGAAGAACTGAGCAATCAGATCAAGAACGACTGTATTGCAGCCAAGGCGTACCATAGAGAGAAGGGTATGCTGTAGAAATTAAAGAGAATGAAATGTAGGCAACCGCTCAACGAGCGGTTGTTTTTTTGTAGAAATTTGGCGAAAAGTGCAACATTTTGTCAAGGAAAAGGCTCTAATAAGAAGGGGAATATAATTATTAACATGGAAGGCATATGATATGTTTGGGTAAAAAGATTAAAGGTAATTATAATAAAAGAAATAATGTAGTGTAACAATATAAACAATTGTTTATATTGTTACATTTTATTGAAGATTGCCTCTATTAATATAGGTAGGGAATATTTATTGCTACAAATTAGGAACAAAAAATGATAGTGAAGAAATCCTATAACCTTTGTATGAAGTAAAAGAAAAAATTATAAAATAGTAAAGTGGCGATAAATTCACTATAATTTATATAAGCTGCTTTTTTAGCACACTATTTTTTAATGGAGAGATGATCTAGTAGATTATAGATTGATTTTGATTGTTGCATATGGTATGTTTTATTATTTTGTATAAATAAATTTTCACATATAAAATCTTTAGACTGTTAGAGAATTATGATATATGTTTGAAACATATAAATGATAAAATTTTTTTAAGTGGTAGCATATATATCTTTAAGTATGGTAGAAGTTTGGTGATAGGAGTATATGCACTAATTGACAGATATAAAGATATGATAAGAAGTATTAGTAAATATAATCAAAGGACGGATTTGCATACAGGGGTATATAAAGAGTAGATTAAATAAGAGGTCTAAAATATACAAGGTGTGTAGAAATTATAAATGCTAGAATAATAGGGTATCAATATGTGATAAGAACCTTTCCAACATTTATATGGCACATAAAGAGGAAAGATGTATGTTTTTATTTATTTGATGTTTAATTTATTTGTTACCATACATGATGATGTTTTGTAGGGTTGTTATTGCCTGAGGTTGATATTAATTGACTTTAATAAAGAGAGAATATATAATATTTATGTATTTTTATGCCATTTTGATGCATATGATTTAATGAGTTTAGGAAGGATAGGAAGAAGGAGTTATGAATAAGGAAACAGTGAGGCCTCAAATAACGGCATACGAGAGTATCTTATTGATTTTTTCAGAACTTGTAAAAAAAGGGAAGACTGTATTACGTCAAGACACTTTAGTTTCGACTTTATATAACTATAAAGATTCTGATGAAACGTATCTATTGTTTGAGGATATAGCTTTTAAAAATCATTTAGATACTATTACATCAGTTGATATAGAAGATAGTTTATGTAAGTTACAAACATTTGGAGCGATTGGAAAACTAAATCCTGCATATGAGAAAATCGTTATTTATATTAGTCGTGAAGAAGCAGATAATTTCATAAGTTCTTTTGATGTGCAGTACGCTGAAGCTGCGAACATAGTAAGTGGAGCATTTTGATTATGGTGGAGTTGAAACATAAAAAAAGTTATATTGAAATCTCAGCGGATGTAAACAATTTTGTACAGGAAAAGTTGGCTGAGTACAGCACAAATGGTATTGAGGCTAAAACAATACATGACCCTATTTGGGGATCAACTGAATATAGTGAATGGGAAATGCAATTAATTGATTCTCCATTGATCCAGCGCTTACGAAATATTAGTCAAGTTGGGTTGGCAGTTTTAACTTATCCTGCAGCTAGGCATTCTCGTTTTGAACATACCTTGGGTGTAGCCGCGGCTACTAAACGTTTGGTGGATAGAATAAATTTAAATTGTGAGAATTTTACCATCAACCAAGCGGTCAAAAATAAGCTTATTTTAGCAGCCATTATGCATGACGTGGGTCATTGTTTCTATTCACACCTATCTGAATCTATATACGGAAATTTAAAAGATTTTGCAGAATTGAGGAAAGATGTAAAAGAAGTTTTAGGAGTTAAACCGAAGCCACATGAATTACTGTCATTAATTATAGTAAATAGTGATGCCTTTAAAAGTTTTTTTTCAACCGCTGTAAATTATCCAAATAAGGCAAATGTTGATAAGTTGCTTGAGGATATTGGTAAAATTATTATTGGTGTAAATATTACAAATAACGATACGATTGAAAGTTATCAAACTTCTATCATCAATGGTTCGTTTGATGTGGACAAGCTGGATTATATAAAGAGGGACAGTTACACAGCTGGATTGGCATTGGATTTTGATATTGAGAGACTCTTCACAAAAATAAAAGTACATGCGTTATCTATTGATGGGAAAATTGAGAACAGATTGGTTATTCAGGCGAATGGAGTTACTGCAATTGAAGAGTTGACATTTTGTAAAATAATGTTATTTAGTTATATTTATTATCATCAAAAGGTGTTGATTACTGAGGATATAATTAAAGACTATTCTCAGGCATTGTTAAAGTTGGATTTGATTAATACATATACAGATTTTTTAAACCTTGATGAAGCATCTTTATTAAGTCTATCTAAGGAACAAGGTGACAAAAAGCCGTTTCCAAAATATGGTAACATTAATTTGGAGCAGTTAGCAAATAATATTCGAAATAGAACTTTGCCAAAACGATGTTTGGAGGTAAGTCAAAGTATCGTACAAAACATTATTATTAATGATCAGGGTAAAGATAAAGAACTCGAAAATCTGATGGATAGAATCCGCAGTAATCCTGAATATGATTTGGATATGTTGGATGCTGATATTAATAATATGATATCATATTATACAAGATCTAATGAAAGATATATTGCAGGGTTTATGTCTCGGTTTGAAGGTAATACTTTTGTTGATGTTTTGGAAATCCGTAAAAGTATACATGATAAATTGGTGGAGGTATATGAAAAGAATAATGTGCCTGTAGATTTTGATGTTTTTGATATCTATTTTGTGTTTCCATCGGTGGTGTCATATGGAACGCCAGGTGAGAAAAATGTGCTGGGCAGGGACGGAACATTAATGTCTATTAATGATTTTGTTAAACTTGAGCAATGGGCATCAAGTTTCAATGCATATAAGTGGCGTGGTTATGTTTACGTTACTCAAAAAATAAACAAAGAGTATGCTTTAGAAGCTTGTAGAGCCGTGATTTTTGATGATCGAATAGAATTAAGAGAATTAAAATCTTTCTTAAAAATATAAACAGTAATTAAAGTATGTATACTATTTAAGAACGTCCGCTCTAAAAAAAACTAGGGTTTTGTACATGTAGTTGAGTGTATGTTCAGTATTTAGTTACGGGTGAGAATTACTCCATGTAATTTAGCTTTCTATGGTGGCTTGAAATATAGAATAGATGTAATAAGTAGTTCTTGATTGCTGGCAATAATTTAAAATATCTAGATAGATATATAAAGGGCTCCTTCTTTAGGATAATCCAAGCTTTTTAGGATTTGCCAAAGCTTTTTAGGGGCAATCGATAGGGTTTCGAGCGAGAAGAAGACGAAATATTTTCGGGACTGATATTCGGGACGAATTTTAGGGTCTATCGTTCGGGACAGAATTGAATAAAGAGACGAGGGGACTTCTTAGGTGAAGTCCCTTTTAGAGGATAATCAAAGTTTTTTAGGGTTTGCCAAAGTTTTTTAGGGTCAACCGATAGGGTTTCGAGCGAGAAGATGGCCAAATATTTTCGGGACTGATATTCGGGACGAATTTTAGGGTCTATAGTTCGGGACAAAATTGAATAAAGAGACGAAGGGACTTCTTAAGTGAAGTCCCTTTTAGAATGCGGATAATCATATCGTTAAATTTCGTCTGACCAATGGATGGGTTCACGACCATCAAGAGCCGGATCTATCCTGGTTGAAAACAAGAATCTGTTTCTTAGATGGTCAAAGTTGCGATATCCACGGCCGCTTCGTTTAAGATCTTTTGCTTTTCGATTAAGCGCCTCAATAGGTCCCGTTTGATAAGCGACTTTCATAGGCAGAACCATCACCAATACGTTCTACCATGATGAAAGAGTTGATGATATGTTCGCGATGCTTGTAGAGCAGCAATGAGAACTCTTTAAAATATCATGATCATTTAGGGCATAAGTCTTGATGAGTTCATCCAGCTCTATAGATGCTTGTGAAGAATTCCCTGCATTACGTTTGTTGAATTTGATGTACGATTCTTTAAGGTCACGAAATGTTTTAAGATCGGGATGGATATCAAAGAATAGTCTCTCATAGTTATATGTATTCATGTAATATCTGAAGTGTCTGTCCATGCGATGATCTTCATGATATTGGATATTATCGTTGTTCTTAAGGAGAAAGCAGTTGTATTTGCTGAGGATATATACTTCGTCAGACATATGATGTGCAACCGGTCTTCCAAGCGCTAATTCTCTCTTTTGTCTTGTGTCTTCATCTCGCTTCCTGAATTCACGCAGTAGTCCTCGCAGAAAGTTTTCTAATGAGCAATTGAGCCATTGTACCACGTGGAAGGAATCTACAACGGATATGGCGTTGGGAAAGTATTTGGTGGTATATGCGATGTAAGGATTGTACATATTGCTGATAAGATATTTAACAGCGAAGCATTCCTCTTTTGGGATTGAAGCGAAATACGGTTCTGTAACATTGCTTCTTCTTGAATGCAGCATATCGATAGTTCGACCGGTGTGAAAGTCTTGGATCACCATGACATATTTGCACCTAGGATCCATATCAAGATATACTTCATCGATACATATGGCATCAGATAGAGGAAGGCGTCCCATTTTCACATAGGTATCGAAAACATCCAGCACATGTGTATCAGATGTCTTAAATGTTTCAGCTATCTTAACAGCCGTATTAGATAGAACTCTGAAGCTGTTGACTATGAGAAGATCTGTTGCATTAGATGTTCTGCGATACTTGTTTACAAAGTTGAATGTCTCATTAGCCTCATAACCGCATATTGGGTTAGTGCATCGCCATCGTCTCTGTTTTAGCTTTATGATGAGCTGGTAAGTGTCTTGAAGTATTGGACGATTGATAGTTCTGGTTTTGATTCCCCGAGAGTACATCCTGTAATTACAGACAGGACAGTGATGGATGGTAGGGACAGTTTCAAGTGTCACGATTTCTTTATTTCCTGAGAGTGTGACGTCTGTTATGTTCAGATTAGAGTCTTCTAAGTCTAGTAGATCTGTGATATCATTCATGTGAACTCCTCTCTATTAGATTATCCGCAAATACATCTTAAGAGAAAGGACGAGGCGAGGCAATGAATTGTCTCGCTTTTTAAATACCCTAAAACCAGACCCTAAAAAAGAAATAGATGAAGAACTAAAAAAGGTCAGATCCCTTGATGGTTTCTGACCCTAATGTTAGACCCTAAAATTCTACCTTTAAAATTTCAGACCCTAAACAACTTTGATTACCCAGCATATACTGCAGGATTTTTTATGTAAATAAGTAATAGTAACACTCAAAAAAGACATAGCAGCATATACCTAATTTATTAGGTATATGCTGAGGGAAAACTAGGAAATATAATTAATTGAGGAGTGTTACGATTATGCATAAGAAGAGCAAAATTTCATACGAACCTTTGTGGCAAACAATGCGTGATCGAGGCATATCCACATATGAGCTCACTGAAAAACGTGGTTTCAACAGGGGAACACTACATCGCATGAGAAAAGGTGAGTATGTGCATCTTACAACATTAGAAGAACTATGTGAAATACTTGATTGCAGGGTTGAAGAGGTTGTAAGAATTGAATTAGATAAAGAAGAATGAGTTGCTTTCATAGAAAAGTGTAAGTATACTTAAATAGTATACACAGCCTTTGATATGAAAGCTTTTATCATTATATAGTTACAGCAATAGATTTAGTTAGGTTAGAAATATGGTCAATGAAGATAAAACTACGTTCTTTATGAACAATATATATTGTTATAGAACAGATGTTAAGAAGATAATACTTACTGTAATAAGAGATGAAAATCTTGCAGATGATTATGTACAAACTGTATTTGAGAAAGCATGGAAAGGACTGGATTCATTAGAGAATCGTGAGGCTCCTTTTACATGGATAAAGGGCATTATCAGAAATGAAATAAGGGGATATCTAAAGAAGAAAAAGAAGAGTAGAGAATTTCTTGAAGAAAACGATAATATAGAAATGATAAGTGACAGTAACCTGGAATGTCTTGAGAAAGATATACTGGAAGGCTTCTTGGAAAAGGAAAGGAGAGCACATGTAATAGAAGCTCTGAAAATGCTGGATGAACAAAGTCAAGAGATAGTGACACTTCATTTAGTCGTCGAGCTGCCATTAAAACAAATTGCTGAAGATATGAACTTAAATTACGGCAGCACCAGAGTGTTCTATTCAAGGGCTATGAATAAGCTTAGGAATCTGTTCTTAGACATTGAAAAGGGGGTGTTATAATGGCTGATAAAGAAAAAAATACATATGAAAAAGTACATAAGCAGCTATCAGATGCAATGCAGGATGCATACATTAACGATGTGCTTAAGGACATTAAAGAACCTAATATAGATTTATCTTTTTTAGCTGACGATAGTAAGAAAAAGAGGAAGCATAGCAAGTTGCTTCGTGTAGCTTCAATTGCAGCTGTAACAATAATTGTATTGCTAGGCGCAAATATAGCTCTATTGTCATCAGATAGTATGGATGCTTATGGAGACAAGGGCATCTTGCATAGATTGTACGAAGGAATCAACGGTATTTTTACTGATGAGGATGATTCCGAAAGTACAGATGTTTTGGAAACGTTTGAGACGACAGATGAGGGGGACATAGATAAAGCCAAAAAGTTTTTCCCTCAACTGTACATTCCGGAGTATATTCCGCCAGAGTATTCGCTTGAATCGCTAAGTATTCAAGGTCTGCAATCAGGAAACTACATGTGGAGTTACCTATATAATAATCAAGGCGATGCAATAGAAATTACAGGATTGTATTATGGAGACTCGTATGATTATACATATCAAAATCAGCAAAACGATGAAATAATTGATTTGAGTGACCGTAAAATATCAGTGACATGGGAAGATTCATTTGAGGAATACTATGTGACAGTATATACAGAAAGTGGAACTATCGATATCGGAATGCATGGACATAATGATAGAGAAAAGTTAATTAGTATTGCTAAAGGACTTCAAAAATAAAGGTAAGAATATAATACCAACCTTATTAAAGGTTGGTATTTTTATAGTGTTTTATAGTATGAATTTGATAGAGTTATACCATCACGCACATATTTAATAGTTACTTTTAGTCTATATGTGTTTGATGAAGATATGGTAAATGTTTTAACATGATTTATGCTTGTGCTTTGCACAGTTTTGGTTGATTTACTGGAGGTATTTACCCAGGAGCCATTTGACTTTTTTTGTAATTGTAGAGTAGATGTTATTGAAGAAGCACCGGGTCTTGCAGCCATGGATTCCGCTCTAGCAGTTGTTGAAGATGTTTTTACAAAAGATATAATACAACTGGTTGAATACGTTTGTGCAGTATCATCTTCTTCAATTTCAATTTGCGATGGTGGTGTGATTTCGCTTGCAGATACCGTAGCCGGGCATATGAAGCATGTACTTGCTACGAAAACTGTAGCAATGAATAATAATAATGCTTTTTTCATTTGGATTCTCCTTTTATTTTAATAGAGGGCAATAATAAAAAAATGCAACAGCAAAAATAAAAAAACAAAATTTTCAAAAAACTTGTTACATATTGTCGTTTCCTTCCTCTTTTATAAAAATAGAGGAATTTTTTTATGGGGAGGAAGCAAAATGACAGACATACAATACTCATTTAAAAAGAAAATGATGGCATGGATACTATCCATTTGCCTGGTTGTAACGCTCATACCTGAGTTCGCTTTCGCTGTTGCAGGCGACAATAGCGAAAATAGCAAATCGCCTGATGAGGTTACGATGACTGATATTGTCGAAAAAACCGAAGATATTACAACATATGATCTAGGTGGAGGGGAGAAAATGTCTGTCTTTCATGGCGGACAAGTCAGATTTAAAGATGACAAGGGAAAGCTAAAAGATTATGATCCTTCTCTTGAAACAATAGAAACGGGAGAAACATCTTTACAAGATAAGCCTCTGCAAGGATATTCATATACGAATAAAGCAGGTGATAAGAAACATTACCTGCCTGTTAGAATGTCAGAGAATACACCTGTCCGTATGGAATATCAGGATTATGCTATAGAATTCTCTCTGACCAATGAAAGCATAAACAGACTTTCAGTAAATAATAAAGTTGCAAAGAAAGAAGAAGCCACTATACAGACAGCTTATGAGGATAATGCAGAGCTTCCTGTAAATGCAGTTTACGGGGATAAAGATAGTGAATCTCAGGTTACTTACACTTCAACTGAAGATAGTGTGAAAGAAACATTAATACTTAACGAAAAATCTGAGACAAATGTATTTCAGTATAAGCTGAATCTGACCGGTATGTTCGCCAGAAAGAATGTTACCGATGGTGCTATTACATACTATGATAATGAAACCGAAGAAATCACAGGATTTATTGCTGCACCTTGGATGAATGATGCGACCGGAGATGCGTATAGTGAGGACATCACATATGAGCTTGAAGAAGTTGAAGGTAAGGATGGAGAATACCTCCTTACAATGACAATAGACGAAGACTACCTTAATGATCCTGCACGTCAGTATCCGGTAACTATAGATCCGACTAATACATGGCAGGGCAGTTCTGAAGTAAAAGACGTTTATGTTATAAGCGGAAGTACATATGGCGGAACTAATTTCTATGAAAGTGGCACTAAGAAGATGCCTTCAGGTAAAAACAGCACAGGCACACATCGTACATATATAAAATTCATAGACCTAAAAACCGTAACAAGTGGAAAATCCATAAGTAGTGCTAAGTTCACAGCTTATCAATCTCCTGACTGTGTAGGAAGTCAGAAGATAGGGATATATAGAATAACTGAGAGCTGGTCGATAAGCTCATTAACATATAACAATAGACCTACATGTACAACATGCTATGACACGATAACTACATCGAGCACTGACTATGCCGCAAAGACATGGGATGTCAAAACCTTTGTGAAGAATGTTGCAAGTGGCAGTATATCTAATTATGGGCTGCAGTTATATAACAAGACCTCCAGCCCTAGTTTTGGTTGCTTTGTAGGTAGTCGTGCCAGCTCATATAAGCCGAAGCTGGTTGTTGTATATTATGATAAACCGACAGTCGCATCATCATTTACGTTGAGTAAATCTACCGGCTCTGCGCTAAGTTATTTCCCAATGGGCGAAACAATATATGCCAATTGGTCTGGTATAAAATCATCTATATTATCTCAGATACAGTATAAGATCGTACCATATAGTTCAGATGACCCATCTCCAACAAATGTTGGTACGGATGGAGTGGATCTTACCGCATATAGAAGTATAGGCAAAGCAGCAGCATCCGCAAGTTATAAATACATAAATTATTCTAAGTGTCTTGAAGAAGGCAAATATAAGATGTATATACGAGGCAAAGATTCTAATGGATATGTAGGTACGGCTAAAACAGCAGTATTCTATGTGGATGGTAATTTGCCGGTTCTTGAAGATGTCTCAATTACACCTTCTACGAGCAGCGATAGCTATACTGATAACTTAACACCTACAATAAATTGGAATGCAAATGATAAGTACTTTTCTAAAGTTACTATAAAAATTGACGATGGAACAGAAACATCAGTAACAAATACTGCCGGTGTAGGAAGTTATACTGTTCCTGAAGGTGTTATTACTTCATCAGGAACACATAGCATAGTTGTAACGGCGAAAGATAAATCAGGCAAGACAGTTTCCGAAACAATTGATTATCATGTGGATATAGAAGAGCCTACAGGTAATATAGACCCTAAAGCTCAAGCAACAGGAGAATCTACAGATATTCTCAAAGGAACTGTTAATATAGCTGTTACTGCAGAAGACAAAGGCAGCGGGGTCCAGACAAGCAGACTTGATATATATAAAACACATGAGAATGATGAAAGCGGCGAGCTCATTATCGATAATGATTCTAAAGTAGAAATTTACAGCAACTATACGATGAGCCATGTTGCTGCATTTGATACTGTTGATAAATGCCCTGAGAACGGTACATATAGATTAGTTTTATATATCAAAGATAAAGCCGGACATGAAACGACTGTTACAAAAGATGTAACAGTCAAAAATTCTTTCCCTAAACCTAAAATCAGTATAGATCATACCAATTCAAGCACCTCATCACTTAACTGGGAGTTCCCTGAAGGAACTGCACTCAAGAAGCTTCAATACAGATTCAATGATGAAGAGGATTGGAATGATATCATTCCGGAAGAAAATGCTGTGAGCGGTACTTCACAGATCACAGTGCCTGTTGAAGAAGGAACTCACAACATATATGTTAGGGGTATCAGCAGTGAAGGGGTTGATGGAGCAGTAAGATACAGCCAGTTTGTTGTAGATAAAAATGCCCCAACTGTTTCCTTATCAGGTTTTGATAAAGGATATTTGGAAGGCACAGCAAAAGATACTAATTTTGATAAGTGGACACTGTTTGTTAAAGAAAAGTCTGCGGGAGAATATGAAGCAGAACCATACAAAGAAGGTTCTACTTTAGTAGAAAACGGCAGGATAACCTTTGTAGGGTTTAATGATGCGTCATTTACAGCAGGAACAACTTATACATTCAAACTCATTGCAGAAGATATTGCAGGAAACAGTGCTTTTGCAGAAATGAATGTGACAGCACCTGCTGAAAGTGATGAAATAATCAAGACATCGGCAGAACTTCATATAGAAAGAAATGCACAACAAGAAAGGGGCGAAAGAAAGTTTATCGTCAAGTCATCACAAGATGAACTTGTTCTAAAAGAAGAAAGTGAAAATGCGAAATGGTATGTCGATAATTCTTTGACTGACAATTCATTGATAAATGATGAAAAAGTTCTTAAATATGACAAGGATACATACCATGATGTATTTGTTGTAAGTGAACAGACTGATGGAAGCAGGAAATACAACGTTCCTGTTATATCTAATGTCAAGGAAACAGTTTCAATGTCAGATGGTACTGTGTCCGAAAATACAGTCGCTAAAGAAATACAGACAGAAGATGATGTCATCAGCTTTACTATTGATGGCAATATTGATGAAGCAACTTATAGAATAAAAGCAGGAAACGGAGAATTTACTCAAATACAGCCAAATCAGGAATATTTCGTAACTGAACTTAACGAAGGCATAGCATATACTGATTGTTTCCAACTTCAAATCACAGTCCCGGAAGGAACTGATCCTACGACAGCCACATGTGATATTTGCTACAGCTATATCTTGAATGAGGAATTCATGATATCAGAGGTGGAAAATTACGCACCTACTGAATTTAGTGCTGTTGATAAAGTAAACTATAAGACATATTTATCATGGATAATTCCGGAAACATTACCTGATAATATTTCATATGAAGTGTATAGAGGGGAAGAAAGTGGTTTTAAACCAAGTACTGAAACTTTAGCAGCATCCGGTATAAAAGATGGGTATTTCGCAGAAATCAATATACTGTACAGCTCAGAGTTTTATTACAGAGTATGTGCTGTAGAAACAGATGCCTACGGTAATGTAATAAACAGGAGCAGCTTTAGTACTGAAGCAGGTAGTGCTGTAATCGATGAAGAAGAATATGCTAAAAATCTTGGTATGAAAGAGTACTGGGAGTTCACTGAATTTGAGACTGCCAATGGGAACGGATATATAGAGAAGAGCCAAGGTAACTTCGTTTATGTACAGAGGGACGCACAGATCCCTAATGAGGGTCTTGAAGTATATCTTGACAGAACTTACAACAGCCAAAGCAGTTCTCAAGGTGCGTTCGGATATGGATGGAGCCATGACTATGATATGGAACTCCTCAATGTATGCGAAAGCGATTCTCTTGAATTCAATAATGTGGTCTTCAAGGATGGAGACGGTACAATCTTCTATTTCAGCAGGAACGATAAGACAGAAGAATTCAAATCTTCTCTTGGAAGTTATATAAACCTTGAAGCGAAAGAAAAGGATGAAATCAAATCTGTAAAAATTTCCGGCGACGGCAATGAAGAAGATATCAAGATCAGTTATAGATTCTTAATGTCTACAAAAGATGGCCTGCAGTATTATTTCAATAGTGGTGGACAGCTTGTATATATGGAAGAAGCCAACGGCAATTTCCTGATTTTCGAACATGCCAGCAATAAGGGCCTTCTGACAAGGATGATCACTAATAATAACTTATCGATAGATTTCACATATTACGAAGAAAGTGAAGGTGATCCGCTTCTGGTAAAACAGGTTGAAATGCCTGATGAAACTACAGTTTCTTATGAATACGATAAACCTTTATTGGCTTCACATGATCTATTAACAAAAGTTACGGCTAAAGCCGGAAGTGAAAGTATAGAGTATGAGTATTCATACAGTGGTTTGATTTTTGAAAGCGCAGAAAAGAACCTTACGGAAATCAAAGACGCTAAAAAGGCAAATACATATACCATAGATTATGATGGGGATAAGGTTTCAGAAGTCAAATATCCGAATGATGAAAAAATCACTTTTGTTTACTCCGACGACCAAACTTATACTGTTACGAAGAAATATTCTGACGGTAAAGCTGTTCTCGGCGAAAAAGATTATTTCGAGGAATCATCCGGCAGATGTATAATGAGCGTTCGCGGAGTAGAAGATCCTGATGCACTTGATACTTCTACACAAGCAGAGGAAGAAGCAGCTTATGATGTAACTAAGTATAATTATACTAATGGACTTTTGTATTCTACTGTAACTACAGAAGAATACAATTTGATAGATGATAGCGGTTTCATCAGCACAGCTAAAGACACTAAGACAGAAACCGTAAAATACGACGGAGATGATCCTATCAAAGAAACAGAATCAAACGGAACAGTAAGTGAGTATACTTATTATCCGGAAGATGATACGAATGGCAGAGCCGATCTCATAAAAACATCAAAGGAAACTGATGCTGAAGGAAATATCATCTCAAATGTCCACTATGACTATGATGGATACGGTAATGTGACATCAGAAATCGATTATGCTGCGGGTACTAAGGAAATAATGACATATCATGCAGACGGCGATTTCAAGGGTGAACTATGGACAGAAAAGGAATACCTCATAGCGGTAGACGGCACTACAATAGTTAATGAATATTTACAGAGCACTACAGTATATACATACACTTATTCACAGGATGATAACGGTAAGACAATCAAGATAGAAACAGTTGAGCAGACAATTCCAATCGGAGAAAACAGCGAAGAAACTGTAACTGTTACTACAGTTTACGATGAGATGGGCCGTGAAATAAGTGAAACAGATAGCCGTGGATATGTTACCTCTAATACATATGATGGATTTGGACGAAAGACATCTACTGACTATAGGTATGATGGTGCAAGTTCCGCTGCTAAAACTACCGAAACTTCATACGATGCCAACGGGCTTGTTACATATGAAAAGCTTGAAGACGGTATAAAAAAGTGGTACACATATGACAACATGCAGAGAGTTACTGAAATCGAAATCAATAAAGGAGATGTTGAAAGCACTGCTCAAACAGTTACAACAACATATTCTTACGAAGATATAGAGGTATACTGTGGCAAAGGTAATGAAACCGTATCCGTTAAGAATGCATATAAGACAGAAAGTAACTGCGATGGCAGTATTATTTCCGCTACATATGAAGACAACCTTGGCAGGATAGTCAGAACGTATGAGAACGGTCTGTATACTGACATGACATACAATATGCAGGGAGATATGATAACCAAATGGAGCATGGGAAAGACTCTCTCTGCAACAGAAGGTTTGCTTGAAGTTTATGTATATGATAAACAGGGAAACCTTACTCATACCGTCACTGACCCTGACTATATATCCGGCACCGGCTATCAGATAAGACCTGATAGCCAGACAGAGGATGGTGAAGAAACCGCAGGAAGCATTGTATCCGAAAATAAATATGATGATGCCGGCAATGTGATCGCGACTATAGATCCGATGGGAGCCAGAGTCGATTATACTTATGACGAAACAGGCAACTTGCTTTCTGCGACAGTACCATACAAGTCTTTAGATGCATCGGAAGACATCGTCACATACCAATATAAGTATGATGTAGCAGGATCGAATAATACTACTCAGGACATAGTTTTAGAGCCTCATGTGGATGCTGAGGGCAATGTGGTGACTGCTAAAAGTATTGTTGTGAAGGACAGTGCTGACCGTACCATAAAGGTAGCTGATCTCGGCCTTAGCGATACAGATGATACATCGATTTATACAGAATATACATATAATATCCGTGATAATCTGACAGAAGCAAAAGAAAAGAATGGTAACAAGAAGGTATATTCTTATGATACCAGAGATAGGGTAACGTCTATAGAATACTATGAGGGAACGACAAATACCCTTAAGACTGTATTTACATATGACGATGCTGACAATATGACATCTATGGCAGACTACAAATATGTAGATGGCACAGCCAATCTTTATCGTTATACAGCATATGAGTATGATATGTTCAGCAGGCTTACTGCCGTAGCAGAATGTGACACAGAGACAATCCCTACAGATGTATCAAATTACCAAATCAGATACACCTACGATGCTAAAGACAACCTGACTAAGATAGAATATCCTAATGATGATATGGGAGTATCGTCTTTGGAATTCGAGTATGATGCCAATAACTGGCTTGCTAAGGTAACGGCTAACGGCAATAAGACAGTCAGAGAATACACTTACGATAACTTCGGCAGGACATCTGTTATCACAGACTATACGGATTTCTTAAACGACAGCTCAAAGTGGATGAAGCGTACATATAGCTATGATAAATTCCACAGGCCTGTAAGTATCGAATATACCGACAACATGATCGGAAGTGAGTCAGATGTTAAGGAAGGACACTACTATACATACGACAACGCTAGCAATATAACAAGCGAGCGAACTGTCAATGTGTATGGACAGGGCAATGCTGCTACTTATGAAGAACTCAGAGAGTATACATATAACGATGCAGGGCAGCTTATCAATACAGACATCACTAAGAAGAACAGTTCAGGCGAATCGATAGAACAGAAAGTATATTCATATGATTATGATGTGAGCGGAAACAGAACGAAAGAAACAGTGACCACACTGGCAGCAGGCATCAATGAAGTGGAGGATACATCATATACATATACCGAGTTCAATCAGCTCGATACAGCTGTGACTGTTGACGAGACCGGCGCGACCACATCGAGCAAGACTTTCACTTATGATGGCAATGGCAATCAGATAAAAGAAGTGGATATTGCAAGTGACACTACTATAGAGTCAACATTCTCCTATGATGCCGATAATCGACTGGAAACCGCAAGTGAAAAGAACGGCAACGTAGTTGAATATACTCAAAACAATGAGTATAATGGATTTGGACAGAGAGTACGAAAGAGCGAAAGCATAAGCGGAGTTACAGATACTACTAATTACTTCTACGACGGAACCAGCGTACTGTACACTACCGACGGTGAGGGCAGTAAAACATCTTTCAACCTAATAGGAGCTGAGGATAATATTCTCTCAACCGCGAGAGCAGATGAAGGCTCTGTAGACTTCTATGTGTATACTAAGGACCTGAGAGAAAGCACCATCAACATGGTGGGAAGTGACGGAATATCTCCTGTAACATATAACTACACTGATTACGGTGAGACAGAAGTACTGGGAGATCAGGACTTCTATAATGAAGTATGTTACAGCGCAGGGATCTACGATGATACAACAGGCCTATATTATCTCAATGCCAGATACTACAGTCCTGAAAACGGAGCATTCCTGACTCAGGACACATACAGAGGCGACAGATCAAGGACGTACACTCTTAACTACTATGCATACTGTGCAGGAAATCCTATAGCCTATACTGATCCATCAGGACATGCTATATGGGGAGTAGTGGGAGCTGCTATGGGAGCGTACGATGGGTATAAATACGCTAAAAAGAAAAATCTAAAAGGCTGGAAGAAGGCAGCAGCGATAGTCGGCGGAGCAGCATTAGGTGCAGTCAACCCATTCAAGGTAGTCAAAGCAGCCAAGAAGGTAGTCAAGGCGGCTAAGTATACGAAGAAAGCATTAAGCAGTTCTAAGAAGCTTAAGGCTGTAGGTAAGGCACTTAAGAAGACTAAGACAACTAAAGTTAAGAAAATCAAATACAAGGGCAAGACCGTAACAGTCAAGACCAAGAAGCTGAAGAAGACTACATACAAGAAGAAAAAGACCGCAACCGGCAAATGCTTTGTAGCAGGAACTAAAATCTCTACAGAAAAGGGATTCACACCTATAGAGCAGATCAAACCGGGCGACTATGTATGGTCAGAAGATCATGCTACTAATGAGAAGGCTCTGAAGAAAGTCAAGAAGATATTTGTCAGGGAAAAAGACAGCATCATAAGACTTTCAATCAATGGCGAAGTAATAGAGACTACCCAAGAGCATCCGTTTTATGTAGAAGGCATAGGCTTCATAGCCGCAGGTGAACTCAAGGCAAGCGATGAAGTCAGACTTCAGAGCGGTGAAGCAGGGTTAGTTGATTACATCGAAGAAGTAGCACTTGATGAACCAATAAAAGTCTATAACTTCGAAGTAGAAGACTTCCACACATATTATGTATCAGAGCAGAAAGTGCTTGTGCATAATACGTGTGCAAAAGAAACTGCAAAAAACACGGCTTCAAACTATTGGAGCAAAGCAAAAGAAGTTGCTGGTAAAAAGGTATACCAAAGAGATGATTTAATTGATCCGGATTTGGTAGACGGAAGAGGCAGGACAAATTTACAACGTATGGAAAAAGGTTTGGCACCAATTGGTCCAGATGGAAAATCAATTAATTTACATCATATGACTCAAACTGATGATAGTGCTATTGCAGAAGTTTCAGCTTCTTTTCATCAGAGATTTAGCAAAATAATACATATAAACCCAAGTAGTATGGCATCGGGGATTGACAGAAAAAACTTTAATAAGTGGCGAAAGCAATATTGGAAGGAACGAGTTAAATCATATCAATAAAAGGAGGAGTAATTATGATAAATTACAAAAGTGCAGTTAGTATTATGAAAGCGAATGGTGAATTATGTGATTTTGTTGGTTCAATAGATCAGAGTGTAATCAATAAGGCTGAAAAAGTTTTAGGTGTTAGTTTTTCGAAGACATATCGTGCATACCTCTCGGAATTTGGTGCCGGGAATTTTGGCTCACAGGAAATATATGGAATTATAAGTGAGAATTTTATAGATTCAGGAGTACCAGATGCTATTTGGCTTACACTTAAAGAGAGAAAAGAAAATAATTTACCGGAAGAACTAGTAATAATTTATTTTTCAGGTGATGAATATTATTATTGCTTAGACACTAGTGAGTTTGAGGGAGATGAGTGTCCAATTGTGGCTGTACATATAGGACAATTAGCATGTGAGAGGGAGAAAATTTATGATAGCTTTAGTGAATTTTTATTAGAAATTATTGATGAAGAATTAGAGTAAGGATATTAAGAACAGCAAATCTATGGAAATAATATTTAGATATTTGATAGTAGGAGACAAGTAAGTGCATACTGCTAATATGAACACGAGGTGTTTAAAACTTCAGTTAATCGAATAGCATGTGTAGTACATTAATCACCCTTGCAGGCCATATGGGCTGCGAGGGTATCTTTTTTATAAAACATTTACGTATTGCTAAATTCTAAATAAATAGCTCAGTGCACCTTTACATAAACATAAGAAACAGACTAAAAACAGCAATCGGCACCACAGACGATACAGTTGATTATACTCAAGAAAATAAGTATAAACTAAAAAAATATTGTTACATTTTATCGAAAAATGCCTCTATTAATATAAGGGCATTTTATATTGTAACAAATTAACCGGGGAGGTGCAGTATGTGTAACAAGAATCATAATAATATTTTACATTTTAGGTTGGAGGGTGAAGATGTTGACCCTTTTACAAAACGTAAAGAATTCCAAAGGGACAGAGATAGGATAATACACTCAAGAGCCTTTAGGCGACTGATGCATAAAACACAGATTTTCAATGCCAACAAGGGTGAACATTACAGAAACAGACTTACACATACACTTGAAGTAATGCAGATAGCTAGATCGATAGGTAGGGAGTTGGGCCTAGATGAGGATCTTATCGAAGCAATAGCTTTCGGTCATGACTTAGGGCATACACCTTTTGGACATATAGGAGAGCGTACTTTGAACGATATTTTGAGCAAAGGGCTAAATCGCATTAAGCCTATTGGCGAAGGCTTCAAGCATAATTATCAGTCTGTTTGGCTTGTTGATAATATAGAAAATAGATGGAGTAAATATGATGGTCTGAATCTTACGGTTGCAGTAAGAGAAGGAATGCTAAAGCATACCAAGCTGACGATAGGCGAGGAATTGGTAACGTATGATAAAGATAAACTTAAGCTTGATAATCTCAGGATCGACTTAAAGGACTCTTTTACATTAGAGGGACAGGTAGTTGCTATAGCTGATGAAATCGCACAGATAACTCATGATATAGACGATGGCATGCGAGGGGAAATTATTAAATTTGATGATTTCGTTGCTTGTGAGTTAATGAAATCATATTTGAAAAGCAAGGGAAATCCTTCGTGTGAAAGCCTATCTGATGATCAGAAAAGCTATTTGATAAAAGATTGTATAGGTTTTCTAATAAAGGATGTAGTGGATGCATCGAGTAAGAAGATTAAAGAATATTGGGGGAATAAAGGAAAGCCAGGCTTTACAACCGTGGATGATGTATATGAGGGACTTTGTATTACTTTTTCGGAACCGATTAAAAAACAGGCAGGTGCTCTGGCGGACATAAAGAAAAATTGGATTATTTGCTCATCTGAGATCAGTCAGTCCGATGCCAAGGCAGAATACATGATAAAGCAGATCTTTAAGGCATATTATAAGCATCCTAAACAGTTGCCGGATGATGTTTTGGCGAGATATCAGCATGTGGAAGAGGAAAAGCTTGAGAGGCTTAAACTTGATGACGAAGAAATGCAGAAGGATAAGTTCTTTATCAGGCTGATATGCGATCATATTGCCGGGATGACGGATCAGTTTGCTGCGAGGGAATATAAGAGATTGTACTTGCCGGAGTATTGCTAGGGGAGGGATTTCCAAGAAAGCTAATATATTTTTTAATAATATAAAATGGGTTTAGAATCGTAATACAATTAAAGTATACTCGCATGTAGAAAGGAATAATATAGATGGAGTTGATTAGTAAAATTGTGGAAAAAGTCAAATTGTCATGCTACAAAACAAAGATTGCAATCACAATATGTATTATGATTATTTTAGGATGTCATTTTCTTAGTGGATGGATTATAGTATCTAGTTATCGTATTTCTAGTTTTTTTGTTTCTATATGCTTAAGTGTTATTATATATCTTTGTATTTATTTTGCACCAAAGCTTAACAATGGAATTACAGAATTAGAAAATTGTTTTGATGAGCTAGGATATAAATATGCATATGATCAATATAAATTGAATTTAGAATTCAAGCCAAAAGAGGATATCCCCTGGATTATATATAGTAAAGATTGCAAAGGGAAGGAGGCAGAGGGGAAGGAAAAGAGCCATTCATTTCATGGATTAGTTAAAGTGGCATATATAATCTGTTGGATAATTATTACGGTGTATTTAGTAGTTGCTCTTTACAAATGTAATTTGATTAAAATAAATACCAATACGGCAAGTGATATCAGTGAAATGATTAATTTGATTCTTTTTTTTGTCGTTATGGTGTTATATGGTGTTAGTTTTTATTTTTGCTTTGCGAATATCTATTTTCTAAGAACGCTTGGAAGAAAAAAGCACCTAGAAAAATGGAAATATAATAAGTATCTTCCCGCAACGACAAATGGATTCAGGCAAATATTCACATATTCAAAACGGTGTATATTAGTATATTTGTTAGTATCTTCATTATATTCATTAGCTTATACTATAATGATAATATCACACCCTGATATAAACTCAATAGATCCTAGGCATGTTTTTTGTATAACATTTCTTGTGATACTGATTGGAGCAGGTACATCTATTGCATTATTTGTGGCATCACATATCTTTATACAACGAATATTAAACAGATGGAAGAGACAGAGCCATATAGAATTTCAAAAAACACTTGATGGCATTGATAAAAGTGATTTGGAGAGGATTCAAACTATTATACAGCTTGTAAAGGAAATGGATAAAGATAAAGTTAACTATGATTTCAGGATGATATTAAGTGTAATACTTTCAATTGTTACTATTGTTTTAAATTCAATTAATATTATTAATAGTTGTGGAATATTCGATAATAAAAATGAAAGTGAACTGAATGATTTGGTTATACTTATAGTAAATCTTTTAAACTAGGGACTGAATGCAAGCGAAATATGTGAAAGGAAATATAAAAATGTATTGTTTAAAAAGTGTTATATAACATAAATTGGATATAATAGGTGAAAAAAGGAGGTATGCATATGCATGCTCAATCAATTTACCTAGCACAGTACTTAGCCTATTGTTCCAACCAAAAGAAGCTTGACGAGAAGACGATAAAAGCATATCGTATAGATCTTAACCAATATGTACAGTTTTGCATGAGAAAAGACTTTCTTTCTTTGAAAGAACTTTTGCAAGAATATATTACTTTTCTTAACGACAACTTTAGGCCGAGAAGCGTTAAAAGAAAAATTGCAAGCATTAAAGCCTATTATGCATATTTGGTTTATGAAGAATATCTTGAAGAGAACCCATTTAGTAAGATAAGACTTAATATGAAAGAGCCAAATATATTACCTAAAACGATACCATTAAATACCTTGAAAGAAATTTTTGATGTGATATATCGACAACTGGATACTGCAAAAACTTTTGAAACCAAATATAAGATGACTTTAAGAGATGTTGCAACGATAGAGCTTCTGTTTGCAACAGGGGTTAGAGTATCGGAACTATGCAACTTGTTGGACAAGTCAATTGATTGTAATGAAGGAATTGTTCGCATATATGGAAAGGGAAGAAAAGAGCGAGTAATACATATTGAAAATGATAATGTTCTTAAGATCTTGAGAGAGTATAGAGAATGCTATAAAGAACAGATTGATGCCTGTGGTTATTTTTTCATAAACAGGGACGGGGGACGCCTCTCTGAACAATCAGTCAGACTTATAATAAACAAGTATGCAAATCTTGCCGGAATACCAAACCACATAACCCCACACATGTTTCGACATTCATTTGCAACGTTATTGCTTGAAGAAGATGTGGATATAAGATATATACAGTCTTTTTTAGGACATAGCTCAATAAAGACAACCGAGATTTACACAAAGGTTTCAACACATAAACAGAAAGAAATCTTTGCAACAAAACATCCGAGGAACAAGCTGTGTGTTGGAGATAATGAGTGAGTTGATTTTGTCGATAAAATGAGAATAATGTACGGAATTTTGACAGGGGTTTAATAGTTGTTGTTATAGAATTAAGAACTAAGTTATAGTAGAATGAAGGATAATATATAGTTATCGATATTAAAATGCATCTAAATATAGTCAAGTACCCAATACAATCATGGAGGAGGGTTTATTATGTATAGTGAAAAGAAGTATTTAGAAGAATTACAAATGAT
>JAFQBD010000066.1 GCA_017416795.1 Bacillota bacterium | reverse complement strand
CTGTCCAAATGCGAACACCCACAGTTCAGGCTGCTTCAGTCCTTCAGGATTCAAAGTGAATATGTACTTATACCCTTCGCCTGATCCCGGCAGAGTGAAGATATATATTCCAAGGATAACGAAGAGGCAGAAGAGTGCCGGCATCATTACCTTGTTGACTTTTTCAATACCGCCTGCGATACCAAACGCCATGATCAATACAGTGACCAGTATGGCAATGATTAGCCACATGTTATTTCCCCATGCAGAAGCTGTCATTCCGAACATGCCGCCGATAGCATCCATGTCCTGACCCATGCCTGCCAGGTCGCCGCTGAACGCCATGAAAGTATACTTGAAGATCCAGCCTACTACTACTGTATATCCGATAGCCAGTCCCAGAGCACCAACCACAGGGATAGCTCCTATCCACTGACCGAGCTTGCTGCCGTTTCTTTCTTCCGTACATTTGCCGAATGCTCCGATAGGCCCTGCCTGTGCACGACGTCCCAGCGCGATTTCTTCGATGATACCTGTAGATCCGATAAGGATAACGAACAGGAAGTACGGAAGCAGGAATGTAAGTCCGCCCCATGCGGAAACCATGTAAGGGAATCTCCAGATGTTTCCCATACCTACAGCTGAACCTACACAAGCCAGCGTAAATCCCCATCTGCTTTTAAAACCATCGCGGTTTTGTTGTAAATCGTTCATTTCTATTACCTCAAAATTTAAAAATAATTACTGATTCATAATACAACAGAGACTCGGCGATTTCAATTATTAATCGCCTATAATAGTTGAAATATTAGTTTTTCATACTAATTTGCTCACCTCTGTCTGAAAACATTTCATGCAAAAGGCACTTCGGCCGGTTGCAAAGCGCGCTCTTTAGGGCACGCTTTTTTCATATTTTTGCCGAGTTTTTCTGTGTTTTCTTTAGCTCGATAAAGTTTTGTTAATATTTTAACCGATTTTCTTCAATATTTTTCTTTATTTTTAATAAAAATATATCGTTTATTTTCTCCCCTCACCCAATCCCGCAACAGCAAAACCACAAAATAGTATCACTAATTTGCCGACTTCAGCAAATTTATCATTTATATATAGACTGTTCGACCAATATTTTGTAAAATATTTTCGTTGAAATTCGAAAATATATTTTTTGTATTCGTTAAATTTATCACAACGAATGATATTCAAGAGTTGAAATGATCAACCGGAAAGGGAATTTACGATGGAACACGAAGCAATGAAGGCTAAGATCGACGAGATCATAGCTCGCCACAGCGAAAGCAAACCTATTGTTGCTATCCTGCAGGATATCCAGGAAGAATACAGATATCTTCCAAAAGAAGCCCTGCTCTATCTGGCAGATGCCATCGATGTGAGCATCGCCAAGATCTACAGCGTAGCAACATTCTATGAAAACTTCTCACTGGAGCCAAAGGGTAAATATGTGATCAAGATCTGTGACGGCACTGCATGTCACGTGAGAAAATCCATTCCTATCCTTAACGCTCTCAGAAACAAACTGGGACTCTCAGACAGCAAGAAAACGACTGACGACCAGCTCTTTACAGTTGAAACAGTATCATGCCTGGGCGCATGCGGACTGGCTCCTGTAATGACAGTCAATGACAAGGTATACCCTGCCATGACACCTGAATCCGCTACTGCACTTCTGGACGAACTGAAATAGTTTGCCGGACGAACCGAACAAGGAGGATACATGAAAATCACAAACAGAGCCGAATTGATCAAATGCAGAGAAGATGCACTGGCACTGCTGAAATCCCAGACTAAGAAAATCTATGTCTGCGGCGGTACAGGCTGCGTTGCCGGCGGATCAATGGAAATATATGAAGAACTCAAGAGGATCGCAGAAGAAAAAGGACTCGCATGCCAGATCTCCATCGAAGAAGATGCTTGCGGCGGAAAAGAAGGCATCGGATTCAAGAAGAGCGGTTGCCATGGCTTCTGCGAAATGGGACCTGTACTGAGAATAGAACCTGCTAAGCTGTTCTATCTCAAGGTCAAGCCTGAAGACTGCGAAGAAATCGTAGCTAAGTCTATTGCAGGCGATGAAGTAGTAGACAGACTGATCTACTCAAGAGATGACATCAAGTACCCTGTACAGGAAGAGATCCCGTTCTATAAGCACCAGACAAGAATCGTACTGGAAGACTGCGGACAGATCGACGCAGAATCCGTTAGAGAATATATCGCATACGGCGGCTACAGTTCTCTGGAAAAATGTCTCTTCGACATGGACAGAGACGATATCGTGAAGACTATCAGCGATTCCAACCTGAGAGGCAGAGGCGGCGGCGGCTTCCCTGCAGGAAGAAAATGGACTCAGGTAAAGGCGCAGAAGTCAAATATCAAGTACGTTGTATGTAACGGCGACGAAGGTGACCCTGGCGCATTCATGGACAGATCCATCATGGAAGGCGACCCTCACAAGATGCTGGAAGGTATGATGATCGCAGGTTACGCTTCAGGCGCATCAGAAGGTTACATATATGTAAGAGCTGAATATCCGCTGGCTGTAGAAAGACTGGAAAAGGCCATCGCTCAGGCAAGAGAGATAGGTCTGCTGGGAGAAAACATCCTGGGAACAGACTTCTCATTCGATCTTAAGATCGTAAAGGGCGCAGGAGCATTCGTATGCGGAGAAGGTTCGGCCCTCACCACTTCCATCGAAGGTTACAGAGGAATGCCTAGAGTAAAGCCGCCAAGAACAGTTGAACAAGGTCTTTTCGGCAAGCCGACACTCCTCAACAATGTAGAAACTTTTGCCAACGTTCCTATCATCATAGAAAAGGGTGCTGACTGGTACAAGACTATCGGTCCTGAAAAGAGCCCGGGAACTAAGGCGTTCGCACTTACAGGAAACATCGTAAACACAGGTCTCATCGAAGTTCCTATGGGAACGACACTCAGACAGGTCATCTATGACATCGGCGGCGGCATCAGAGGCGGCAAGAGATTCAAGGCCGTACAGATCGGCGGACCATCAGGCGGATGTCTGACAGAAGAACATCTCGACCTGCCGCTGGACTTCGACAGCCTGAAGAAAGCCGGTGCCATGATCGGTTCAGGCGGACTGGTTGTAATGGACGAAGATACTTGCATGGTAGAAGTTGCGAGATTCTTCATGAACTTCACCCAGAACGAATCATGCGGCAAGTGCGTGCCTTGCAGAGAAGGTACAAGAAGAATGCTGGATATCCTGGAAAAGATCGTAGCCGGAAACGGCGAAATGTCAGATCTGGATGTTCTGGAACAGCTGGCTGACACTATCACAGCAACGGCCCTCTGCGGACTGGGTAAGACTGCTGCCAACCCTGTAGTATCAACACTGAAATACTTCAGAGACGAATATGTTGAACACATCGTTGATAAGAAGTGCAGAACAGGCAACTGCCAGGCACTGAAGACGATCTACATCGATGCCGACGCATGTAAGGGATGCTCACTCTGTTCAAGAGTATGTCCTGTAGACGCCATTTCAGGCAAGGTGAAGGAACCATTCGTTATCGACTCATCCAAGTGTATCAAGTGCGGAGCATGCATGGAAAAATGCAAGTTCAACGCCATTAAGGAGGCATAAGCATGAATACTATAAAACAGAGAACTATGACAGTAAACGGCATGCCGGTCCTTATCGAAGGAGAAAAGAACCTGCTGGAACTCATCCGTAAAGCCGGCTTCGACATGCCTACACTTTGCTATCATTCAAAGCTTTCAACTTACGGCGCATGCAGAATGTGCGTAGTAGAAGATAAAAAAGGCGAGATCATGGCTTCATGCTCAACTCCTCCGAGAGCAGGCATGGAAATCAAGACTAATACGCCTAGACTCAGAGAATACAGAAAAATGATCCTGGAACTGATGCTGGCCGACCATAACAGAGACTGCATCACTTGCGAGAAGAGAAATAATTGTCAGCTGAAGGAACTGGCTGAAAGATTTGGTATCGACGATGTACGATTCGAAACTTACAGCTTGGACGGAACTAAAGACCACTCTTCCCCTGCTATCATCAGACATCCCGACAAGTGCATTCTTTGCGGAGACTGCGTAAGAGTATGTGATGAGATCCAGAGAGTCGGAGCTATCGACTTCGTTCACAGAGGATCAAGAATGGAAGTTATGCCTGCATTCAACATGCCGCTGGCAGAAACTAAGTGTGTCAACTGCGGACAGTGCGCAGCAGTTTGTCCTACAGGCGCCATCACTATCAAGAGCAACATCGCTGAGCTGTGGGAAATGCTGGCTGACGATAACACTATCGTTCAGGCACAGATCGCACCTGCAGTAAGAGTTGCCCTCGGTGACGAATTCAACTTCGAAAAGGGCGAAAACGTTATGGGCAAGATGGTAGCTGCACTGAGAATGCTGGGGTTTGACGATGTTTACGATACATCCACAGCAGCCGACCTGACTGTAATCGAAGAATCCAAGGAATTCATCGAAAGATATTCTTCAGGCGAAAACCTGCCGCTTTTCACTTCATGCTGCCCTGCATGGTTCAGATATGCAGAAAACTACCATCCTGAACTGATGGATAATATCTCAAGCTGCAAATCACCTATGGAAATGTTCGGTGCCGTTCTGAAGGAAAAAGCAAAGAAGGACGCAGAAGAAACTAAATCAAAGAAGAAGACTAAGGTAGTGGCCATCATGCCATGTACAGCTAAGAAGTCAGAAGTTCTTCAGGAAAGATACCACTACGAAGGCGAACCTGCAGTAGACCTTTCCATCACAACTCAGGAACTGGCAACAATGATCAGAGAAACAGGTCTCAACTTCGCAGATCTGCAGCCTGAACCTATCGATATGCCATTCGGTATCGCATCAGGTGCCGGCGTGATCTTCGGTGTTACAGGCGGTGTTACGGAAGCTGTTATAAGACACGTGGTAGGTCCTGAGGACAGAAATACTCTGGCTGAAATCGCTTTCACAGGCGTAAGAGGACTTGAAGGCGTCAAGGAAGTAAAGCTTCCGTTCGGAGCTGACAAGGAGATTTCCATCGCCATCGTAAGCGGACTGAGAAATGCAGAAGAGCTGATCCAGGCAATAAAGAAGGGTGAAGCCCACTACGACTTCGTCGAAGTAATGGCATGCAAGGGCGGCTGTATCGCAGGTGCCGGCCAGCCATTCGTAGAAGACAGAGCAAGAGCCGAAAGATCAGAAGGAATGTATGAAGCAGACAGAATGTCAAACGTTCGTACATCTAAGAGCAACCCTATCACAGATGCCCTCTACAGAACTATGCTGTCAGGACACAATGCTCATAGATTGCTGCATTACAAATAAAAGCAATGCGAAAGCGTGTGCTCACTAAGTCCTCGTCATAGGCGAGCATACAAACTCACTCAAAAAGAATAGACCCCCATGAAAACTCATGTCTAATGACATTCAAACAGTTCATGGGGGTTTACGCTTGCAGCTACAGTTCCCCGCATGTTCCTACAGGAACCTTGTTTTCTGTAGCTTCTACGATTTCTTCCATCTTTTCTTTGTCGAACCAACTGCAAAGTTCAATGAAGTCTGCTCCTTCATCAACCAGCTTCTTTCCGGCTTCCTTAGCCATATCGATACTGTTTACAAAGATGACTTTCGCATCACAAGCTTCGCTCTGCAGCAATTCTTCATGCGCTTCATCTATGCTGTTATCGATAATTATTATTCCATAGTTTTTGAATGATTCCAGTTTTTCCAGCTTAGCCAGTTCTTCTGCGGAATAGTCAGCATGCTGTATCTCAACTGCTTCTCCTGCGATGCCTCTCAATTCTTCAGTGATCTCTTCATCGAAATCTCCGCACAGATTGATAAGGTCATACCCTTCATCAGCCAGCTGTTTAACATATTCTTTAGCGGCATCCATACCGTCTACACCTGCGATCAGATTATATGCTTCTTCTGTTTCAAAGGCTGCAGAATATGTTTCCGGTGTTATTCCTGCAATGTTAGCGATAAATGCAAATTTCATTATTTGATCCCTCCTCGAGTTTTATTAAACTATTTTACTTTTAAAATATCCATCTCACCGCATGTCCCTATAGGAATGCTGTTATCTGTAGCATCTATTAAAACTTCCAGTCTCAGAGTATCGAACCAGCTGCAAAGATCCATGAATTCGACACGTTTTTCCAGCATCCTTACTGCCGCACGCTTCGCCTGTCTCATGTCAGGCACAAAGATGACACGCATGTCACATGCATCGCTTCTGAGAACTACTTCGTGAAACTTCTCAACATTTTCATCGTGGATCATCACTCCGTAATTCTTGAATGATTCAAGAAAATCCAGCTTGATCAAATCATCGACAGTGTACTGGACATTTCTCACTTCAATGCCTTCACCGACCATCTCTCTGATCTCTTCAGTCACCTCGTCATCGAAATCTCCGCACAGATTGATCAGCTCGAAGCCGTCTTCTGCCAGCTTCCTGATATATTCCTTAGCAGCACTCATACCGTCTACGCCTGCCACCAAGTTATAGTTTCCCGCTGTTTCATAGACTGTCGAATAAGTTTCAGGCGACACACCTGCAATACTTGCTACAAATGCAAACTTCATTATGGTCACCTCCTCGGGCGTCATATATGTGTTTTTCATCACAATGTTACCATTTTGATGAAAATTCCGCAATAATATAGTATAATTTAACTTACAATAAACCAAGGAGAATGCCATGGAATCAATAAGCAATACATTGTCAAACTTGGCAAACATGGACTTTACAACTATAGCCAGATGGGTATTCCTCTTCCTGGCTCTATTCATACTGGCAAGACAGATACGTTCACTCCTGCAGGTAAGGAACCCTTCGGAGATATGGGCGCATTTAGGATGTCCTGACGGCACCAGCGTTCCGCTGACCCACTGGGAAAATCTCATCGGCAGAGGCAGAGGCTGCGATGTCATCCTCAACTTGAAGAGCGTTTCACGAAGCCACGCCACTCTCATAAGAGATTCTGCAGGCGTATGGAAATTCAACGATTTGAATTCCAAGAACGGTTCATCTATCAACGGCGTACCTGTCGACGGCCCTACCGTATTGAACGGCGGAGATGTGCTCACTATGGGAGGAGCGGACTTCACCCTCTATCCCGTAAGCCTTCAGGAACGCATGCATAATATAGAAAAAAGAAAGAGCAAGACTAAATCCGTATCACCATGGCCTACTCTCATAGCACTCACCGTATTTCAGGTGATGACAGTCATCCAGTTCAAGGTGGCACTGGGCGAGGACTTCCCTCCTTCACTGCCAATGGCATTCGGACTCATCATGGTCCTCATGTGGGTATATGTCATCGTGATGCGCATGTTCAAGAGAGTCGGCTTCGAGATGGAAATGATCGCCTTTTTCCTGTCGACCTTGAGCCTTGCCGTCACAGCATCTGCATATCCGGGAAGCGAATTCAAGCAGGCTATATGCGTCTGCCTGGGAGTCGCACTTTTCTTCGGACTATGCTGGTATCTGAGAGATCTGAACAGGACTAAGAAAATAATGTACTTCCTTATCGGAGCAGCTGTACTGCTTCTGGTATTGAACCTGCTGATAGGTACTGTCAAGAACGGATCTCAGAACTGGATCCAGATCGGAGGCTTCTCATTCCAGCCTTCGGAAATGGTAAAGATAGTGTTCATATTCGTCGGAGCCGCTACGCTGGATGAGCTTCAGCAGAAGAAGAACTTGACCATATTCATGGGCTTCTCTGTATTCTGTCTCGGCTGTCTGGCTATAATGGGCGACTTCGGTACTGCGATAATATTCTTCGTGACATTCCTCGTGATCTCATTCCTGCGAAGCGGAGACTTCTCCAAGCTGGTCCTCGTAGTAGGCGCTGCAGGCATCATGGGAATGATGGTACTGAGATTCAAACCGTATATAGCGACCAGATTCGCTACATGGGGACATGTGTGGGAAGATCCTACCGACGGAGGTTTCCAGCAGGTGCAGACTATGACATCTGCAGCCAGCGGCGGTCTTCCGGGCCTCGGTGCAGGAGAAGGTAATCTCAGCGATGTAGCCGCTGCCAGCACGGACCTGGTATTCGGTCTTCTTGCCGAAGAGTGGGGCCTCGTGATAGCAGTTCTGGCTGTACTCTGTATAATAACTCTCGGTGTATTCGCCGTAAGATGTATAATCGCAGGGCGCTCCACATATTACAGCATCGCTGCATGTGCGGCAACTTCCCTGTTTATATTCCAAACTATACTCAACGTATTCGGCTCTGTCGATCTGCTGCCTCTGACAGGAGTTACCTTCCCATTCGTTTCTTCGGGCGGTACAAGCATGATCGCTTCGTGGGGCATGCTGGCATTCCTGAAGGCTGCCGACACGAGACAGAACGCCAGCTTCGCTATACGCCTCGATAAGAAAGGTGAATTCGACCAATACGAAGACGAGCTCAGAGGCGAAGGTTATTACGATGCCGAAGATTTTCTGAGAGAAGCAGATGAGCTCAATCCGCAAAGGGCAGATCGCATGCAAAGTGCAGAGTCCCGCATGCCGGCACATGACTCAAGGCAGACAAGAGTCGATACGCCACGGCACACCAGAGTTGATGAACCTCGGCATACGAGAGTCGATGAGCCGATACTAAGGCATCAATATGAAGCTGAGCGTGTAGGCCGCGGAAGCAGACAGAGCAGCTTCGAAGCCGAACAGGTCGGCCGCAGTAGCAAGCCTCGTCGTTCTGTCAAGTATCAAGACTTCGATGACTTCCTCAACGATAACCTGCAGAGCAGCGATCATGACCGCTCAAGCAGCCGTCCATCAAACAGCAGAGGATCGAGCGAAGGGTTGACCCTCGACGACTTGTTTGGAGACGACATTTTCGGAGGTGACAAGAAATGAAAAAAATAGAAAAGCGCGCCATAATGTGCCTGCTTCTGGCTCTTGTCCTCTTCGTAGGTCTGGGAGTTTTCTGCTACAGGTACTATACAGACGGAGATGACTGGGCTGCATATGAAGGCAACCGAGACGTGTACGCCAATGGCGACCTGGCAAAAGGCGCCCTTTACGATAGAGACGGTGACCTGCTGATGAAGAACACTTCAGAAGGTCCCGTATATAACGACAGTTCATCCGTTCGAAAAGCTCTGATGCATGTGACGGGTGATAAGGACAACAACATTTCTACAGGAGTGAACAGAGCTTTCACCGATGAGCTTATAGGCTACGATTTCATCAACGGCGTATATTCTCTTAACAACGAAGGCGAAAGTATCACCATGACACTGGATGCAGACGTCTGCGCTACAGCCAACAATGCTTTAAACGGCAGAAGAGGCACTGTAGGTGTGTATAATTATGAGACCGGTGAGATCATATGTATGGTAAGCTCTCCGACATATGACCCTGCATACCCGCCATCTTCTCCTGAAGAAGGAACTTATATCAACAGATTCACATCGGCCACATTCGTTCCCGGCTCCATATTCAAGCTGGTAACGGCCGCTGCAGCTATAGAGAATTTTGATGATGCATATTCCTGGACAGTCAACTGTACAGGTTCCATCGATTATGGCCACGGCGACAAGGTAACAGACCTTTCGGTCCACGGCACAGTAGATCTGAAGAAAGCTCTTGAAGTTTCATGTAACTGCTACTTCGGAAGACTTGCCGAAAAGGTCGGTGCAGGACAGATGGAAGTCTACACAGAAAAAGCCGGACTCAATAAGTCTCTGGACATAAACGGTATCCAGACAAGCGAAGGAACATTCGATTATCCCGAGTCAGGCATTGGTCTGGCATGGGCAGGCATCGGCCAGTGGCACGACATGGTGAACCCTTGCTCCATGATGGTATATATGGGCGCCATCGCCAACGACGGCAAGGCTGTTCTTCCATATCTCATCAACCCATCATCACAGGTGGGCAAGAAAGCCAAGGAGCTCTCAAGAAAAGAGCTGGGCATCAAGACAAAGAAAATGATAGACCCTGCAACTGCAGCATCACTCAAAGACATGATGGCAAATAACGTAACGAATAATTACGGCTCAAGTTCCTTCCCGGGACTCGATATCTGCGCCAAGTCAGGTACTGCAGAAGTTGGTAACGGTAAAGACCCTAACGCATGGTTCACAGGTTTCCTCAAGGATCCCGAAAACCCATATGCCTTCGTGGTCCTCGTTGAAAACGGAGGTTACGGTTCAAGCGTTGCCGGTGCAGTAGCAAACACAGTGCTGCAGGATATCGTTGATTAGGAAGATATAAACTACAGATAAAAACTTATCAAGGAGAACAAATATAATGAAACACACATATAAACCACAGGGGGTATGTTCAAGCCAGGTAGACTTCGAGCTGGAAGGGAATGTAGTCAAGAACATCAGCTTCCGCGGCGGATGCAACGGTAATCTCAAGGCTATCGCTGCCCTTGCGGAAGGAATGACAGTCGATCAGATAACAGAAAGAGTTAAAGGCATAACTTGCGGTTTCAAAAAGACTTCATGTTCAGACCAGCTGGCTCACGCTCTAATGGATGCGGCTGCTAAAGAACAGGCATAAACCGCTTGCAGAAACATAATGGTATTGTAATGGGAAATTTACTTTTTAAGATATTCATAAAAGACAGAGACAACACATCAGATCCCGCCGTGCGGGAAAAATACGGCAAACTGGCAGGAGCAGTAGGGATAATATCCAACCTGCTCCTTTGCATCATCAAGATCTCTATCGGACTATTCTCAAAGAGTATAGCTATCGTAGCTGACGGTATCAACAATCTGGCCGATGCATCTTCTTCCATAATAACGCTGGTAGGTTTCAAGCTTGCTGCTGCGCCCGAAGATGAAGAGCATCCTTACGGGCATGCCAGGATAGAGTATCTGACGGGGCTTTTCATATCTATCCTCATAATCATAGTCGGAGTCTCACTGCTGAAGACATCTGTCGGTAAGATAATGGACCCACAACCGCTGGAGTTCAGCTATATAACTATTATCATACTGATCATCGCCATACTCATCAAATTATGGCAGGCAGTATTCAATGTCACAGTAGGCAAGAAGATCCGCTCATCAGCTCTTATGGCTACTGCCGCTGACAGCAGGAACGATGTCATCTCTACGACAGCCGTACTTGTCAGCCTTATTATAGGCAAGGTGACCGGATTCAATATCGATGGTTATATGGGATGTCTCGTAGCCCTGTTCATCATCTGGTCCGGCATACAGCTGGTAAGAGAAACTTCCAGCACTCTGCTGGGAGAAGTTGCCGATAAAGAAATGGTCGATGAGATCCTGGAAATAATCAGAAGAGAGCCGGGTGTCCTCGGTATCCATGATCTGATGGTCCACAATTACGGACCCGGGAAGATCTTCGCTTCGGCCCATGTAGAAGTTGATGCTGACGGCGATCTGATGAAGAGCCACGACATGATCGATAACATCGAAAGAATGGTCAAGGAAGTTCTTAAGATCCATTTCGTCATCCACATGGATCCTGTCAGGGTCAATGACCCTCTCATCAACAAGATGCACCGCATCATATCGACAGAGCTCAGCGCGATTGAAGGCATCGAGAACATCCACGACTTCAGGATCGTTCCCGGACCTACTCATACTAACATCGTATTTGATGCTGTTCTGACGCCTGCCTGCACGATCAGCGAGAAAGAAATCATCAGACTCGCCAACGATGCAGCCAAGGCCGTAGATGAATCTTATTTCGTCGTAATAACATTCGACAGAGCATATACACAGTTATAAAGACGCACATATCGCATAATGGCAATATAAAAGGCTTACTTCTCGTAAGCCTTTTTAAGTATTTCTATTTCTCTCGCATATCCATCCAGCTCGTTAGGTGTCTCCAAAATGCACGGAAGTCCGCGAAGTTTAGGATGACTTATGAAGCCCGCTATCGCCTCAAGTCCCAGATGACCTTCGCCGATCTTGGCATGTCTATCCTTATGGGCACCCGTCGGGTTCAAGCTATCATTAATATGCAAAGCGCGCAGTTTCTCCAGCCCTACTATGCGGTCAAATTCTGCGAGCACTCCGTCAAGATCGTTTATTATGTCGTACCCCGCATCGCTCACATGGCAAGTATCCATGCACACACCGATCTTATCTTTCTCTTTGACTCCATCGATGATGGCTGCCAGCTCCTCAAATCTGCCGCCTACTTCGCTGCCCTTACCTGCCATGGTTTCCAGCAGAACTATAGTTGATTGTTCAGGTTTTATGATATCGTTAAGGACTTCTGTTATAAGCTCGATGCCCTTCTCAACGCCCTGACCGACATGACTTCCCGGATGAAAGTTATAATAATTGCCCGGTATATACTCCATTCGCTTCAAGTCGTCTTCCATTACCATATAAGCGAAGTTGCGCGTTTTTTCCGTAGCAGAGCAAGGATTCAGCGTGTACGGAGCGTGAGCTACCAGCTTATCGAAACCGTTTTTCTCTGCCAACTCCCTGAACCTTTGTACATCGGCAGTATCTATATCTTTAGCCTTGCCTCCGCGAGGATTCCTGGTGAAGAACGCGAATGTGTTGGCCCCGATACCCAGAGCCTCTTTTCCCATATTCTCAAATCCCTTGACGGATGATAAATGACATCCTATGTATAACATTATTCTACCCCTGTTTTCTTCTTGCCGTGTTTAAGATAAAGAACTCCGCAAGTTACTACTGTGCACGGCGCAGTAAGTAATATCGCCAAGCTGCCGATTATAGCCTGCAGCAGTTCTACTATGATAACTTCTCTGTTCATCAGATCCATGGCCGATGTTGAATATGTCAGCAGGATCATGATGCATGAAAGTGAGCTTCCGATATAAGCCAGTACCAGCGTGTTGGCCATAGTTCCCATGATGTCTCTGCTTATAGCCATACCGCTCTTGCAAAGTCTTCCGAAAGTGATATCGGGCACGTGTTCGCTCAATTCGTATAATGACGATGAGAGGTCCATGGCAACGTCCATGATAGCACCGACAGCACCGATGACGATGGCTGCGAATACGATGGCCGTCAAGTTGATAGGCACTTCTGTATCCAGCAGTGTCAAGTAATATGAATGTTCGTCTACGAATCCCGTCAGCTGCATCACCTCTGTCATTATGACTGTTCCTGCCGCAGCGATTATAGTTCCTGCAACACAGCCTATGATCGTCGCCCATGTCTTCTTGCTGATGCTGTTTATGAGTATCAGCGTCATCATTATGGTAAATATGCATGTGATACTTGCCCATAAGTAAGCATTATATCCTGCCATTACTGCCGGTACGAATACCATGAACACGAAAGCGAAGGTAAAGAGCAGTGAAAGCAGCGTATTGACACCCTTCCATCTGCCGATTATCAGGATCAGCACCATGAAGATCGCCAGCAGGATGATGATCTTATCGAATCTGTAATAATCGCTGAACTGCCATGGGTTGCCGCCGCTGAGCGCCAGGTCTTCAGAGTAGAGGACCAACACCTTATCGCCTTTTTCTACTTCTTTAGTGAAATTGCTTCCAGCATACATCCCATCCAGCGTCTGTTCGGCATCGACCATCTGGCCTTTTGACGGACCTTGCTCTATCATACATCTGAAAGCGATAGCCGTATTCTCATACACAGCTTCGCCACCAAGGTCAAGTGTCGATGAAGAGGAGTCCATAACATCCGTAACTGTTGCTCTGACGATATCATCGCCTTCGCCTAAGAACATCGATGAACTGCCTAATACGGCACGGTTACCGACAAGGATAGCTGTGATGGAGATCATTACCGTCACGACCCATATGATCCCCTTCTTCACATCAAACTTTTTCTTTTGCTTACTCATGTAACATATTCCCTTTATTCCATCAGTGAAAAATCTTCAGCAGGTCTTCCGCAAAGAGGACACTTGTAATCTGCAGGCAGGCTGTCGCCTTCATATACATATCCGCAGATATTGCATTCGTACTTCTTTCCTGCAGGTTTCTCTTCCTCAGCCGCAGCTTCGACCTTGCAGGCGCCGTCTGCCAGTTCTGCTGCCAGCGCCTTTATCTGTTCAATATTATCATCTGTAAGTGATGATTTTATGGTAATGTTGTTTTCTGCCAAAACGAGATCTTTGCATCCTTCCAGATACTGTATCATCTTTCTCATAGCGACAGGACCCCATGATCCGTTTTCGATGAATGCCACTCTTCTGTTCTGGAAGTTTCTTTCTGTCAGGTGATCGATGAACTGCTTCATATAAGGGAATATGTCTCCGTTATATGTAGTCGTTGCCAGCACGAGCCTGTCGTATCTGAACGCATCTTCTACGGCTTCTGCCCAGTCGCATCTTGCCAGATCGTTGATAACTACGTTTTCCACACAAGCCGCTTCCAGCTCTGTAGCCAGCATTTCTACAGCCTTCTTAGTGTTGCCGTAGACTGAAGTATAGCAGATGCACACGCCTTCAGTTTCAGGTCTGTAAGATGACCATGTATCATAAAGGTCGATATAATATCCCAGGTTTTCTGTAAGAACAGGACCATGCAAAGAACAGATCTTCTCGATGTCCAGCTCTGCAGCCTGCTTAAGTACAGCCTGTACCTGCGGTCCGTATTTTCCTACGATGCCGATGTAATATCTTCTTGCTTCGCAAGCCCAGTCTTCTTCTACATCGAGAGCTCCGAATTTGCCGAATGCGTCTGCTGAGAAAAATACTTTTTCAGATGATTCGTATGTCATCATCACTTCCGGCCAGTGTACCATAGGCGCCATCACGAATGTAAGCTCATGCTTGCCCAGTGACAGCTTGTCTCCGCCTGCCACTTCCAGAGTGTTCTTGATCTCCATTTTCGGGAAGAACTGGCCTATCATCATGAAAGTCTTCTTGTTTCCTACGATAGTAGCTTCAGGGTATTTCTCTACGAATGCTCCGATAGATGCCGAGTGATCGGGTTCCATGTGCTGCACTATCAGATAATCAGGAGCTTTACCGCCAAGAACTTCTTCGATATTGCTGAGCCACTCAGCAGTTTCCTTCTTTTCCATACTATCGAAAACTGCAGTTTTATCATCGAGGATCACATATGAATTGTATGCCATACCATTTGGCACTTCGTACTGTCCCTCGAAAAGATCGATCTCGTGATCATTGCATCCTACATAAATTATTGAGTCTGTAATCTTAGTAATCATAACTTTTCTCCTTTTCTAATGTGTATATTATAACAGAAACCTCACCCTTCGTCAGTTGGAAATACCACATTATTTCTTTTTCATCCCTTGACTTTTGAAAAAAATCAACTGATAATTTAATGGTATTTTAAAGAACGGATAAGGATAGCCCATGGATAATAAACCCTGTGTCTACATACTGAGCTGCAAAGACGGCACCCTATATACCGGCTGGACCAATGACTTCGAAAAACGCCTGCAGGCCCATAACAACGGCAAAGGCGCCAAGTACACACGCGGACGCGGACCGGTAGAGCCGGTCTATCTCGAGTACTGTGAAGACAAAGTGGCCGCTACCAAGCGAGAAGCCGCAATAAAAAAGCTGCCCCTTAAAAAGAAGCAGCTTCTGTTGTCGTCCACAGACAATGTTTTGGATTCACAACAAGGTAAATAAGTTTATAATTCCTCGATTTCTTCTACAGTGAGGCCTGTATTCTTCGCGATGATATCGATAGGTATGCCATCAATTTTGAGGTTCTTAGCAATCAACAACCGCTCGTTTTGTGCTCCGGCTTCGCGTCCATCCTCATATCCGTCACGCCAACGGATAGCTTCTCTTTCTTCGATAGTCAAGTTTACTTCTAATACACTCATGATATCCCCTCTATGTTCCATTAGATACTCTTTAAGCACATCGCTGTTGATGCACTCGTATATAGATTCACTAACAGCAGTCATAAGATTTCCTGTTTCATCATATTTTTTCCTAATCATGTACATGAAAAGACTAAACTCCTGCATGGTCTTACAGCGTTCCAAAAGTTCAGCACCTTTCTCGTAGCTCACATTGATGACCTTCACAACTGCTTCTACAGATATTGTATCACACTTTTCGCGAAATGCATCTGATAATTTGAGTTCCCATTCGACCGGTGCATCTTTCTTGCCTTCATAAAACACATAGAGCTCTGGAGTAGGAAGCGTCACAAGGCGAGTACTGTATATAGCATCTGAATAATACTTTTTCTCATATTCCTTAGCAAGATAGCAGAGCATTCTCAGTGGAAAATTTGGACTTTTTGTTGACTGGTGCTCTGTAAGGATAATGAATCGATCATCAATAATAAAAGCTATATCATTCTTTATCTCATTGAATATAACATTGTCCAGCGTAACTATCTCTATAGGTGTTCCTTCAGGATAGTTTCTGTTAGACAGTGCGTTATACAGCTCCAGCAATTTCTCCTCATCATTGAACAGAGTTCTGAAAACTCCATCCTTAAACTTTCTGTTCACATCACTTCCTGTCATTAATATAATCTCCTTTCATTTCCCCATACTTTAATTTTTAAAACTTACCATCTCCTTGTTATTTCCATTATTTTACATTTTCAGAGCTTTGATGTCAACCATTATTTTCCTTTTATTCCTGTTTCAGGATACTTGCGTACAATAAAAAAGCTGCCCCTTAAAAAGAAGCAGCTTCTGTTGTCGTCCGCAGATAATGCTTTGAATCAGCGTACTTAACGCTTATACGATTTTACTTTTGACCAAGGTCCATATATCTTTGTTTTACCAACCTGCTTATACGCTCTAACTTTATAATAATATTTAGTACCTTTCTTCGCTGTAAGCATTTTATATGTTCCCTTAGTTGTCTTGTATGTAGCAACTATGCTTGTCTTGCCGGATTTAGTTGCCTTTGATATCTGATATCCGGTTTCACCGGCGATGTTTTTCCAGCTAACTTTTACCTTGCTGCCACTCTTAGTAACTACAGGAGTATTGAGTTTCTTCAAAGTGTATATACTTACTTCCTTATACGCTGTTGATTCATAGTAAGTCTTTCCACTCTTGTAGTATGGAACCACTTTGAATTTATACTGTACACCATCTGCCAAATTGCCTTTCTTGAATGACAGCTTAGTAGTTCTTTTAAGTCTGGTGTACTTGGTAGCATCAGCCTTCTTATAGTACACAGCATATCCACTGGCACCGGTAGATTTCTTCCAGCTGAATTTAACATCGTCATAACCGTAGAGAGTAGCGCTCGCTGATGACGGAGCTTTAGGTGCAATTACAAATTCTGCAGTCTTCTTGCCTGTGTACTCTCCTTTGAATGTTACAGTCACCTTATATTTGCCGATCTTAGTTCTTTTGGCCGGATAGGTTACTGAATAGTTGGCTTTATCGATGACATTTCCTTGTGAATCAGTTACTGTTACGCCAGGAGTCTTTTTCTTGCCGTTATATACTAATACCGGATCTGACAGGACTATTGCGCCAACCTTATATATATCCTCTCTATCGATAGCATAGCAAACCTTACACTTGAGATGTCTGGCTCCGTTTTTAGTTGTTGATGCCTTTTCTGTCTTTGTTACATCATAGTCATGTCCCTTAGGATCGATAACTGTATCCACTATCGTGATTTCAGACGTTCCCAAGTCATCAGCAAACAGCTTATGACATTTATCACAGGAATAATATGTTATGTTTCCCGCCTCATCGCATGTAGCTTCTTTAGCATCTATCTTTGTCATCTTATGAGTATGCGGGAGCCGATCTATAACAGTTCCCACATTTCTCTTGTACTTGCAAACTTCGCATTCTTCATGCTTAAGGCCTGTTACATCTTCGGTCGCAACTTTATCTACTATCCACTTCATCGTATGTGAAGTATTTGACTTTTTAGCGCCACAATCACATGCGTACCAGTGATAATTTCCGTCCGTGCTCCACGTATTACCATAAGAATGAATAACACTATAGCTCTTTGTTATATTTCCACTATAAGAACCTTTACCTGTTACGGTCACAGTTCCTATATCATCTTCATTCTTATATGCAACATCATAGTCCGTTTCTGATGATAAGCCTTTGATACTAACGTTAGGTCTAACTTCACTGCCATCGCATGCATAAGTATCTTCAACTCCTATAAGTTCAAGACTACTTATATCTATAGCCTTAATGTTCAGCGATATTGGCTTATAGTCCAAGTTAACGTCCTTAAAGTCAATATCAACAAGCCCCTTCCCAACAGGTGTAAGCTCTGTAGTTCCTACAAATCCGTTTTTTGTGCGAAATTCCATATTGACCAGTTTAGTGGCATTTTTGCTCGGTTCAGTATTTATGTAGGAAAATTTTATAGTTCCCTTACTGTATTTTTCAGCATCATTGGCAACTATTATTCCCCCTGCTGCTTCCAATCCTTCATCTGCCGTAACATCTATACACATAATTTTATCCGTGTCATAAGTTACAGTAAAATCGCCGGCTGCAACATCGGTATCTGCCGGCAAAACAACTCCTACATTGAATGTTCTGTCTGCATTTATCTTTCCATTCCACGACAGCCCCAGCCTTGGATAAACAGGCTCTACAGCTTTTTTCGTTATATCGATATACGCTGTTTGGTTACTTGTTGTCATCGGGTTTAATTCCGCATCTAACAAACTCGTAGCTTCAAACTTGATTTCTGCTTGGCTTTTCGTAGTATCTTTAGCCTTAAAATCTATTATAAAGAAACTTTCCCAGTCCCTATACACAGCTTCAGTATTTGCATAAGAAAGTTTTACTTTTCCTGCATTCTTCTTGTTTACCTGATAAATAGCATTTTCTGTCTTGAATGCATCCCCCAACGAAGTGCTAGTAACTTCCATTAAATCCGGATTATAAGAAAACACGAATTCACCACCTGCGAAATCACTTATGTTTCCACTTCTAAATATGTATGAAAAAGCTTCCCCCGCTTCCACACTATATTTGCTAAGCTCCGGATAAAAATATATGTGCTCGACAATCTGCGTTTTTTCTTTGACAGTAATACTTCCGCCTTTTTTATTTAACGAAATGCCATTAAGGGCTGTATCATATGCTTCAGAAACGCTTAACGTTACAGGATATGTCTTTAATTCTGCATTGGCTTTCGCGGTCATTTGAACATGTACCAATGTGCCGCTACCTGTTATACCATCTGCAGATATGAAGGATGCCTTAACTACGCCTTTAGTATTGCTATTAATGTCTTTAACTGCGCTGTCTACGAGCCATCCGGAATAACAATAATCGACTGTAAATGCTGCTGTATCATAATATAACCCAAATTCCAAACCCGAGACATTTTGTAAATCCTTCGCTTCTACAGAAACAGTTACTGATTCTCCTTGTTTAACGTCATAGCTACCCAAATATATTTCCGGTTCAGGTATTGTTTCCTCAGCAAAAACAGCAAGACTTGGCATGGCGGCAACCATCACCGCCATGCTCACCATTACTGCCAAAGTACGTTTCAAAACATGTTTAGTCTTGTTTCTCATAATACCACCTACAGGATGCTTCCTATGGATCCGTTAACGTACTGGAGGATTCTTAGAGCTTCCTTGGCTTCGAGTACGCCACTATCATCAAGGTCAGCTCTTGCAAACTCTTCTTCTGTCATATTATATCTGTCATTTATAGCCATAAGTACCATCATCGCATCTTTAAGTTCTACAGCTCCATTGCTATCAACATCACCCTTATCATTTGCAGATACAGCCACCTGCACTGCAACTTCAATAGGAGTTTTGGCGGTACCCTTTCTAGTGGTTGAAATGCCATCTGTAGCTTCGATATAGTATTCGATACCATCGACAGTAACTTCTGACGCACTAATAACTGCTGAATACTTATCGTTATTATTAGTCATTTCTTTTGACTTCCACTCTGTTTCGCCTTTAGTTCTATAGTACAGAGTAGCATTGTCAACTTTAACATTATCATGTACTACTGCTGAAATAACAAGGTTGCTTCCTGTAAATGCGTGGAATACAGGGTCATGGTAGATTCCAGGTGACATTGTATCCATCGCAGTGATAATCACCTTGCCTGAAGGTTCTGATTCAGTAAGGTCGGTCTGAACTACTGTGAAGTTATAGTAGTACTTCTGTCCCGGCATAACGGTATCGTCGAACCATTCCTTAGTATCTGCCGGAATAACGGTAGTATTTAACTTCTTATACTGTCCGTCTTCTTCCTCAGAACGATATACATTGTATCCTGCTAATGTTTCAAAGTCATCCTGCTCCCATGTCAGCTTGATTCCTGTTTCTGTAGCTTCACCATCCATCAACAGTGACTGGGCTGCAGAAGTATCGATCATGAATGGGAATCTACCCCAGTCTTTGTAAAGCTTCAGCGATGTGCCTGCAGCCTTACCGTTTGATACGGACCAGTACTGGTAACCGTTTTCAATTATAGTGGTGAGTTGCATAGTGCCCCTCCACTGCTTATCAGTAGCCCATTCACCCTCAACAGTGTAGTCCGCATATGGATATGCACTGCCGAACTGTACACTCAAGTCGATTGAAGTATCCATCGCACGATTGAAATCTACGACGAATGTAACTAAATCATTGCCAACTGTATCTGTCTTCTCACCCTTAAGCTCGAGATATGCATCGACTACAAACGGATAAGTATTGGAAGGCGCTTCTGTCAGGATTTCACCTTCATTGATGTCAGCGAGGCTTCCGAAGTCATCATAATCAAGAATTTGCTTATCTACGAGCTTCTTGTTGGTAGTTCCCCAGTAATTGCCACCAAGTCCTATGGTCTGATATTCGCCTGATTCAGGTGCTGTTATTCTAAGCCATGTTGATGTATCATCATCATTGAGTCTATTAAGAATAACGTTGCTGTAGAATCTAGTGTTATGCCCACCTTCAACAAACTTTTCCCATTCGTCAGTAATAGTTGCTTCAGTCCACTTGTCACGAGTCGCCAACTTATCTTTGTCTATAACTGTATCATGAGTTACTTTTGCATCTTCAATTACTTCATCATCATTTGATGAATCGCCTTCTTCACCAGATTCCGAGCCATTGCTTTCATCTGTCTCTATTGAACCTTCTCCCTTATATATAAATGTAAGCGTTGTTGCTTCGTTGACAGAACCTACGCGCTCAGCAAGCGCACCTTCCGGAATTGTGAGAGTATAGGTTTCACCCACTACCATTTTTGTTGTAGGAACAATTGTAAGCTTATCTAATTCTAATGTTTTTGATAATGTTAATGATTTTTCTTTGCTATCCTGAAGTTTTATTTGGCCATAATATGTGCCCTTTTCCAGCATTTGATTATAGTCTAAAACAATACTATTCTCTGCAATGATGTTCCTGCCACTATCATCCGTAGCTGCATTCCATCCCTGTAATACAAGACCATCTACGTTATCGGTCAGCCCAAAGTATACTCTAACTGGAACAGATGTATCTTTCTCGGAACCATTACCTAAACCCCAGTTGTTGCCAGAGCCTACCGCATAAAATCTGCCGTCAGTTGTCTGCACGTATACATTCTTTCCAAAGTCGTATACCTGCTGTGCATCTACAATCTTTTCTAGCTCTGCATACTCATTTCCAAAGCTATAGCCACCGTAGTTATATTCTTTAATATAGACTTTTCCATTATTAATATAAGTATAATGATACGATCGCTTTTCGGTTTCATGTGCTTTAGTTATTATGTCTAATTCTTGCCATGTATCAGCATACCAATTTATACACTTGTTGCCAAAGTCTATATAAACTCGCCAAGTATCATAATTATCATGGTACACATCCTTAACAGATTCATAAATCTTTTTTGCCGAGACAGAGTTGTGTCCTGTCGCATACAAATGACCGTTTTCTGTTAATAATAGCGTAGTTCCGACTGCATTAATAACCTTCTTTACAGGAACATTTATGTCTACCTGCACAGGGGAATCAAACGATGCATAAGTCTTCGTTCCATCGCCCAATTGTCCTAAACCGTTTTGACCCCATGCCCAAACAGCTCCCTCTTCTGTAATTGCATAAAATGAATCGTTAATTCTCTCATTAGACGTTAATGATATAACATTTTCTATTACACTTTCTGTGTCTTTATATGCATTTGCATAATCATAACCCCACTCCTTATATGGAGCATAATAGCTATTTACATTTCCTGAAGAATCTAAAATATATAGCTGTCCTCCAAATACCATAAAATCTTTTACTTTTTCTACAGGAATTTGTTCAGGATTTTTATATCTATTTCCCCATACCCATAGATTTCCTGATTCAAGTAGCGCAAATCTATTTGAATCATATGAAGCCATCTTTATTACGTTAGTAGGCGTTCTGTTTTCTGAAATTGCAACAGTAACTATAGCTGAAAACTCTGTTCCGACCAGCTCTGCTTTTAATCCGGCAGTACCTTCTTTGAGTTTAACTAATTTTCCATTTTCATCCACATAACAAACTTCAGGGTTTGAAGATGTCCACTTGATTTCTGACTGCGTTGAATCCACAGGTGAAATTACAGGATAAAAATCCGTACCATCTTCTTTAGTCAAAGTTGTTACATAAACAGCCTCTTCAAATGTTATCGATTCTGCAGGCACAACACAATTTACTTTAACGGCAGTAGTAATGCCTTCATAGCCAGTTATTGTAATAGTGGCTTCGCCAACAGATTCTGCCTTGATAACACCACGATCATTAACAGTTGCAACCTTTGTATCTGAACTTTTATATGTAAGTGCTTTCTTAGTAGCATCTGCCGGAGTGAAGTCAACACCCACTCTCTTAGTTCCTCCTACTGCAAGAGTTATTTCTTCCTTCTTAGCTTTGATATCTGTAGGGATCACTTCTTCTGCCACATTGATAGTCACATAGTTATATACAGCTCTGTCAGGCGCATAAACACGAATATCTGTGCAACCCTGACCAACCGGTGTTACCAGACCATTTTCATCAACTACAACAACAGCCTCATCCTGAGATTCATAAATAAGCTCAGTAACATCAGCTGTTGTCGGTGTTACAGTAGCTTCAATCTGATATTTTTCTGTTGTATCCATATTAACAACATAATCTTCTAACTGAATATCAGAAATGTAGACTTCACCAGGGATTTCTAGAATATACTTTTCAAAATGCCTATATTCTTTAGCATTAAAGTGAATTCCGCCATTATCAATATATCCATACTTTTCAATGCCATCATCAATTACTGGTATTTCAGCAACAATTTCACTACCATCATAATTCAATATCTTACCAGAATTAACATCTTTAATTATTCCGCATTGATAAACATCTGATCCAAGGTCCAAATTATTATAAATAAAATTATATTCTTCCAAAGAATTCAATGCTACAATATTTCCTCCCAATTTTTCCGCAAATCGTGCATAGGATTTGATATACGATTTGTCTATATCTTTTATATGGGAACTCCATTTACTACCATCCTCTTTAGAAGTATTTGTGCTATTCCTTATTGTAATATAATTTGTTCCTGTTTCTTTATTAGTAAATACTTTTTCTATTTCTAATTGGTCTTCTATTTTATTAATATTAAATGTGCTTGTTCCACCAGCTTGCTTATTATCCCAATAATTATTGTTTCCGTAGAAAACACAATCCACCATACTCATTTGATGATACCTAATCATGCAATCAACAAAAATGCATCTTTCATATGTGTTACCATTCACCTCGTAATGTGCGTATTTATCTGAACCGCCTAATTTGTAAAAAGCACATTCTTTTGCATTTTTAATTTCAGCAGCACCATGAAGCCACTGAGTTTCAACAGTTCCATTTGAAAGACTTCTAAACATCAAATATTCTTTATAATTCTGAGTGAATTCGCAGTTTTCAGCATAGTCTATGTATAAATAAGGGTTAACAACATTTGTATACTTCATCGAAGCATAGCCATCTCCAGCTGTATAAATACGAACCACATATCTATCCATCCATCCACTTGGGAACATTTTAATAGGCTCTTCTTCAGTACCTTCACATATCAGTTTTCCGTTCACCTTCAGATATGCGATAGCTGTATCTGCATATGAATCCTGTGGATCGCTGCACCAAAACTGTATTTGAGTACCTTCTTCGATACGCAGAGTTGCTCCTTCCATAACAGTCATGGCATTAGGAATGATATAATAATTTTCCTTAGTTAACGTTGTGTCTTTGTCGATAATATTAGGAAGTTCTACCCCACGTCTTACTGTGAGAAGAATTGTAGCTTCATCTTCGTATACTGTCGTATCACTTTCATTCAATCCATTCTTGTATGTGATAGTCACATTCAAAGTAACGCTGTAATCGTTAGGACAATTGTCAGCAATCTTGATATAAAATGGCTTTTCCCATCCGTTCCACATTTCTCCGTCTTCTGAGTACAGCTTTCCACTATCAGATTCAGAGTATGTACCGATAGATTTATAATTTATATCGTTATTCAGAAAAGTAACATAAGGATTTTTAACTCCAGCTTCATTAGTCGCATCTATAGACACTACGGTATCTTTGCTCATTCCCCATCTGTTTTTCAGAGTAAATCCGAGCGCAATAGTTTCACCTGCATCGATGATACCGTCTCCATTATTCTTATCAACCTTGCCTTTTGTGATACCTTTAGTATCTGCAACAAATTCTTCAGCATCGAATAAAGTATAGTCACTCATACCGATATCAGGTGTAGGAAGTTCTGTGATAGAGTCATAGAAATTAACTACACCGGGTATATTATGTGGCATACCATTAACTGTATGCTTTGCAGGATTGATACACTGCACCTTATCTTCTGCAGTCCCTACGATCTGTCCATAGATAAATTTAGTAGGATATGTATTAGTATCTTCGTAGTAACTTCTAAGAATAGCTGCCTGTGCAGAAACTACAGGTGCCGCCATAGATGTACCACTCATCTTGGCATAACGATCTCCCGGAATAGTACTATATATCTGACCACCCGGTGCATATACTTCATATTCATATGAATTGTAGAGTTTAGCGTCCCAATTAGTAAATGATGCTTCTACATTGTTTTGATCCACACTCATTACACCAAGTACATAGCTTAATGCTGCCGGATAACTTGGCATATAATCAGGTTGGAATTTATAGTAATCTGTGGACTCATTTGGCTTCCCATCATTCCCTGCTGAAGCTACAAGTGTACATCTTGAATAAGCAGTAGCCAATGCATCCTGTACTGCTATAGAGCTGGCGCTTCCTCCGAATGACATGTTTATAACATCCGCTCCATTGTCATAAGCATAGAGAATTGCTTCTGCAATATTACTCTGCATGAAGTATCCAGATGCATCGCCTGCCTTGATTGCCATGATCTTAGTATTATATGCGATACCTACAACACCTGTCTTGTTGTTTGATGCAGCGATAATACCTGCTACATGGGTTCCGTGACCGTTATCGTCCATACCGGATCCATTGAATTTTTCCCAATCAGCAAGACCATCATCAGCCGTCATATCGACACCATAATAGTCGTCCACGTATCCATTACCGTCATCATCGATGTTATTATTAGGAATTTCTTTGGAGTTGTACCACATGTTGGCTTTCAGGTCTTCGTGGTTATAGTCTACGCCTGTATCGATTACAGCCACTACAACATTGCTGCTGCCGCCGCCACAGCCCTTATCTTTTTCGACCTTTTTCCATGCATCTTTAATGCCGCACATCTTATGGTGATGCTGTTCACCTGATCCCGGATTAGGTCCTACCGCAGCATCAAAAGACTCAGCTGCAGTAGTCTCATACTTAAAGTTATATTCTGCTACAGCAACCTTCTTGAATTCTCTAACATTTTCAAGAGTCTTATCTACGTCAGCTGTCTTCTTAAGGTATGCTGTGTACCAAATGTGATCTTCCATTTCGAAGAGAACATCCAGCTTAGCAACGCCTGCTCTTTCAAGCTCAGAATTGACCTTTCCATCAAAAGGCTTCTTGAACTTGAGCATCAGAGTCTCTGCTGAATATTCAACTTGATCCATCAATTCAGCATGCTCCTGATCAAAAGGTTTCTCAGGATCTTTCTGATCTTCCTTTGTTTCTTCTATGATATTGTCTTTTTTATCGTTAGACTTCTTGGAAGTGTCCTTCTTATTAGTCTTCTTAGCAATATCTTCATTCTTTTTCTGCTGATCCATCAGCATAGTGACTATATCGTCACTTCCCTGTGCTTCTTCAGCAGCACGTGCTTCTGATTCAGGCGTTGAGCCTGTCACCCATTTAGTAGTCGAGCCATTGTCTGCATTCAAAGTCTGATCACTTGCTGACCAGAGACCAAAAGCGGCTATCGCCACCACGCAGATGCTCAATACTAATACTGCGATTCCTCTACGTTTCATGTTACTTCTCCTTCATATTAGAAAACAATTCTATATGATTTGAATTGTACTCCTACTCTATTTTGTTTTCAATGGTTTAGCCTTAAAAAGTGACAAGACAGCTGTATAATAATTGTATTTACAGCAATAAAAACACCACCTAAGCAAGGTTGTTAAATCAACCATCTTAAGTGGTGCAAGTTTGTAATGTTATTTAGCGAACTGGCTGTTGTAAAGCTTCTCGTACACGCCCCCGCGTGCCAGCAATTCTTCATGATTTCCCTGCTCGATGATGTCGCCGTGATCCATAACGAGGATGTGGTCGGCATCTTTTATCGTAGATAGTCTATGGGCGATGATGAAACTGGTCCTGCCGTGCATCAGGTTCGCCATTGCCTTCTGTATCAGCGATTCTGTTCTCGTATCTACGGAGCTGGTCGCTTCATCCAGTATCAAGATAGGCGCATCTGCCAGGAATGCTCTGGCGATGGTCAGCAGCTGTTTCTGACCTGCTGATATGTTTGATGCCTCTTCATTTATCTCCATATCATAGCCTTTTGGCTGTGTCTTGATGAAATGGTGGATATGTGCTGCATATGCCGCCGCCTCTATCTCTTCGTCAGTCGCCTCGCAATTACCGTATCTGATATTTTCCCTTATAGTATCATTGTACAGCCATGTGTCCTGAAGGACCATGCCGAACAGTTCACGCAGATTCTCTCTCGAAAGATCTGTGATATCTGTATCGTCTATCAATATCTTTCCGCCGTCCAGTTCATAAAATCTCATGAGCAGCTTGACGATGGTTGTCTTGCCTGCACCAGTATGGCCTACGATGGCAACTCTCTGACCCGGCTTGGCATCAAATGAGAAATCCTTGATGACAGGCTCATCCTTCTTATAACCGAAGCTCACATGCTCGAAGGAAACGTGACCTTTTGCATTATCGGCATCTATATGCGCCGCAGGCGCTTTATCAAGGTCCACTTCCTCTTCTTCCTCGATCAGCTCGAAGATACGCTCTGCCGCTGCAGCCGTCGACTGGAGCTGGTTAACGATGGAAGCGAGCTGTGATACAGGATGGTTGAAGTTACGAACGTACTGTATAAACGCCTGTATATCGCCGATAGACACTCTGCCGTTGATGGCCAGATATCCTCCCATGATGCAGACTGCCACATACGCCAGGTTACCTATCATGATAGTCATAGGACGCATGATACCTGATATGAACTGTGATTTCCACGCAGCTTCATACAGTTTGTCGTTATATTCTGTGAAGACTTTTTCGGATTCTTCTTCTCTGTTAAAAGCTTTGACGATATCATGACCGGAATACATTTCTTCCACATGACCGTTGACAAGACCGAGATACTTCTGCTGGTTCTTGAAATGTCCCTGCGACTTGCTGACGAAGAACTTTATCACGATCATTGAAAGCGGCATGCTGATGAGGGCCACCAGTGTCATGAGCCAGCTTATCTTCAGCATCATGATCAGAGTTCCTAAAACTGTCGTGATACTGCTTATGGTCGCAGTCAAGCTGTTGGACAATGTCTGGTTAACAGTTTCTATATCGTTTACCATACGACTCTGGAACTCGCCGTGAGTTTTAGTGTCAAAATATTTCAGCGGCAGTCTGTCAAGTTTAGTACTCATCTTGTCACGGAGAGTATATATGACCTTCTGGGAAACGTCTGCCATGATCCAGCTCTGGATGACTCCGAAAGCCAGGCTCAGCAGGTACATAGCCAGCAGCGCCATCAATATATAAAGAAGGCCGCTGAAGTCTATTCCCGTAACGCTTCTAAGTCCTTCCACCACCTTATCTGTCGCAGCTCCGAGAACTGCCGGCGATATGATCGAAAAGAGAGTGCTCAGGATGGAGAACAGGAACACGATGAAGAGTTTGATCCTATACGGTTTCAGATAGGAAAGCAGCGTCTTCATGGTCCCTGCGAAATCCTTCGCCTTCTGCGGAGGCATCATATCTTTCTTTCGCATTTTAGCCATTATTTACGCCCCCTTTCCAGTTCTTCTTCGCTCAATTGTGAGAGAGCTATTTCCTTATATACCTCACATGTTTCCATAAGTTCATCGTGAGTCCCCTTGCCGGCAAGCTTACCGTCTTCCAGCACCAGGATCTGCTCTGCGTCCATTATGGTATTTATTCTCTGCGCAACGATGATCAGCGTGCTGTCGCCCACCTTTTCTTTAAGGGCAGCACGAAGCGCCTTATCCGTCTTGAAGTCAAGAGCAGAGAAGCTGTCATCAAAAATATATATTTTAGGTTTTTTCACAAGAGCTCTGGCTATGCTGAGCCTCTGTTTCTGACCGCCTGATACATTAGTTCCGCCCTGGGCGATCTCTTCATCAAGACCGTTAGCCTTCTCTGCGATGAAGGCAGTTGCCTGCGCAGTTTCCAGAGCTTCCATCATGTCTGTTTCTGTCGCATCAGAATCGCCGTACTGCAGGTTGCTCGCTATAGTCCCCGAAAACAGCACGCCTTTCTGCGGGATATATCCTATCTGCTGTCTCAAATCGTGCTGAGTGATATCTCTGATATCGACACCGTCCACCAGCACCTGCCCTTCCGAAGCATCATAAAATCTCGGTATCAGCTTGATGAGGCTGGACTTACCGCTGCCGGTACCTCCGATTATGGCTGTAGTCTTGCCCGGCTCTGCGATGAAGCTGATATCTTCAAGAGTTTTTTCTTCTGCATCAGGATATGCAAAGCTCACATTTTTGAACTCCACAAGGCCTCTCGGCATGCCGCAGGCCTTCTCTTCGCACTGCGTGCCCTTTGCATTTTCGGCTTCGCCGAAAGCTGCCGGCTCCGCCGGATCGGTGATCGTTGGTTCTACATCAAGTACCGCACCTATACGCTGAGCTGATACTGCTGCTCTAGGTATCATGATGAAGATCATCGTTACGAACAGGAAGGACATGATAACGTGCATCGCATACTGAAGATATGCCAGCATGTCACCTACCATCAGTTTATCAGCTTCTATGAGATGTGCCCCTGCCCATACGATGAGTATGCCTACTCCGTTCATAACGAACATCAGCAGCGGCATCATGAATGACATGGCTTTGTTGACGAATAAGTTGAGCTTTGTCAGATCCCAGTTGGCGATATCGAATCTCTTCTGTTCGTGCTTTTCTGTGGTGAATGCCCTTATTACCAGCATGCCTGAAAGTCTTTCTTTCATGATGAGGTTCATTCTGTCAAGCTTCTGCTGCAGCACCTTGAACTTCGGCAGTACCAGGAAGAATGAGCCGGCCATGATGATGACTATGGCACCCAGAGCGATACCTACTGTCCATGATAACGATACACTTGTCTGCAGGGCTCTTACTACGGAGCCTATGCCCATGCAAGGTGCGAATATCGCCATCCTCAGCAGCATGACCGTAGTCTGCTGTACAGTCTGCACATCGTTTGTCGATCTTGTTATCAACGATGCTGTCGAGAATTCTTCCAGCTCGGCAGCAGAGAAATTTGTCACCTTGTTGAAAAGTGCATGTCTGATATCTCTGGAAGATTTCGCCGCAGTCCTTGCCGCCAGAAAATCTCCTGCCATAGCGAATGCCAGCGTACCCACAGATATGACTATCATAATGGCACCGGTACGCCAGATATACGGCATATCGCCTTTGACTATCCCCTCATCTATTATGTCTGACATGTATGCAGGCAGCGCAAGTTCACACATGGCCTGCCCGAACAAGAACAAAACGATGAATATGATATAAGGGACATATGGTTTGTAGTACTTCAATACTGTTTTCATTAAAATTTCCCCTTTTTAACTATTACCTCAATTATTTTAGACCTGCAGTTAACTGTTGTCAACAATGGTTGACAATCATTTTTATTGGTTGACAATCCGTTTCTGACAGATTACAATCTTACCAATATATGTTGCACCGTTCAAACAGGAGATAATCATGTCATTAAAAGATTCTGTTTTATTAAAACTGATGGAAAATCCGGGAGAATTCATCTCGGGAGAAGAGCTCTCTTCCACCATGGACGTTTCAAGAACGGCCGTGTGGAAGGCGATCAATTCTCTGAGAAAAGAAGGCCATGCCATAGAGGCTGTTACAAATAAAGGTTACTGTCTAAGGCTTGATCCTCATACGATCACTGAAGGAGCTCTGCGTTCCGAACTTAGCTCGCGATACAAGGATATAGAGATACATATATTCGATACTCTGGATTCTACGAATACTACGGCTAAACAGCTGGCACTTGCAGGTTCTCCCCACGGCACTGTAGTCATGGCACGAAGCCAGACGGGAGGCAGGGGCCGCCTGGGAAGAAGTTTCCACTCACCGAAAGACGGAATATACTTATCCATATTGATCAGACCTAATTTCGGATCTGCCTATGCAGGTCTTGTAACTACTGCGGCTGCAGTTGCAGTCTGTGATGCTGTCGAAACTGTCTGCGGCTTGAAGGCCGGCATCAAATGGGTCAACGACATATATGTGGCCGGTAAAAAAGTCTGTGGCATCTTGAGTGAAGGTATGACTGACTTCGAAACGGGCAGGATCGAAAGCATGATCATAGGTATCGGGATAAACACTTCCGTTGAAGGCTTCCCCGATGAACTTCTTGAAATAGCCGGCGCTGTCGAAGGCGAATATTCTCGTTCTTCCCTTGCTGCCGATATAATATGCAAGACACTGGACTTTATAGATGACATTGAGAGCAGACATTTCATCGAAACGTACAAAGAAAAAAGCCTCGTTATCGGCAAAGACATCACCGTATACAAAGGTATTTATAAAAACGATCCCGGTGAAGTTCCTTCAAGACCTGCACGAGCATTGGATATCGACGATGACGGAGGTCTCGTAGTGATGTATACCGATGGAAGCAGGGAGACTCTCATATCAGGCGAAATATCTATCAGGCTTTGACCTGAAAAATTTTTATTGAAGGAAAACGCATATGGCATTTGACCGACATGATTCCAAAACTACATATCTGGTGCTTTGCGGTCTCTTCGCTGCACTTATGGCTGTATGCTCATATATCATGATCCCGCTGCCATTCAGTCCCGTCCCTGTGAACCTGGGTACACTGGGAGTATTCCTGACGGCAGGCCTTCTGGGAAGTAAATACGGTGTATTGAGCGTAGCTGTCTATATGCTGCTGGGAGCGGCAGGTCTTCCTGTTTTCGCAGGTTTTCAGGCCGGCTTCGGAGTGCTGGCAGGACCTACCGGCGGATTCATCTGGGGCTATCTTGCAGCTGTCTTTTTGATAGGCATGATCCTTGACAGCTCCCGCATATCTTTTTCCCCCGCGAAGCGGGCAGGATCAACTGTCCTTTGCATCTCTGCCATGGCGGCAGGAAATCTCATCTGCTACTTACTGGGGACTTGCTGGTTCATGATGCTTATGGGCGTGGATCTGTGGGCTGCACTGACAGCATGTGCCATCCCGTTCATCCCGGGTGATATCATCAAGATATTGATCGCTTCATGGCTCGTACAAAGGCTCCGTCCTTTGCTTCGGTAAAGCTTTATCTATGTGCTGACATGTATTCTTCAGCAAGTCTTCACATAAATGCCCCCAAATCTGCATATTACACTGCTATTATGAGGCTGTAGGAAAAACATACACCTCCTTCTATAAAATAATGATTATAATGATTGAACCAAAGAAAAAAGACTTCGATAATTGGGACGAAGTCTTTTTTCGTATGTAAACATTTTGATCTTTACAATAATTTTCTTATTACATCAATACGAACGCGAAATATGCAGCATAGCAGATCAGCATCAGCGCGCCTGAAAGTCGGCTGAGCCTTTGCTTGCGGAGGCAGCATATCAGAAGCAGTATCGCCGCTCCTGCCGCCACTGCGAAGTCCGTTACGAAAGCCTGAGCGAAAGGTATAGGTATGATCAATGCCGATGTGCCGACTACGAACAATATATTGAAAATATTGCTGCCTACTATATTGCCGATGGCGATATCTGCATTCCCCTTCCTTGCCGCCATCACCGATGTCACCAGTTCAGGAAGCGAAGTTCCGAGAGCTACTATAGTAAGTCCTATGAATCTTTCGCTGAGTCCGAATGTTCTGGCAAGTTCACTTGCCGCCTCTACTGCGATATTGCTTCCCGCAACTATAAGCACGATGCCGATCACTACCAGAATGAGTGCTTTAGGGATCGACAGCTCTTTTACCTGCTTATCGCCAGGTTCGTTTCCCGTCGAAACTGAACTTACACCTTCTTCTATAGAATTCTGCTGTTTTCTGGTCAGCACAACTAAGTAGATGAAATAGATAATGAAAACCGCCCATAAGACGATGCCATTCATGAACGTTATCGTGCCGCTCATACCGAGTACCGTTAGAAGTGCCGTAATGGCTATCATAAAAGGGATCTCATATCTTATAGTAGATTTGGCGACTTTCAGCGGTGTGATAACTGCAGAAAGGCCAAGTATTATGAGTATGTTTATTATGTTGCTGCCTACGATGTTGCCGATAGTTATGTCTGCGCTTCCCTTGAAGGCTGCAGATATGCTAACCGCCGCTTCAGGTGCGCTGGTTCCCATAGCAACGATGGTGAGGCCTATGACAAGCTGCGGGATCCCCAGCTTTGATGCTATCCCCGATGCTCCGTCTACGAACCAGTCAGCACCCTTGATAAGCATCACGAAGCCTACTGCCAGCAATATCAATTGTAATATTATATCCATTTATGTTCCCCTTTTAGCTCGGTTCCTAGTAATTCACATTCCTGTACTTGCAATGTTTCCTGTAACAGAGCTTACAATTATGGTCGCAGTCAGGCATGCGTCCGTCTACTTCTCCGCAAGTACGCATGATATGCGGATTGTCAGCCTGCTGCACAGAAGTCGTCAGTCCCGACTCTTTCTCCACCAGACCTTCTCCCGGAGCTTTTTCTGCCGGAGGCAGGCCAAGATCTTCTCTGTAAGAAGACATATCATATCCCTGAGCTTCACATTCTTCGATGTGCTTGATCAGTTCCTCCCCCTTGGCATCCTTTTCAGCGAGCTCATCAACTACACCCTTGAGTGCCGCAGGCACTTCGGACGCTGCGCCCTTTGCACCTGATGCAAGCTGGGCTTCCAGGCTTATTTTCTTTTCAGGGAATTTGAAATCAAGACTCTTTTCGAGGAGCTTGATAGCGCCCTCTCTATGCTTGACACTGAGCACTCCCAGAGACGCCATGATGTAATCGTTATCTACGAGTACTTTCGCATGTGATGTAGGGAAAAGTCTCATCCCTGTTTCATCATATTCAGCGATGCGTTCCATGATGTCAACTCTGTGCGGAAGTCTTGTGAGGGCTCCGCCTGTTCCTACGATATATTTTACCTGAGTCAGGTCTTTACCTTCTGCCAAAGTTGTTCTTCCGGATGGGCCGTAGACGTAACGAATCTGACCCGCATGTCTTTCTACTGCCTTCATGACAGCTTCTTCCGTCAGCATCTCTACCAGCTTGAACTCATCTTCAGTCTTAGGGATGGCAACGTAGCTTTCGAGAGTTTTCTCAGGGTCGATACCGATTTTCTCGCATTTCTTCTGGAACTTATCTTCACCGATGGATTCGATGACTTTCATCCGGTTGACATAAACGCCCAGGTCGCCTTCTACAGTTCTCTTGGCCTTAGGTTCAGGCGCGATCATGATCCTCGCCACCTGATCGGACTCAGTCGCTACTGAGTGAAGGTCTGTTGTAGCGCCGCCAACGTCCAGTACGATAAGATCTCCCAGGCAATCGTAGAGCAGCTTAGTACATTCCATTACTGCTCCCGGTGTCGGGATGATAGGTCCGTTTACCATGTCTCTCACATGTTCCATTCCAGGAGCATGGATGATGTGATCTTCGAAGGCATCCTGTATCACTTTACGACAAGGTTCAACGTTGAGATCGTCGATCTTAGGATAAACGTTGTCTACGTTATATAACTTCTGGCCGCTTTCTTCATCGAATATCAGCTTCATTTCTTCCTGATTTTCGATATTTCCGGCATATATTACAGGAGTTTTAAGTCCCATATTTCTTATCATTTCAGCATTATCGAGGGCAGTGTCTCTTTCACCGTAATCTACGCCGCCTGCGATGAGGATCAGATTAGGATTGATCTCCTTGATCTTCGCTATATCTGTTCTTCTCATTCTGCCCGCAGTAACATAGTGGATAATGCCGCCTGCTCCGAGAGCTGCTTCTTTAGCCGCTCTTGCTGTCATGTCATATACAAGTCCATGAACCGTCATCTTCAGTCCGCCTGCAGCAGATGAAGTTGCCAGCATCTCATCATATTCCAGTTTTTCTATATCCATCTTTTTGCAAAGGTCGTCTATCGCACCCTGAAGGCCTATCCTAACGTCGCCTTCCAGAACTGATGTAGGTGCCTGACCTTGTGCCCAGAAAACCGGGTTGTCTGTATCTATATCTTTGAATGCATTCACTACTGTTGTTGTGGAGCCGATCTCCGCAACCAGCACGTCAACTTTTACAGTCTGTCCCATAGTATTCTCCTTTAAAAACAGGGCGGGCATACGCCCGCCCGATAATTTGTCGCTTATATAAGCTTATTCGGCTTACAGTTCGCCTCTTCTTCTCATAGCCTCTTCAGCCAGGAAAGTAGCAACATCGATACCGTGGGAGTCTCTTCCGAAACCTTCATCGATACCTGTGTTTCTAGCTTCTTCAGGAACTACCTGAGTACCGCCTGCAGCGATGATAACCTTGTCTCTGATACCCTTTTCGATAGCCAGATCGTTGATTCTCTTCATGTTCTTGTAGTGAACGTTGTCGTGAGAGATGATTGTTGATGCCAGGATAGCGTCAGCATTCAGTTCTACTGCAGCGTCAACCAGCTTTTCTACAGGAACGGAAGTTCCGAGGTATTCTACCTTGATACCCCATTTTTCGATACCACCGTGCTTGATGTTGATGATTTCTCTCAGACCTACTGAGTGTTCGTCTTCTCCAACTGTTCCGCATACAACCTGCATTGGATGTTCTGCGAATTCCTTGAAGAGAGTGTCATCATCGAGGTGATGTGGTTCAGGTGGAATAACCAGAGTATTAGGATCGATATCGAAGTCTACCTTACCCTTCATTTCGATTCTAGTACCTTCAGCTTCCTGGAGAACTTCCTTGGAAATTACTTCAGGATCTACCAGACCCAGCTTCTTGCCCAGTTCGAGAGCAGCAGCTTCTGCAGCACGAACGTGAGTAGGCATGCACATAGTCAGCATGATCGTTCCGTCTCCGCACCATTCTACTTCTGGGATCAGTGCTTCGCCGTCGTGGTACTTAGCAACCTTTTCAAGTCTTGTTGCCACTGTATCTTCTTCTTCAAGTTCGTCGATGTAAACGATCTTGCTTCTGTCTTCGAAAGTACATCCGCCGATGAGAGCTGATGGATTTTCAGGGTCGCCGCCGTACTGTTCTACGTTATTGTATCCGAAGTGAGCTGTTACAGGAGCCATGTAGTCTTCTTCTCTTTCGAAGATGTATCCATAGCCTACGCCGCCTTCGATCTTTCTAGCGATACCATCGCCGTTTCTTTCAGGATATTCAGCTGAGTCAACAAAGAATCCTTCCTGTACAGCCTGGAAGTATCCGCCAACTTCAACGATTTCTTCCATGAACAGGAGAGCCTTTTCCTTGATTTCTCTAGCCTTTTCACCCAGAGGGCCATCCATCTTCAGTTCAACCATATCCATCAGACCATCGAGACCGATCAGTGTCTGCTTAGCATTGTCTGTAGCTTCGATGTTGTAGATGTGCCAAGGAACGTTTCTTCCTTCGTCAGGAGTGATTGTTGACTGGATGTCTGCTCTTGTCAGCTTGGAGATCAGCATGTTCAGAACGTGAGTTACTGTAGCTTCTCTAGCTGATGAGCAGATGTACTTAGTGTTCTGCTGAGCTCTCATCTTATATCTGTCGCAGATGTCTCTCAGTGCTACTGCATATGGCAGGTCCATATAAACTGCAGGTGCAGGTGTAGCTGTTGGAGGAACTGTTGACAGTGAGATGTTTTCAGGCTTGATACCAACCTTTTCTGAGAACAGTGAGTTGATAGCGTGCTGAACGATCAGTTCAGGCATTACCTTCCAAGCTTCTCTTGCTGTAGCGTTAGCGTTGTGAGCTCCGTCGATCTGGAGGATGTCTGCCCATGCCAGGATCTTCTTGGATTCGCAAGCGTCTACGAATGATCTAACGCAGTTGATGTCTCTGTAAAGTACGTTGTACTGAGGGTCCTGGTGAGCACCGTTGATACCTTCTTCTGCGAACATTACAGCTACGTCAGGACCTGCTACGCCTGAAACGTATGAATGGTAGTTGATTGGACGGCCAACTTCATCTTCGATGATGTCGATAGCCTTTCTCTGTGCTCTAACCTGTTTTCTAGTGATAGGAACACCACCGATACCCTGTGGAGTACCTTCCATCAGACCGTCGATATGTGACTGACCCATATGTCTGATTACCATCAGATGGTCAGCACCATGCCATGCAGCCATTCTCATTCTTCTGATATCGTCTTCGAATCTTCCTGAAGCGATTTCAGTAGTGATAACAGGCATTGGCTGAGGGTCGATTCCGCCGAAGTACTTAGCAGGAGGAAGTCCTACGCTGTTCTTCAGAGGTTCTGAACAATCTTTGTATTCAAAAGGTCCCATCTTGAGGCCGGGAGCAGGCTTTCTCCAAGCCCATCCTCTTCTTCTTGGCTCATATTTGTCCAGGTCCTTAAGTATTTCACGAACGTCTAATTTTTCGTTTGGTTCCAGCTTGTAATCTGCCATCTTTACTTACCTCCCTTGAACAAAGCTACTGCATCATCCCAGTATTCGCCTTCAGCCAGCTTGATGCTTGCTTCACGCAGGGAAATGCCCTTATCCTGTGATACCTTGTAAACTACATGGCCTGCACCGTGTCCCATAAGACCTCTGTCCATGCAGCCTTCTACGATCTTCTGAGTGTCCAGGGATGATACTCCCATTCTCAGAAGAACTGCTCTTTCTACGGAAGGAGTAGTGTTCTTTCTACCCAGTTCAAGAAGCGGGTCAACAACCTGAGCTGTTAATTCCCAGAATCTATCGTAGAGTTCCTGATCAGTCAGATGAGCGATATGCTGTCTGCGCTGTTCAAAATCGTTGTCTCTTCTCATTTTTGAATTCTCCTTTAATATTTTTTACAGAGCTGCCTTCAGTTCTTCAACTGTAGCCTTAACCCATTCCATATCCTTCTTAGTTTCTTCACAGAGGTATTCGTAATCTGCTTCTGAAAGTTCAGTTCCGTACTTTCTCAGGTTTCCTCTGATCAGTGATCTCTTCTGTCTGTCAAGATCCATATCCTTAGCCTTGATCAGTGATGGATGTGAAGGGATGATAACGCTCTTTCCAGGTACTTCTTCAGCCGGATCGCCGAATCTAACGTCGATGCCGTTCTGTCTAGCGAATGACAGCTGTGGCTGCAGATGCTTACCAGCGCCTGTGTATTCAGTTTCCTGAACAACGATCATCTGATCCTGATCCAGTTCCTGAGCCAGTGCGAAAGCAGCAGTCAGTGAAGTGTTTCCTGCAGGGCCCTTTTCGAGACCTTCCAGAGTTGCCAGACATTCTGTGATGTAGAACAGTTCACCCTGAGTGATAGTAACATATCTATCCATGTATCTCAGTGGTCTTGCAGCTGATCTAGGAACGTCTGAGTGGTCAGGGTCTACAGCGTAAGGTACGCCGAATCCTGTATGTCCTGTTGTACATGACTTCTTGTTGAACGCATCATCTGATGCCATGTGCAGACCAGTCAGGTCGATTGATGCTCCAACAACCTGAGTTGCAGCGCCTGCCTTCTGCAGACCTCTTGCAGTACCTGTCAGGTTACCGCCGCCTGCATTTGTACATACGATAACGTCAGGGTCCTTACCATACTTTTCTCTGAACTGCATTGATACTTCATAGCCCAGAGTTTCAACGCCTGCGATACCGAATGGTGTATAAAGTGATGCGTTGAAGTAGCCTGTTTCTTCAAGCAGCAGGATGAACTTGTAGAAAAGTTCAGGTCCAACTGTCAACTGCACTACTTCTGCTCCGAGAGCTTCGCACTTTCTTGCCTTTTCAACGATTTCAGGCTGTCCTACGCCCTTTGAGTCGTAGCATTCCTGAACGATGATGCATTCCAGACCTGCGATAGCAGCCTGTGATGCTACTGCAGCACCGTAGTTACCGGAAGTAGCAGCGATAACGCCCTTGTATCCCAGTCTCTTAGCATGGTATACAGCGTTAGCAGCTCTTCTTGCCTTAAAGCTTCCTGATGGGTTGCAAGCTTCGTCCTTGATGAAGATTCTTGCGCCCTTTCCTTCAGGAGCACAAGCTCTAGCCAGAGCAGTCAGGTTTCTCAGTTCGATGATAGGAGTGTTACCAACGCCTACGCTGTACTGGATTTCCTGCATTTCTTCCAGGCTGTATCCTGTTTCTCTCATCATTCTTTCATAGTCAAAAGCCATGCCGCCTGATTCGAATACTGAGTAATCGATTGACAGAGCCTTATTCATAACTTCATTTTTTCTTGCCATTACGGAATCATAATCCTGAGGTAATTTAGCCATTATTTGTCACCTCCAAATAAGATTTCTCTAACCTGCTTGTCGATTGCCAGCAGTTCAGGAACGCATACACCATAGTCATGAGTGTAGTAAGGTTCCAGTTCGATAAGAGTTCCTGTTTCGTGTCTTCCGTTTACTGATTCGATTTCTACTTCGTCACCGATTTCAGCATCTGCCAGAAGGTAGCCCTTAGTCCACATTTCGAGAGGTACAGCCTGTGTATCTTCAGGAAGCTTACCAGTTCTTTCTTCCGGCTTTAAGATGATTTTATGGATTCTCACCCAGTCGCCTTTTTTAGCCATTTTAAATATTCCTTTCTTGGTGCAAAAGGCACTTTGTTGGTTTTCCAAAGTGCCTTATGATTAGTTTCTAAATTTTCCTGATTTTAATTATTTAACGATCTTCTTATCAGGGTTGATTCTGTCTCTTACGTCTCCCATCAGGCATCTAGGGATTGGCAGGTCGATCATTGTTACCAGACCAGGGTCTGCGTTGATAACCTGAGGAATCATGTTAGCGCACATAGCGATTGTTCCCAGTCCGCCTTCGATTTCAGGGCTGTTAACCATGTTTACGTTAGGAGTTCCCTTGATGATTACATAGTCACCAGTGTTGATTCCAACCTGTTCAGGTTCGATCTGCTGAGGGTGATCCATGTGTACCTTCATTCCGTTGTCCAGAACTGCTTCAGCTGTCATAGCAACGCCTGCGCATGATCCAGCTGCTGCGAATCCGTAAGGTGACTTTCTGTCAACGTCAGTTGTGATAGGGTTCATGTCCTGTGAGAATTCTGCAACCTTCAGGCCCAGACCTTCAGCGATCATGCCTACTGATTCAGCGAATCCAACGTGACCTGACATAGTGTTGTTAGCTTTTCTTTCCTTGAATTCTTCTACGGAGATACCGATTCCCTGTTCTTCCATTACAACAGGTCCGAATGGTGACAGTGAGTTAACTCTTCTTGAAGTGATTTCTTCAACGTCAGTTAAGCATCCTGTCATAACCAGAACGAGCAGGTCCATGATGTGTCCAGGGTTGATACCAGTTCCCAGCAGAGTTACGCCGTTTTCCTTAGCGATCTTGTCCAGTTCAGCAGCCAGTTCTGGGCTCTGAGCAGCAGGATAAGCCATTTCTTCAGCTGATGTGATACAGTTGATTCCCTGTTCCAGGATGAACTTCATTCTTGGGAAAGCATTCTTTGTGAATGAGTCTGTGCAGAGAATTACGATGTCAGCAGCACCTGGCTTGATTACGTCTTCAGCAGCCTGGATCAGTACATCTTCTCTATCTCCTCTTTCAGTCTTGATGTAGTCGTACATTGAAGTTCCGATCTTCTTGCCTCTTCCGGCAACGCCTACGATGTCAACTCCCTTTTTCTTCAGAAGCATGTCAGCAACTCCGCCGCCCATAGCACCAAGACCCCAAATAATTACTTTTACATTCTGCATTTTGTGTTCTCCTTTTCTTGTTTATTTTTATCTTAGTTGATACAACTTTAACTGCCCATATATAAGAGCAAGTCCCGTGCCAACCGTTGTGTATTTTTGTGTTTTTTTGAGAACGTTGAAATTTAGCCGTTTTCAGGGTGTGTTAAAAATAAAACAAAGAATTCTTGGATTTATCTGACTATTTAGGTATTGTTTTACGCAAAAAAAATTGCACCTTTATGCAAGTATTTTTGCATAAAGGTGCCAAACCCTCTTACAATCCATATTTCTTTATCTTATGCTGCAGGTTCTGACGAAGCATTCCCAGATCTTTTGCAGTCTTGGAAATATTGCCACCGTTTTCCATCAAATACCCTGCAATCACAGTCTTTTCAACGGTTTCAAGATATTCAGCCAGCGTCGAATCGTCCTTTTGGAACCCGGAGATCATCGGTTGTTCTTCAGCCGCACCTCTTTGCAGCAAAACATCTTTTTCTGTCAGCACATGTTCTTTATCTGCCATAGATACTGCAGACATTATTATGTTCTCAAGCTCTCTGACATTACCGGGATAATTATGTCTCATCAGCTTTTCCATGGCATCATCTGCTATCATCCACACTTCCTTGCCATAGCGAGCATTGTACTTTTCAAGGAATTCATTCACCAAAATCGGTATATCATCCTTTCTTTCCTTGAGAGTAGGAAGGGTCAGATTAACGATATTGAGTCTGTAATAAAGGTCCTTTCGCAGGGCTCCTTCTGCCATCAGTTTATCGGCAGGCTCGTTTACCGTAGCGATTATTCTCACATCGACCGGGATATCCTTGCTTCCGCCGACACGTCTTATGTAGTCTTCCTGCAGTACACGAAGCAGCTTCCCCTGCAGCTCATACGGCATGGCACTGACTTCGTCGAGAAGCAAAGTCCCGCCGTTGGCCTGTTCAAAAAGCCCCGCTCTGTCTACCGCTCCCGTAAAGCCCCCTTTAGCTGTTCCGAAGAGGATACCTTCAAGAAGACTCTCAGGAAGTGCCGCACAGTTTTGTGCTAAAAACGGCTTATTTTTTCTTTCTCCGGCATAATGGATACTCTGGGCGAAAAGCTCTTTACCTGTACCCGTCTCACCATAGATAAACACCGAAGCGTCAGTCTTTGCAGCCTTTCCGGCCTTTTCGATGACTTGGATGAACTGTGGGTTTTCGCCCACCAGATCCTTGAAACTATACTGTTTCATCTTAGGATTCACGCGTTTTGCAACAGCCGCCAAATCACCGTTATCCGCACTGTTCAGCGCACCCTCCTGCAGCTCCAGAACAGTGTCACTGAGGTTTTTTATGTCTGTGATATCCTTGGCAACTTCCATCGCAGCGATGACCTTGCCGTCCACCTCTATAGGAACTGTAGTATTTACGGTAGTGATTTCCTTGCCGTAAATATTCAAGTATGTCTGCTGCTTATTCTTCGTTTCCTCGCCCTCTGCCAGCGCTTTTGCGAGAGTACTTTCATGATGGGGGATGTATGAAAACACTTCACGAAACGGTTTGCCCAGTGCATCCTCCACGCCGATCTTCTCCAACTTGGCCATAGCTTCATTGTATATGATCGTTATACCCTTGGCGTCCACTACGTGGATAGCTTCGCCAAGTATCTCAGAACCTTTCTGCAAAATCGCCAGATAATCTTTATCTCTCATGTCTGCCTCCTGCTGCCGCGGGCGAAAAAGTGCGCTTTGCGCATGCCTGCCCTTTGCAAATCTATTCTACCATAACGAGGAGACTGGTGCAAATATTTTTGCATAGGCTATTGTGAAGAAAACTTCTTTCGACAATCATTGACATCTTTTGCACCGAAAAGTATACTTAATGATGTGCGTTAAAAACGCGATACGACCAAATCAGAAGGAGCAGAGATTATGAGACTCAGAAAAGAACTTGATGAGATGCAGGAAAAGGATATACTACTGATCGCACGCATATCGGACGCATTGGCGCATCCGGCAAGGATCAAAATATTCCGTTATATCATGGCGCAGAACAAGAAGAGAGAGCGCGTCTGCAACAAAGACCTTGTTGAACATTTTGATTATGCGCAGGCAACCATTTCACAACATGTGAAGAAGCTGGCAGACGCAGGACTTCTGGAAAGCCGCAAGGAAGACAGATATTCGTACTACTATGTGCACTTGGGGACTCTCAACGACTACCTGGTTGCTACCAAAAAGTTCGAAAATATGGAAGGTTGATATCTTTTTCAATACGGGCAGCATCGATGATGCTGCTTTTTTCGTTGTATGATGTTATTTCAATGTGGTCGTCCGTCACCTTGATGATCTGGTAGTTCGGTCCTGCCGAATATATGGACTCGCTGTAAGCCGGTGCGTTGATCCCCGTGTAGTAATGACTGCGCTTAGATCCCGATACCCCCATGACATGAACCATGCCGTCCATATCTCGAGTGCGCATGTATGCATGCTGATGACCGCACAGCACCAGATCCGCCCCGCCTGCCTTCATGATCGGCAGCCAAAGTTCTCTGATCTCCTTGGATACGGTGAACATGTCATGCATGCCGTATATCGGGTGGTGAGTAACTATGATTTTCCACTTCTCCCCGCTGTCCTCAAGTGTTTTTTCAAGCCAGCTCTCGACTTCTCTTTCTCTCGCCGTCCAGAGTGCCTTGCCCATATCCACCTGCCTTGCCTTCGTCAGGAAAGAACTGTCCAGCATTATAAACCTGCAGCTGCCGCGATCAAAGTAATAAAAAGCTTCTCCATCAGGACCATTACCGATGTTATGGAACAGCTTCTTATATGTATTGTTTGATGTGACGCCTTCATGATTTCCGGGGATCGTCATCACGGGCAGCTCTTCGAATACCGTGCAGTTATCGAGAAATCCGTTCCAATGGTCCTTTCTCGTCGGGATATTGACCATATCGCCGCCTATTATGGCAAAGTCCACATAAGGCGCCTTCTCGTACATCCTTTCAGTCAGTTTTCCCCAGGCTTCGTAATCGTTCACAGACTTATCAAATTGAGGGTCTCCTAAATATACAAAACTCACTTCGCTGTCGGTTTCGGGCACGACAAAAGAGCGAAGGTTTTCTTCGTCAATTCCCGCTTCGCTTTCAGCATCCTCTTGATCTTCTAAACTTCCTATCTCATACCAATATCTCTTTCCCGGCTCCAGCCCGCTCAACTTCACCTTGAATCTGTAAGAATTCCTGAGGATCTCCGTACGGTGCGCCATTATCGGCACCGACTCTTCTATGTCCGTCTTTTCTTCGGCACACCTCAATATCCTCGGACCATCTTCACCCGCTTGCCAGGAAATATACATCTCTCTTTCTTTTTCTCCCATAGAAATGAACGCCTTGCCGATCTGCAGCGCAGGTGCTTCCTCACTGATCACGACAGACTCGACGGCGCTGTTTTCACCAGTCCTGCTCATCGAATGGTCGTCAGCTGTATCCATTTCTCCCGTTTCTATTCGCCCTGCGCAGCTGTATATAAATGCACCAATAACAAAACACGTTACGATCGCTATTGCTCTAATGATATGACTTCTTTTGCCGATCCTTCCAGCCACTAAAAAACCTCCGCTTCACATTACATTGATATGTTACGCGAAACGAAGGTTTTTATTCTCGATAGTTCTGTGCTTTTGCGCCTACCTCAATTCATCGATGCCCATATTGGCCAGCTCATCAGCCCTGTTGTTTTTTTCTGTAACGTACATGAAGTCCTCATAAGAGAACTCTGCACCGTTCCACTCGACGAACTTCTCGTACAGCTTATTGAAATCAGTCACCTTGCTGCTTAAGTTCACATGACCTTTGACACGATAAAAATATATTTCATGTCTGTCGATGTACGGCAGCAGCTGCTGCCACAGATCCTGATTTTCTACAGGCTTCTTTCCGGAAGTCTTCCATCCATTCTTCTGCCAGTTGACATACCACTTTTTCCTGAAGCAATCCATCAAGTAACTGCTGTCAGAAAAAACTTCTATGATCTGATTCTCTTTTTTTATCGCCTTGAACGCCTCCAGCAAAGCCGTCATTTCCATCCTGTTGTTAGTAGTGTTGGCTTCGCTCCCATACAGCTCCTTGCGAGCCTCGCCAAACTCCAATATGGCTCCCCAGCCGCCCAGATTCTCATCGCTCTGGTTGCCGCTGCATCCGCCGTCTGTATATATCCTAAGCACTCTGTCATTTCTCATATGATAAATTCCTTTCTCATTATTCCCATCCCTTTGATTAATTTACCATAACATACCTCCCCTGTCCACGCTTACTTGACCATATCCACATTGACTTTCAAGCCTATGCTGAGGTATATTATTACAAGCGAGAGGAGACTTACATATGGGACTTGGATTCTGTTCCTTTGCCAGCGGAAGCAGCGGGAACTGTTATATGATAAAATACGATAATGAAGCATTGCTCATAGATGCCGGCATATCCGGCAAGAAGATATTTCAGGGACTTGAGGACACAGGCGTATCCATGGAGGATGTCTGCGGAGTGCTTGTCACTCACGAACACATAGACCACGTCAAGAGCCTGCCGATAGTGACGAAGAAACTGCCTAACATCAAGGCTTATGCCAACGAAAACACCTGGGCAGCCATCGAACGCCCTGTAGCTGATGAGAAGCGCGCCACTTTTCATACCGGAGAAGATTTCTACATAGAAGACTTCCTCATCAGGCCGTTTCCTATACCTCATGACGCCGCTGAACCGGTAGGTTACAGCATCTATATCGCAGACAGGCAGATCAGCATAGTTACAGACGTCGGTCACATGACAGATGAGATCTTCGAAGAGATCATCGATGCAGACCTTTTGGTGCTGGAGGCAAATCACGAAGAAGAGATACTGCTGATGGGCTCATATCCTTATCATCTAAAGCGCAGGATATTAGGTGAAAAAGGGCACCTTTCCAATGTGTCTGCAGGTGAATGTCTCTGCAGCCTGATCGAGGCAAATCCTAAAAAGCGCCGTGTGCTGCTGGGCCATCTCAGCCGTGAAAACAACGATCCGTCAGTAGCATTGCTGGCAGTCAAGAATACATTGATGGAAAAAGATATTTTCGTAGGCAGCGATCTGAAGATCGAGGTAGTCAACAGAGACTGCTGCAGCTGTCTCTACGAAGTATAGCCGCAGCCGGACCATCGGCAAAACCAAGGAGATCACTATGAATATAACAGTCATAGCCATAGGAAAACTGAAGGAAAAGTACTGGACCGATGCCGTTAAGGAATATTCCAAGCGCCTCGGCGGATACTGTAATCTAAACATAATCGAGCTGAAGGAAAGCCCGCTGCGTGCCAATCCGTCTGCTGCCGATGAAGAGGCAGTCAAGGCCGCTGAAGGTAACGACATCCTCAGCCGCATCAAACCGACAGATTTCGTCATCACTCTTGAGATCAAAGGAAAAGGGCTGTCATCAGAGCAGCTGGCCGATAAGATCGAAGACCTGGCCATCAATGGCAAGAGCAGTATCGTCTTCGTCATAGGGGGTTCGCTGGGACTTTCCGCAGAAGTCAGCAAACGCTCAAACTTCAAGCTGTCATTTTCAGCCATGACCTTCCCGCACCAGATGATGAGAGTGATTCTGCTTGAGCAAGTATACAGAGCCTTCAAGATCATCAGACATGAGGCGTATCATAAGTAAACAAAAAGGAAACGGAGCATGAAATGTATTAAACTACATTTAGTCGCTCCGTTTTTTATATTTGATATATTTACCTTGTTGACTATAAAGCCTTCTTGGCATAATTCGGATCTCTTACCAGCATTTCTACGATCTTATCCATAACATGCGGATCATTGAGAGATTCCATAAGAAGTCTGTCTTCCTTGATCTCATCTTCGGACTTCGCAGGCTGAAGTTTTGCTAAAGCCGCTTTATAAGAAGCCGTCACAGCTTCAGCAGAAAAATCGCCTGACTTGAGCGCCGCCTCTACAGCATCTGCTGCTGCTTTGGCTGTATCTGCCGCCGCACTAAGTCCATCGCCAAACAATGGTTCTGCAGGTGCCGCTGCATCTCCGATAAGAATCCACCCTTCGCCTGCACATTTTCTTGCCTGCGTTTTATCTGCCATCCTTCCGAATGACCATTCGCCTATCTGTTCTGCGTCATCAAACATAGCTTTGATCTTTTCACTGCCCATCCAAGCATCCAACCTTTCGAGAAGCTCTTTGCTGCTGAATGCATCTCTGCCTTTTACGAGCATGCCCACATTGCATAAACCGCGTTTTACACCGTCCCTGCCTACAGGCAAAGCCCAGAAATACGCATGTCCGTTCTTTCCGTCAAATCCGAACACACCGCCCGCATCATACTGGTCTTTAGTCAAACTCCTGTCAAGTCTGATGCCTTTGAAATATCCGCGAACACCGAGCCAGATGCCGTCAGGGTCCTCTTCACCGATACCTCCCGCAGTTTCATCAGGTACACCTGCAAGACATTTAACTAATTGAGAATCAACTCCGTCTGCACCGATAACAAATCGGCTTCTTATCTCATACTCTGCGCCCTTTTCTCTTACGATAACTCCGCAGACCTTACCGTTCTCGCGGATCACATCAACCAGTCTGCATCCTTGTCTGACTTCCGCTCCCCAGCTTTTAGCCGTATCGACGAGAAGCTTATCAAGTTCGAATCTCGGCAGTGCATAACATTCAAAAGGCACAGCCGCCTCACTGCCGGCGCTGCCGACAAGCTTGATTTTTCTTATGCATGTGCTCTTTTCATCGAGGACATCTACAGCTTCAAGTTTTTCTATATGTCTTACTATCCCTTCGCGCAGCATATCACCGCACGCCTTGTCACGAGGGAACAGTTCTTTATCTATAAGCAGTACATCTACACCTGCTCTCGCCAGATATGCAGCGCATATAGCACCTGCAGGTCCTGCACCGGCTATGATAACGTCTCTTTTGATAGCTACCATGACTGCACCTCCTTACTTTCTCCCACAGGCTTCATTTCGATGGCTCCGGCAGGACAGATCTTCGCACAGATACCGCAGCCCATACAGAGGTCAGCCTTAAGGCTGTGATATCCGCAGCCCATGCATCTAGATGCTTCCGCCATAGCTTTGTCACATGTGAGCAGCTTCTTTCCTGCTTCGAATCCCTTGATGGCTTCAGGTCTTTTTCCTTCTATCATCTCATGATCACGAGGCGGTTCAGCCTTTTCCGGATCAGCTATACTTATATACGAATCATTTCCTGTCAGTCTGTTTTCAACAGCTGCAGCTCCTGCTCTTCCCGCATCCGCAGCACTCATATCGAGTCCGCCTATAGAATATACTCCCGGTATGCTGGCTGCCAGTCTATGGTCGACTTCGACATGTCCGTCATCCTTCATATCGAGTTTCAGATTTCTGATGGCGATCGTCTCTGTATCAGGCCCGCCGTTCAGCACTAATGTGTCACAAGGCACATTGATGGTATATCCCTTTTCTGCGACTTCGCATACTGCATTGTACGCACGGCCGTCCTTTCCTTCTGCCGCAGTCACTTCCACTCCGGTAACCAGGTTCACTCCTTCTTCAAGGGCAGCATCTACAGCTCCTGTTTTCGCCTGAAGGCTTCCCTTGCTCCATGGAGCCAGCACAGTCACTTCTTCGCAGATCTCATTGAGACGTCTTGCTATATCAAAAGTCAGCTCGTCATCTCCTGCCACCAGCACTTTATTGCCAAAGCCGACAGGGACTTCATTATCAAGAAGGCTTCCCATAAGCGATGTCATCTCATATACTCCTGCCAAGTCTGCGCCGGCGAAGTCATATAAGTCTCCGCCATGCTCCCCTACAGCAAACAGCACCGCATCATATCCCATGCCAAACAGCTCATTCACAGAAGGTCTAACCCCGGCTGTAACACCGCAAACGACATCTATGCCTGAGCTTTCAACCTTTTTCAGTTCATTGATCAGGGCAGTCTTATCTATTCTCTTATCTGTAGCCAGCCATCTGCAGCTTCCGCCGAGAGCCGGCCTCTTTTCGAAGATCGTAGGCTTGTAACCTTTCTTTGCTAAAGATACGACCGCGGTGATACCTGCGATACCTCCGCCTATGACAGCTGCCTTCTTTGCATTTTCATCGAATTCAAATCGAAGCGGCTGTTCCGTGATGCCTGCAGATCTTATGACCGCGAGAATGTCTTCTGTATATTCAGCTCTTGTGTCAAAACCTGCTGCATCTTCCTGCACATCTTCTGAGAACGGATCTTCCTCATCAGGCAGAGCCTCGATGAGCATTTCTTCGTACTGGGCAGCAGCTCGTCTGACATTGGCAGGATATATTGCCTGTACAGCAGGTGCACTGAACACCTCGTGCTCACGATATGTATCAGCTGATCCCGACAGAACTCTGCAAACTTCCTCTGCAGCTTCTTTTCCTGCAGCGAGAGCCTCAACTACGGAGCTTGTCTCTCCTGTCACGTCTCCACATGCGAATACCATTTCTTTATTTGTCTTGTAATCATCGCCTATCTTGATCTTGCCGTTAGGATATGTTTCTGCATTGCAGATATCCTGGACGAAGCTCTTCTGACCTGTCGCGAAAACAACAGTATCGCAGAAATGATTGAGGCCGCTGCCCTTGATGCGATGAGCCTTGAGCCTGCCTCTTTCATCTTCAATGTGATCTATCTTCACAAGTTCTACGGCCTTGACTTTGCCGTTTTCCGTTATTATCTGACCTACAGCCGTTGCTGTCCTCAGCTCTGCACCTTCATCTGCCAGCGCCTGTGTAAGTGCTGCATCCATCATCAGATCGTCTGCACTTTCTTCAGTGACACAGAGAACATCTTTACCCATACGTCTCAGCACTCTTGCCAGATCGGCAGCGAATCCTCCGCCTCCGACAACGACAACAGCATCTCCGATAACGGCTCCTTCGTCTTCTCCGCCTGTTATCTGACGCATGATCTTGACACCGTCATATACTCCGAGGCCATCGATCCCCGGCATATCAGCTTCATCCGGCATCACTCCGTAAGATTCTCCCGCTGCGATGATGCATGCGCTGAAGCCTTCTTCCCAAAGCTCATCAAGACTATGGTCTGCACCTATATGCCATCCGCATCTTACTTCTATCCCTGCATCTACTATCCTGTTTATTTCTTCAGCGACTATCTTTTTATCCAGCCTGAATGCCGGGATTCCCCATCTCAGGGCGCCGCCGAGGGCATTATCTTTTTCGAATATAGTTACTCCGAATCCTGCGCTTGCAGCATGATAAGCTGCACTGAGTCCTGCAGGACCTCCGCCGATAACAGCGATCTTTTCGTGATACTTTTTCGGATATTTAAAAGGCGCTGCCTCAGTATTATCAAGCACATATCCTTCAAGAGCCTTCATGTTCAGCGGTGCATCGCCGAGCATGATACGCTTACATGTATCCTGGCAAATATGTTCACATACTGCAGCACAAACTGCCGGCATAGGATTCTTTGCCCAGATATGTTCAGCCGCACTCTCAAGCTCGCCTTTTTCCACGAAGGCAGCAACTGTCTGCGGAACGATCCCCAGAGGACATCCTCCTGAGCACGCCATCTCAACAGATCTTTTCGCTGCACTCGGAAATGACCCCGCATCCCCGCCTGCATTCATGCATACGACTGTTTTCTGCAGCTCATGGACTGCTCCTGTAGGGCAGATCTCTCTGCACTCACCGCAATTTATACAAAGCCCGCGATCGATGACCGCTTCGGCTCTTTTATCTACTGTTATATTGAATTTCATCGTTTCCTCCCGCATCAAAAGATCTCAAGTGCCGAAAGCTCTTCATCAAGTTCATCCCACATCCTCTCCGGAAGGATGCTTTTTATCATGACTTCAGTGTCTTTAGTCGTCACGGTCTCGAGTCCGCTTTCTTCTACCCATCTTTTGCAAAGCCTCAGAAATCCATGATCCCTGAGTCCGTTCCATGCAAAGTTCACGTTTCGCATGGCTAACACCAGCATCAGCTCCGCCATGCCTTCCCATCGAATCTCTTCTCGCAGGAATCTCATTTCCTGAGAATTATCATATTCTGTTGTGAATTCGCTCAGGATCTTCACCTTATGCTTTTCTATCAGCTTAAGACGCTTTTGTCCTCTTCTTCCATCAAATATACCTTGTTCGACAGCCATGTTGTTCCTCCCGAAATTTACTGCGGCAACGACATAAAGTTATACATAATCAGTATACCATAAAATTCCATGATTCTACAACCTGCTATTACTCTGCTTGTGGCTATTGCTCTGCTATCTTCCTTCAGCGATTTCTCTGACCGCTCGTATAACTTCATCTATTTCTTTCTCCGATGTGTAAAAACCCGGACATATCCTTATGCAGCCCGTCTCTTCCGTGCCGATGGTGCGATGAGCCATGCAGCTGCAGTGAAAACCGGCTCTGACAGCTATACCGTACTTGTCGTTGAGCATCGCCGCTGCTTTCTCGCAATCCATACCCTCTATGTTTATCGCCACTACTGCCGTCTTCCTGTAAGTATTCTCCGGACCGTAAAGGCACACTCCGCTTATCTCTTCGAGGCCTCTTTGAAGCTTTTCCGTAAGTCTTCGTTCGTGCTCCTCTACAGCTTCTATCCCTATCTTATTTATGACATTCGCAGCTGTGCCCAGCGCTATGATACCCGGTGCATTTACTGTACCTGCTTCATATCCTTCAGGAAAATCTCTCGGCTGTTTTTCTTCACACGAGCGATTGCCGGTTCCTCCTTCTGTAAGCGTATCGACGTCTATACCGCTTCTGACATACAGGAATCCCGTTCCCTGTGGCCCAAGCAGACCCTTATGTCCCGGTGCCGCCAGGATGTCTATATGATTCTTTCTCACATCAAGATCCATATGTCCTGCACCTTGTGCCCCGTCCACCATGAAAAGTATGCCGTTCCTTACAGCTATCCTGCCGACCTCTTCTACCGGCATCTTCGTTCCTGTCACATTGGATGCTGCTGTCATTACGATCAATTTAGTATTGCCGGTGCTTCGACCTGTACGTATTGCCTCAACGACCTTAGCAGGCTCTAAAGAGCCGTCTTCTGCACACTTTACAAATGTAGTTGATATGCCCTTTCTTTCCAGCTCTCTCAAAGGTCTTATCACCGAGTTATGCTCCATAGAGGTTGCTATGACATGATCGCCTTCTTTTAATATCCCCTTCAGAGCCAGATTGATGGCCTCCGTACAGTTCTTAGTGAAGACCAGCTGTCTCGGATCTCCTATATTGAACAGCCTCGCCAAAGCGATCCTGGATTTATATATCTCATGGGCCGTCTTCGATGCCATATAGTGACCGGCTCTGCCCGGATTGGCACAGTATCCTGTAATAACGTCAATCATTTTTTCTATGACTTCAGGCGGTTTAGGGTATGATGTTGCCCCGTTATCCATATAGATCATTCTCGTACCTCCGCGGATAAAAAAATATAGGTATCAGCTCAACGCTTCTACCTATATTTGATATATGTTTCTTTCATGTCGTTTGTTACCGAGCCTACACTCGCCACTTTCTGTCTGCGATTCTTGCCAGTAAGGATTTCTTCACAGTGATGGCATCTTCAGGACACATTTCCTGGCAGCAATAGCACTTGATGCATTTATCGTAATCGTAATGTGCCGTTCCGTCGACGTGGATGGCCTTACCCTCTACGGGACAGCTGTCCACGCAAATACCGCATCCTATACACTTGCTTTCTTTTACTACGGGCTTTTTCTGAAGAAACGGCACGAGGAATCGTACTGCCTGCAGCTGGCCTTTGTATTCCTTGCCGCGCTGGACATTGAAATCTTTATCTCCGTACTTTTCAGCAGCTTCTTGCGGCGTGATCTCACCGTCTTCTGTGATAACGATAATATCTTTGTAAGTTCCCACACCCTGTTCCATGGCGGCCACATTTGTAGGAACCAGCTCAGGCTTCAGATCCACAAGATGGCAAAACAGCCCGTCTATAGCTACAGGATCTGTAGATACAAGTATCACACCCATCTGTTTCGGTGTTCCGTTCTGTGGTCCGTTACCTTCCATAGCCACGATACCATCCATCACATGCAGCTTCGGTCTCACCAGATTATTAAGGTCACCTATCATCTTGGCAAAAGTTTCAGCCGTTGAAAATCTCGCATGAGACGACGCCTTATTGATGCCGAAAACGCAGCCAAATGTATTCTTCACTGCACCGGTTATTCGCTCCAGCTGATGAGTCTTCATCTTGCAGACATTGATTATGCCATCTGCCTCTACGACTTCTTTGCATATCACGAACTTATCTGCGACCCTTCCTTCAGGGAATTCAATTTCAACACCTTCTTCAAAACTCCCGAACGGTATGCCAAGTTCATCAGCTACCGTTTTGAGTCCGCATTCATCTGCGATCTTTTCAGGCTTGATCACCGGATTTCCCGGGGAATCGCCGTATTTGAGATTAGTATATCCTTCGTCTTGAAGGAGCTTTCCTACTGCCGCAAAGACTGCAGGATGCGTAGTGCATGCTTTTTCAGGAGGGTTCTTCGCAAGAAGGTTCGGCTTGAGAACGAGCCTGCTTTCTTTAGTTATATCGATCTCCTCAAGCCCGCCGAGAATCTCCACTGCCTTTCTGACCGCCGCATCTACTTTATCTTGCTCATATGAGTCGCATTTTACCAGTGCGACTTTACTTCTTATATTCTCGCTCATTTTTTCTCCCACTCGAATTACTGTGTCACGATGCCGCTTCCGCTGATAGGGATGGCCTCACCGAGGAAGGTCGCTTCCGGCTTGATCAGCCACATTACGAAGTCCTTGACGCGGGCCAGCACTTCACGGATCTCGCGGTATTCCTGACCTGCATAAACTTCCTGATCGGCACCTATTCCCACAGCTTCTATGCCCATCTTCTTGCATCCGTGGAGCGTCCTGTACAAGTGGTATTCCTGCGTCACTACTACCATGGACTCGACACCAAACACGTAAGATGCTCTGTAGACCGAGTCGTATGTGCTGAATCCTGCATGATCGAGGAAGATATCTTCTTCGGGAACGCCTGCATTGACAGCGTAATTCTTCATCGCTTCAACTTCGTTATACTCTATCTGTCCGTTGTCACCGGTCAGCAGCAGCTTCGGCGCCACTCCTCTGTTATAAAGCTCAATGCCCGCTTCAAGCCTGTCTTCAAGCATAGGACTCGGCGTTCCGTCAGGATGCACGGAGGCACCGAGAACCATGATACATTCAGGCTCGATACGGCTGATCTCAACAAGTGTTTCATTGCTTACAGATCCGGATGTCCCGTCATACGACGACACGATCTGATCCTCAGTCGTTTTTATCATGAACAAGTTTATGACAATAGCAACGATCACTATGAAAATGCCCATTTTGATCAAAAATTTAATAAATCTGAATAGTAATCTGAACAATATGTTCTCCCTTCGTTTATCTATATCAAATAACGTATTTCATTCTATTTTCTTTCAAGTCCCTATTCTAACAGCTTTTTATGTTAGTTTGAAGAAAAAATGGACTTTATCCTCATTTTGGTGTAAAATATTTTATTATTGATAATGCAAAAAATATTATAAATATACAAAAGGAGAGAGTTATGGCTTACAATTTTCCAATTACAAGAAATCCTAATCCAAAAGCAAAACCGGATCCTGATACACTGAGATTCGGTACAGAATTCACTGACCACATGTTCATCATGGAATACGAAGATGGCAAGGGTTGGCATGACGGAAGAATCGTTCCTTACGGACCTCTGGAACTGGATCCTGCTGCAGTAGTTTTCCACTATGCTCAGGAAATGTTCGAAGGCCTGAAGGCTTACAAGACTCCTGAAGGAAAAGTTCAGCTGTTCAGACCTGACATGAACGCTAAGAGAACTAACAGAACTAACGACAGACTGTGCATCCCTCAGATGGACGAAGAATTATACGTAGAATGCATCAAGGCTCTGGTATCTGTAGATGCTGACTGGATCCCTGAAAAAGAAGGAACTGCACTTTACATAAGACCTTTCATCATCGCTGACGAACCTTTCCTCGGCGTTAGAAGAGCTAACCACTACAAGTTCATCATCATCCTCAGCCCTGTAGGACCTTACTATGTTGGCGGACTTACTCCTACTAAGATCTATGTAGAAGACAAGTATGTTCGTGCTACAAAGGGCGGTACAGGCGAAGCTAAGTGCGGCGGTAACTATGCGGCTTCACTGAAGGCTCAGGAAGAAGCTCACGAAAAGGGCTATGAACAGATCCTGTGGCTGGACGGCGTAGAAAGAAAGTACGTTGAAGAAATCGGAACTTCCAACGCATTCTTCATGATCGGCGATGAAATCATCACAGCTCCACTGGACGGAACTATCCTGCCCGGTATCACAAGAGATTCCGTTATCCAGCTGCTGAAGAAGAAGGGCATCAAGATCACAGAAAGAAAGCTGGCTATCGACGAAGTAGTTGAAGCTTACAAGAACGGACAGTTCGTTGAAATGTTCGCTTCCGGTACAGCAGCAGTTATCTCACCTGTAGGTGAACTGTGCTACAAGGGCGAATCCATGATCATCAACGGTGGCGGCATCGGTCCTGTTGCTCAGGATCTGTACGACACTCTGTACGGAATCCAGACAGGAAAAGTTGCTGACGATATGGGTTGGACTGTAGAAGTTAAATAAACTGTCGAACAGACCCGCATCATATTGATCTAAAAATTAATGGCGCTTGAGGAATCTCTCAAGCGCTATTTTTGTCATTATTTTTTATAAACTTCTCTCCTATGCCCAACTTCAAATATGAATATAGTCAGAACATCATCTTTTATCTCAGCAAACAGTCTGTAGTCGCCGACACGGTACCGCCATACTCCGGCAAGCTTTCCTTTTAGCGGTTTGCCATGTTTTCTGGGATCATCTGTATCTACAAGGTTCTTGACGATCCAGTTCTTCATAACGCGCAGTGTCTGTCTGTCAAGCTTTTCCATCTGCTTGACTGCACTGTCTGAAAATCGCACCTTATACATCTGCTATACCCCCAGCTTCTTCCAAACCTCAATATGATCATAAGATGCTTCGTTTGCCGCCCTTGTTCTGGCATTTATGATACGCTCTTCATCCAATGCCAGGTCATCTTCGATCTTGTCTAATATAAGCTCTCTGACAAACGATGAAAGATTCAGATCATTAGCCGCCACATACTCTTGAACCAGCTTAGCGTCTTCATCATTCAATCTTAGTGAAATAGTTGCCATACCTTACCTCCAAACCCTTTACATATCGCGTATTACTTGTATTACAATTATATGCTTTTTTAGATCAAATGTCAACTTTGCATCGCTTTTGAAATATAGCCTTCTTAACTTCAGATCGTCCTCATGATTATATACGCCAGATATCCTGCATACATGAGCAGTAGTAAAACTCCCCATCCTCTCGTTATCACCTGTTTTCGTGCCAGCGGGATCAGTACGATAAGGCTTGCACCTATAAGGATCAGAATATCATAGATGCTGAACACGGTTATGGCGATCGGGTGGATAGCCGTCGACAATCCCATCACCAGCAGTATGTTGAATATGTTCGATCCGATAACATTTCCTACTGCGATATCGGTCTCGCCTTTGACCGCTGCAACTATGCTTATCACCAGTTCCGGCAGAGATGTTCCCAATGCTACGATAGTAAGTCCTATCAATACCTCGTCTATCCCGAAAGCTTCCGCTATCGATGAAGCGGATTCAACTACCATATCACCACCGAGGACGATGCCGGCAAGGCCGATGATCGATTTGACGATCGACTTAAGCAGAGAAGTTTTCTCTTCCTCCATCATGCAAGCCCCCGGATCACCGACGTCAGCCCCGCCATAGTAGTCGATGATATTTTCTCTATTATGCTGCTTCATTGCTTTTTTCACAGTCATCACCATGAATACTGTGAAAACCGCCAGCAGTACCAAACCATCTACGCGTGATACGATACCTGTACCAAACAGCGATCCGTCAGCACCTGCCCTAAGACCCATCACGAGAAGTGCTCCCGCCGTAGCTATAGACAAAGGATACTCGAACCTCAATGTGTCTCGCGACACAGGGCATTCCTTTATCAACGATGATGCCCCGAGAACTACCAGTAGGTTGAATATATTCGAGCCTATTGCATTTCCAACCGCGATCCCGTTAGCACCTGTCACCGCGGCCGTAACACTGATAGCTGCTTCCGGCATGCTCGTCCCGAAAGCAACTACAGTAAGTCCGATGATAAAAGTCGGTATACCGAAATGCTCAGCGATGGCCGAACTCCCCGAAACGAAGAGATCTGCGCCTTTTACGAGAAATATGAATCCTATTATAAGTAAAATGTATGCCATGTTGCCCTCCATATAATTATTAGTATTTTGTGTTTTCCGTCGATTTTTAATCATGCTTGTTGTAACAACATGCATACTCACACATAAAACTACTAAAAAAGCCCATCAAAAAATCGATAGGCTCTCAAATCTTATTTCAATCAACTCTTCCGGTCTTCGGACCGACAGGTTACAGCTTTCTCAGCAGGTCCACCACTTCGATCTTATCTGCTGCGGTATCTGACACTGCCTTGATCACGCGTGCAGGTACTCCTGCAACAACTACGCCTTCAGGCACGTCTTCTACGACTACGGCTCCTGCCGCTACTACGGATCCGCGCCCCACTCGACAGCCTTCCAGCACTACTGCATTGGCACCGATAACGACGTCGTCTTCTATCACGACAGGCTGTGCGCTAGGCGGCTCGATAACGCCTGCAAGCACAGTCCCGGCACCGATATGGCAGTTGTTTCCTACCATAGCTCTGCCTCCGAGGATGGCTCCCATGTCTATCATAGTTCCCGAACCGATGACCGCACCGATGTTTATAACGGCACCCATCATGATAACGGCATTATCGCCGACCTCGACCTTCTCACGAATTATGGCACCCGGTTCTATACGCGCCTTGATATCCTTGAGATCCAGCATAGGGATCGCTGAATTTCTGGCGTCATTCTCAACAATGTAGTCCTCTATCTTATCTGCATTTTCTTCCAGAATAGATTTCACATCTGCCCAGTCGCCGAACACGATCTTATCTCCCGCGCCAAAGACGCGACATCCTGCATAATCAACAGGCGCCTTTTCCTTGACGTAGACTTTTACCGGTGTCTTTTTCTCGGCATTGCCGATATATTCGATCAGTTTTCTTGCATCCATCTTTAGTATTCCTTCGTCTTATCCGAAAAGTATATCTTCCATCGTGTAGTATCCCACCTCTGCATCTTTCGCAAAGGCCGCAGCTTTCAAGGCTCCCGCCGCGAAGATCTTCTTGGATCCTGCCCTATGCTTCACCTCGATGATCTCGTCTTCTCCTGCATAGATCACAGTATGTTCACCTGCTACAGTACCGCCACGAAGCGTATGTACGGCGATCTCATGTCCGCGCTTTCTCATGCCTTCTCTGCCGTAAACATGGTCATACTTACCTTCGCCGTCAGCTGCTGCAAGGAGCATCTTGGCAGTGCCGCTAGGAGCATCCAGCTTCTTGTTGTGATGCATCTCAACGATCTCGATATCAAATGCATCTTCAAGGATCGGCGTGATCTCAGCGATGACTCTCTTCATAACATTGACGCCAAGCGAATAGTTGGCCGAAAATACTACAGGAACTTTGCCTGCCAGCTCATCGATCTTCGCCAGATGCGAAGCTTCAAGTCCTGTAGTTGCGATGACTGCAGAAACTCCGTTAGCCTCACAATATCCGCACAGCATATCAAGGTTCGCCGGATGGCTGAAATCTATTACCACATCTATATCTTTGCCGTCTGCTTTCGCAGCTTCATCCAAAGCTTCCAGTGTCTCTCCGTTAAGGGGTTCCACTACGCCTATAAGTTCGTACCCTTCTTTTTCTTCTGTCATCTGTGACAGCACTTTTCCCATGGCTCCGCCGCCAAGGATGGCAATTCTTATATTCTCCATATTATGCCCTTTCTATTATAAAAACATAAGGACTGCTTCCGCAGTCCTTATCTTACTTACAGAAGTCCAAGCTTCTCCAGCTCACCCTTCAGCACTGCTCTGTTCTTTTCTTCCATAGGATAGAGCGGCAGTCTGTATCCGCCTGCTTCAAGACCGAGCATATTCATTGCTTCTTTGACAGGGATAGGGTTAGTTTCTATGAATAACGCATTGATAAGATCCATGTATTTTATCTGGATCTCTCTTGCTTTCACGAAGTCTCCTTCAAGTGCAGCCGCAGCCATATCGTGTGATACTCCCGGCAGGATGTTTGCCAGAACTGAGATCACTCCGCCTCCGCCCAGTGACATGAGAGGAACGTTGATATCATCATTTCCCGAATAGATAGTGAAGTTGTCATCTATCAGCTTGGAGAATTTAGAAACGAGTGACATGTCACCGCTGGCTTCCTTGATACCTACGATGTTCTTATGCTTGCATACCGCTTCCAGAACTTCGTAGCTGATGCTGATACCTGTTCTTGCCGGTACGTTGTACAGAATTATCGGTGTGTTCACCGCATCTGCTACAGCCAGGAAGTGCTGTATCATTCCCTGCTTGTTAGCCTTGTTGTAATAAGGTGAGATCACCAGCAGTGCATCCGCACCCATCTTCTCATACTTGAGGCTTGTTTCGATAGCCTTAGCAGTATTGTTGGAGCCGCTGCCCACAACGATAGGAACTCTTCCTGCATTCTGTTCTATAGCGATCCTTACGATCTCATCCTCTTCTTCAGTAGTAAGTGTAGGAGTTTCCGCTGTAGTTCCCAGCACCAGGATAGCATCTGTACCTTCCTGGATATGCCATTCGACCAGCTCTCTCACTCTCTTGAAATTAACGCTTCCGTCTTCAGTAAAAGGTGTTACCAGTGCAACCATTGATCCTTTTATCATTTTGTCACCTTCTCCTTTCTTGAACTCTATACGAGTATTCCTTCAGCTATTTTAACTGACGGTCCTTCCATAAACACATGGCCGTCATCTTTAAGTTCGATATTCAAACTGCCTAACTGTAGTATAACCTCTATAGGCGATTTGCACAAGCCCTGCAAAGCGCACACTACCGCTGTCGCACACGCTCCCGTGCCGCAGGCCAGCGTCATTCCGACGCCTCTTTCATACGTCTTCATTTCTACAGTGTTCTCATCGATAACACGGACGAAGTTCACATTCGTCTTCTCAGTATATGTAGGATGCTCGCAAAGTTCTCTTCCCACATATTCTATGTCGAAACTATCATAATCGTCCACGAAAACTACAGTATGCACAGTTCCCATGAACAGACTGTTGACTGTCCATCGGCTCCCGTCAGAAATCTCAAGCTGCTGACCGAGAAAATCACTGCGCTCCGAATCTACTGCTATGGCAGCAGGCTCGAAGATCGGCGTCCCCATATCTATCCTCGCCATAAACGGTTCACGCGATGTCACTTCTACCACCATGTCGCCTGCCAGAGTCTTCACTGCATAAGAAGCTTCCTCACAGATCCCCTCCTCAAGACAAAATCGCGCGAAACATCTGATACCGTTACCGCACATAGGTGCACGACTGCCGTCCATGTTATAAAAAACCATCTCAAGAGCCGGCTCTTCTCTGACGATAATGAGACCATCTGCTCCGATGCCTGTATTTATGTCGCAGACTTTCTGTGCAAAAGCCGGGTATTCTTTTGTCTCCGGTTCTGTGATACCGCCAAGATATTCGATCAGTTCCTGCTCACGCACCATCACGAAATTGTTGCCGCACCCATGATATTTGGAGAATTTCAGCATGCTGTATCCGCCTTTCAAAATTAGAATTTATTCTTAATATTCTTTATATTTCTTATCCCTCATATATTACTAAAAAAAAGTGAAGATAACAAGGAGGACGCCAATGGATTTTTCAAAAATAAGCAAAAGCCCCATCGTACTTAAGGAAGAAAACAAACGATATGCTTTTGACCCCGGCAAGGAGATGTTCGGATATATGAAAGTGGAGCAGGACGAAGATAAAGGCCTTATCGTCGTGATAATGGATAACGTGAAATTCTTCCCTAAAGGAGAATACGTCTACAAGCTGGTGCTGGCAGGAACTAAAAACGAGAAACGCTGCTATCACATGGTGGGCAACATTTCCCTCAATGCCTACGGCAAGGGGGAAGCCAGCTTCCGCATAAATCCGCAGGACCTGGACGGCAGCGGTACAGCGCTTCATGCTTACACCATGGCCATCATCGCCGCAATGTCGACTGTAAACTGCCGCGAATCCCTGCATCCGGTGCTCAAAGGAAGCTTCAATGTGCCGGAAACACTCCCCGCAGCAGAAAAGTTCAAGGATCCGCTGCCAAAAAACTACAACGCCTTTTATAACAAAGTCGTTCTGGAAAAGTGCATCGAACTTGCAAAGGCACAGGATCATTTCGAAGCCATAGTACCTTTCGCAGAGGGCTCCATCAAGGCTTCATGGAAAAAGATCACAGACACCAAGAAATTTCCAATGATAGCGCCCGGCGCCGCAGGACCTATAGAAAAGTACGGACACTTCCTCTGGGGCTATAACGACGACCACTATTTCCTGGCAGTTCCCGGCAGGTTCCTGCCGGAAGAAAAGCCTGATGACGGCAAGAGCGGCTTCGTTTTCTGGCTGCCTATCCTCGGCATGGAAAAAGCTGCCGAAGACAGATCCATTCCCGTAGAGGAAAGAAGGCGCAGCACTTATGGCTACTGGATAGCTGCAGTCAACAGATATAATGGTCATATTGAGGAAATTCCCTTGATAGACGATTAAAAATGTGATAGGATTGTAAGGTATATGAGAAAGTATATGCAAGCAGCTCTTGAGGAAGCTAAAAAAGCGGCGCAGTTGGGCGAAGTCCCTGTCGGAGCCGTTATAGTAAGAGACGGTGAGATCATCTCCCGAGGCCACAATGAAGTGGAGACCCGCAAGGATCCCACAGCACATGCGGAGATCCTGGCCATAAGAAGCGCAGCCGAGAAGCTGGGCGGATGGAGACTGATCGGATGCCAGATGTTCGTGACGACAGAACCATGCAGCATGTGTGCAGGCGCTATAGTCTGGTCGCGCATCGAAAAGCTACATATAGGCACCATGGACCCTAAGTCCGGAGCGTGCGGATCGGTGTTCAACATCCCTCAGGAAAGCAGACTTAATCACTTTACAGAAATAGAATATGGACTTATGCAGGAAGAATGCAGCTGCATAATGAAAGATTTTTTTAAACAATTAAGAAAAAAGAAGTCGGAGGAAAAACAGCAATGAAAAGAATAGGCGCTCTGGTTTGCCTGATGATCATGATGGTGTCCGTACTGGCACCGGCAGCCTTTGCAACAGAAGATGTTAATGCACAAAAGGACGGACTCGCTATCGTAGAATCCATCCCTCATAACAAGGATGAAGGAGTTTCCGTAGAAAACCTTTCAGTAAAGATCCAGTTCAACAAGGATGTAATGCCTGCGAACGATAAGATCGAACAGAAAAACGCTAAGCAGTTCAAACTTGCCGACAAGAACGGTAAGGAAGTTCCTATCAAGGTTTACTACAGCGATAAGGAAGAAGGCCTGCTGATGGTAGCTTCCAACATCAGAAGTAAGGAAGCAAGAAAGGCTAACAGTATCATCCAGGGCGATATGAAATACACACTGACTATCGGTGAAAAGTTCCAGGCTGCTGACGGCAGCAAGCTGGGTGCAGTTGAAACTATCTCATTCAAAACTCTCGACCAGGCCAAGTCAACTAAGGTATACATGATCCTGATGGCTGTCATGATGGTCGGAATGATCGTATTCACAACTAAGTCAGCTAAGAAGGAAGCAGAAAAGCAGACTAAGGAAAGCGGCAAGTCACAGACTGTAAATCCATACAAGGAAGCTAAGAGAACAGGTAAATCTGTAGAAGAGATCGTTGCTAAAGATGCACAGAGAAAGGCTAAGGAAGCTGAAGCTCTCGCTAAGAGAAAGGCTGCTGATGCAGAACTGATGGCAGAACTGGAAGCTGAAGCTGCTGAAGAAGCATCTTCTTCAAACAAGAGAGTTTCCGGACCAAGACCGATCTCCGCATCAGGAAGTGAATACAAGGTAAAAGTCGTTAAGACTCAGCCTAAGCAGACTACTTCAACAAACCCTAAGAACCAGAGTGGTAAGAAGAAGAATTCAAAAGGCAAGAAGTAATGATGATAACGAGTGAGTCCTAAGACTCACTCGTTTTGTTTATATACTGCAGATACACCCACGGAGGTGACACCTATGAAAAAAATCGTAATAAAATCCTTCGCGAAAATAAACCTGACTCTCGACGTGCTGGGCGTCCTGGATAACGGTTATCATGAACTGGCGATGATAATGCAGCAGATCCTCCTTTGCGACGATGTCCAGATCAAATGGACAGAAGCGCAAAATGCAGACGTAGGCACCGGTGAGACCGGTGATGCCTCAGGCATAAAGATCGAGCTTTCCACTAACCGCAAGTTCCTGCCGACCGACAACAGGAATCTGGCATATAAAGCAGCCGATGCTATGATTGAAAGATACGGAGAGGGTAAATCGGGAACTATCCGCATAGATATCAAAAAACGCATTCCTGTGGCAGCAGGACTGGCAGGCGGAAGCGGCAATGCAGCAGCAGTCCTCCACGGACTCAATAAGCTGTGGGACCTGGGACTTGATGTAGCTGCCCTTTGCGAGATCGGAGCAGGATTTGGCTCTGATATACCGTTCTGTATCATGGGTCAGGCAGCAGGCAACGAAGTCCTGGCTGATGATTTCAAGGATGATCCTCTCAGCTGCCACTGCGCACTGGCCACAGGCACAGGTACCGACCTAAAGCCTATAACAGGTCTGAGGAGCCATCTGGTCCTGAGCAAACCTAATATCGGAGTCTCTACAGCCGAAGTTTATCAGGGCATAGATAATATGGAGATCACCGAACATCCTGACAATGATGAAATGATCGAAGCACTGAAGAAGAATGATACAAAAGTACTAAAGAAAAATCTCATCAACGTACTTGAAAATTTCACTCTGAACCATTATCCTATAGTTATGTATACAAAGAACATGATGCAGGAGCTCTGTTCGTCAGGATGTGTCCTGATGAGCGGAAGCGGTCCGACAGTCTTCGGACTCTGCAGAAACATTACTGAATCCAAAGCTATATGCGAGAAAATGCTTTCCCACAACAAAGAAAGCTTCTGGACTAGAACTACATGGTAACAGCGATCATCGCTGCACCGTTTATGAAACGATAAGGGGGAGTAATAAATGTTGAACTTTGACATCCAAAACCATAGACCTCTCAGGGAAATGGTTTACGAAGAACTTAAAATGCAGATACTTACAGGCGCTATCGTTCCGGGTACAAGAATGATGGAAGTAGAGCTGGCTAAAGAGATCGGTGTCAGCAGAACGCCTATCAGAGAAGCTATCCGTAAGCTGGAAAAAGAAGGCCTGGTAACTATCGAACCTCGCCGCGGAGCTTATGCTTCACAGATCTCTACAGAGGATATGGTCGAGATCCTGGAAGTTCGTCAGAACATGGAAGGGCTGGCTGCTTTCTTCGCAGCTTCAAGAATGAAACCAGAACAGCTGACTGAACTGAAAGATGTATCAGAACACTATAACGCTGCCGTTCAGGTCGGCAATATGGAAGAAATGATCAAGCACGATACGAGATTCCATCGTATCATCGTAGAATCCTGCAACAACAAGATCCTCGTTCAGATGATCGAGCAGCTTCAGGAGCTGGTGCTGCGATTCAGATATATCTATTACGATAACTTCAGAAGAGCAGAAAACATGCCGGAAGAACACCAGCTGATACTGGATGCCATCGAAAGCGGCAATGCTGAAGCAGCAAGAAGCGCTGCCGATGTACATATCGACAGATTAAAAGAACTTGTTATCAGAGAAGGCGTACAGCAGAGACATATTTAAATAATCCTGCGCCGACATATGATCAGACATCCAAGTCCCTGTCAAATGACAGGGTCTTTTTATGTGCATAACGCGGACCTCCCGTGAATATCTTTTATGAGGATAAGTATGAGAAAAGCTAAAGGAGGGCCCACCCGATGACAACATCCCCTTATGATAATCTGCCAAAATATATAGACGTAGAAGTCACACCGTCGCCTGCTCCTGTCGTAGAGACAGAAGCACCAAAGCCTGCGCACCAACGACCAAATGTTGCGCATGAAAGACCAAAAGCTGCGCCGAAACCGCCAAAGCCTGCAAGCATGATCCCGCTGACACCGCCGCCGAAATATGCCGGCCTCAGCATCAAGAATCTTCAGGGCTGCTTCGAATACATACTGCCCTTTGAAGAGTCCCTGCTCGTACCCGACACCATGCCGGATATGCAAAAGGTACTCTTTGCGGAAGGAAGAGTAGATCTTGCTCAGCCGTTAAAGGCAAGCTACGATAAGAATGATTTCCTTGCCGGTGACATCACTGCTTACACCGTCTACAGACCTGTTCGCTCTGCACCTTCGCCTTCTGCCGGACCTGCGGCGTATAACGACTGTCCGGTAGATGTAGTCAAATCGGTCATCCCGTTCAAGACAGATAAATGCTGGGCAGGTGCTGCAGGCGACAGTTTCAGGCCGACAGTTACTGTCCGCACTATCACTGCCGAGATGATCAACGAACGAAAATTCATCGTAAGAGGCGAACTGCTGATCAAGATGTCGTGCATCGAAAGCTGTGAAATGAACGTTTTCAAGGAAGCTTCTGATGACGACCTCATCACATTAAAAAGCTGTGTCAAGGCTACTTGCCTCGACCACGAAGCCTCCGACACCATCGAGATATCACAAGACATAACTATAAGAGATGACGAGCCTTCTCCTGTCAAGATACTGAAGACCGCCATCGATGTGGTGGAAAACCACAGGCAGCTGACTTCAGGAAAGCTGGTGATAAATGCGGCAGTCCATCTCGATGCGCTCTACATCGGCGAGGCAGACGACGGTCAGAAAAAGCTGTGCAGTCTCACCAATAAAACTGACTTCACCCAGTTCATCGTCATGGACGACAAGATCGATCCTGATCTTATTACCCTTACATTTGGCTGCAAGGATATATCTCTTACCATCGACGGCGACGACAGATTCCTGCTTCAGGGCAATGTGACTACTCTCATCAGATCTTACTGTAATAAAGATCTTGATACAGTGACCGATGCATACCATAAGAAAAACGATCTTCATTTTCGGCTTGAGTCCAAAGAGATCAGCTGTGTCAGAGATATAGTTTCAGGTGAGATCTCAGCAAGAGAAGTCATAAGTCCCGGCGATCCGGAAAGCAAGCCTGCGTCACTTCTCTGCGGCAGCTGCGGCATATCATATGTCGATGGACGGATCAGCGGTGATCGGATCATCATAGAAGGATCCATGCCGGTGAAGATACTTGCTCTTGATGAAGGTGATACACCTTTCGTGATCGACCATACCGTACCTGTTAGAGGAAGTCTCGATATACCTTCAGCTGCCATGTATGGCAGCAGCCATGCGAATGCGGATGGCAATGATGGGGACTTTCGCATCTATATAGATGCTTCGGTAAAAGAATTCTGGTTCAGCGAAATAAACAGCCGTCAGCTAGAGATCAATACAGTCCTCAGTATGAAAGTCTGGCTTTTCTCAGGAGAAAACTTCTGCACTATCGAAGACCTGTGCTTTGCAAAAGAGGAAAGCGCGCCTTCGAGGAGATCCATGGCTCTCTATGTAGTCGGCGACGGAGATACTCTCTGGGACGTTGCCAAGAGATATAAGGCTGATATGGATTCTCTGGCCGTGCTCAACGATCTGGATCCCGCCAAACCGCTGCCGTCAGGCGCGAAACTTTTTATTGCTAAATAATGTATAACTTTCCTCCCGCCTGTACAGAATTACAGTACAGCTTACTACAAGGCCGAAACTTCGGTCTCGGGAGGGATAATAATGAAAAATATAATAGAAAGTATTCATAGACTATCTGATGAGAGAAAATGCGTGATATTGCTGGCGCTTACCATATTCATGGGTTTCCTGCTGTTTTATACATATATCGGTGATGAAGCCGGCATAAGCAGAAACGACCACGAAGGGATAATCAGACTTCACGTCATCGCCAACAGCGATTCGGTCAGCGACCAGAGACTGAAGCTGAAAGTCCGGGACGCAGTCATCGAATATATGGATGATCAGGATGGGCTGAGCACAGTCGGCGAAACACGCCGGCATCTCGAGAACAACCTTGGCAGGCTGGAAACTATAGCTAACGGCGTCATTGCCGCCGAAGGTTATGATTACGATGCCAAGGCAGATCTGGGCATCAGGTATATCCCCGAAAAGACGTACGGAGATATGACCTTCCCGGCAGGAAATTACGAGGCGCTCAACATCACCATCGGCGATGGCGAAGGCCAAAACTGGTGGTGTGTAGTATTCCCGCCGCTGTGCCTGCTGGATGAAGGAACAGAGCCGTCAGAGACCGCAGAGCTGTCTGAAGATCACCTTCAGCTCAGATGGAAGCTCATGGAACTGCTCAAGCAGTAATCATCAAACCTCCTAACTTTAAACGACATGAAAAAGCGGCAAAAGGTTGCCGTTTTTTCTATTTGCAGTATAATTGCTCTTGGAGGTGCATCATGCAGACCATCAATACATTCGATCAACACGCCAAAAGAAACGCCATGCTCATCATGGCTCTCTGCGGAGTCCTGTGGAGTCTCGGCGGCATATTCATAAAACTGATATCATGGAGCCCGCTGCTTATAGCAGGTATCAGAAGCATCATATCCGCACTCATCCTGGGCGGTTATATGGCATATAAAAAAGTGCCGATAAAGATATGCAAATACTCCATCGGCGCAGGCTTAGGCCTTAGCGGTTCATGCATCTGCTTCGTCATAGCTACTAAGTTGACGACAGCTGCCAATGCCATAGTGCTGCAGTACGCGGCACCTGTTTTCATACTGATAATATCTGCGGTATTTCTGAAGCAGAAGCTTCTGAAGAGAGATATAGTCGTAGTTGCTATCACCATGATAGGAATCGTGCTGTTCTTCTTCGATCAGCTTTCACCGGGCGGTCTTCTTGGAAACATCTTCGGCATACTGGCCGGGATAACTCTGGCGATAATGCTGGTTATGACCGGTCTTGGCGGCAAGGACGACTCAATCAGGATGACAGGCATACTCATCGCTCACTGCCTAACATCAGTGATAGGAACACCTATCGGACTTCTTGGGACTGACGGAACGACAGGTATTGAGATCTTATACATAGTGATACTGGGCGTTTTCCAGCTTGGTATCCCATACGTGCTGTTCGCCATCGCGACTCGTGACTGTCCTCCGCTGGCAGCATCACTCATCGCCATGCTGGAGCCACTGCTCAACCCTGTCTGGGTAGCCATCTTCGTCGGTGAAATGCCGGGACCTATCGCACTTGCAGGCGCAGCCGTTATAATCATAGCCGTCACTTGGTGGTGTGTTGCAGATACGAAGAAACCTGCAGAAGAAACAAGCCAAATCGATGCGGAAACAACTTGATACATGAAAAGGCGTGGAGTTTTTTCCACGCCTTTTTCTAAACAATTATTTTCACTATTTTAGGTCGTTGTTTTCCTGCTTTATTCACTGAAAAGCGCCTTCAAATCGCTTCTCATAAATTCATTTCTCAATACACCCTGTAATCTTCCGAACTCCCTGTGGATACAGCATCCCAATCCCCTGTTTCTGGAGCAGTCGTGCTGTTTCTTCATACATTCTATCACCAGGAAAGTATTCTCGAAGGCACATATCACATCATATAGCGTCAGATCTTCACAGTCTTTTCTGATGGAGTATCCTCCGTGGGCTCCTCTCTTGATGCTCAGGATCTCTGCCGCCTCAAGTTTCTTCAATACTCTATATATGAATGGCGATGGTATGCCTCTTCTCTCCGATAGTTCAGAAGCTGACAGCGGACTCTCCTTATGGAGTTCATCAAGTACCATGATGGCATATTCTACTTCTTTTATTAATAGTATATCGACCGCCTCCCTTCTTGACCTCTTTTGTCAAGAATAGCATAGTATACTTATTTTGTCAAGTTGGAAATTCCGGACGCTTCCCATAATAAAAAAGAGCCCCGCATCAGGGCTTCTCCTATGCGATGGCTCATCTTCTTCGTTTATAATTTGCTGATTATCCTTTTCTTGTACTCGAGGAATTCCGGCGTCAAGTTAAAATCATCTCTTCGCGGTCGTTTCTCTTCAATAACGATCTCATCTACGATCTTTCCCGGCGCTCCGCTCATGATATATATGCGGTCCGATAAAAGTATCGCTTCATCGATATCGTGGGTTATGAACAGCGTCGATAATGAAATGTGTTCCATCACCTGCAGATACCATTTGTGCATAGCTGATTTAGTCAATGTGTCCAGTGCGCTGAACGGCTCATCAAGAAGCACTACGCCATCCGATGCCATGTATGTCCTGAGAAGGGCCGCTCTTTGCTTCATTCCGCCGCTGAGCTGGTTCGGGTACTTATATTGAGTGCCTTCCAGTCCGAACTCTTCGAAAAACTTATCAGCATGGGCGCGTGCATCTTTGCGCGGCATCCCTTTGAGCAGAAGAGGCAGGCTCACATTGTCGATGATCTTCTTGTGAGGAAGGAGCATATCTTTCTGCAGCATATAAGCTACGCTGCCCGGCTTGCCGGTGATGTCACGGTCCGACAGCTGCACGCTTCCCCCATCAGGCATGATGAGTCCTGAAATGATATTGAACAGGGTGGTCTTGCCCGAGCCGCTGACACCCAGAAGCGAAACAAGTTCTCCTTCTTTAAGATGGATGTTGATGTCCTCGATCACCGTTTTATCGTTATATGATTTTGTGATGTTTTCTGTCCGTAATATGGTCATAATTTCCTCGTGTTACTTTTGGGATAGTCTTTTATTCCGGTAAGTATTCGTTGCTGAATCCTATGTCTGTCAGGTCTTTTGCACAAAGCTCATTTTCATAGAGCCACTTGTAGAATCCGTTCCATCTTGCCGCATCGATCACGCCCCATCTGTCAGCATCGTCGATGTAGAGAGGTGAAAGGAATTTCTGGCTTGCTTTCACCAGTTCTTCAGCCTCTGCCAGTGAGCCTGTGTTGTCTCCTGCGATCAGCATATCAGCTGCTTCTTCAGGATTTTCTGCCGCAAACTCATAACCTCTGGCTGTCGCTGCCAGGAATGCTTTCGCTGTTTCCGGATCTTCTGCCAGAAAGTCGTTGTTAGCGATGATAACAGGTGTATAGTAGTCAAATGTAGGATCGATATCCGAGAATGCGAAGTAATCAACATCCACACCGCTCACCTGAGCATTGACCTTGGACCAGCCTTCGAACACCCATACAGCGTCAGTTTGCTTAGCGCTGAGAGCTGCCGGCTCATCCGTGATATCGTTAGGTATGAGCTTCACCTTGTCAAAATCTCCGCCATCTGCATCGACTACGTTTTCCAGCATTGCCAGCTCGATAGGTGAATCCCATGTGGAATATGTCCTGCCTGTCAGGCCCTTCGGAGTATCGATGCCGTCACCTGCACGGCTCATGATACCGGATGTGTTATGCTGGATCAGCCCTGCAACTGCAGTGATACCCAGCGGTTCGTCTAGTGCCAGTGAAGCTGCCATAGTGTCCTGCGCTTCGATAGCGAACTGAGCTTCTCCTGATGCGCACATGTGAGCCGCACCGTTTTCAGGCGGCTGCACGATCTCAACTTCAAGGCCGGCCTCTTCGTACCATCCCTGAGCCTGTGCTGCATAGATCCCTGTATGGTTAGTGTTCGGCGTCCAGTCAAGACAGAATGTGATCTTAGTCAGACCGCTTTCTTCTTCACTGCCGCAGCCTGTCATGGCGAATGCCATGCTAAAAACCATGATACAGATGGTCAGAATGCTTGCGGCACGCTTTATATTCAATTTATTCATAATTTCCCCTTTCTGCCTTTTTCCATGGCATAGCAGCCTTGCTTATTATATTCACAAGCAAAAGGAGCAAAAGGCTTATCACTATTATCAATATTATTACTGCGAACATGTTGTCGAAGGCATACGCCTTGCGCATACGAGTCATGTAGACTCCAAGGCCGTTGAATCCTCCCAGCCATTCGGAGACTACTGCACCCACTACTGCATAAGACGATGCTATCTTCAGCCCGGAAAAGAAATGAGGCAAGGCCGCCGGGAACTTCACATGTCTGAATATGGCGATCCTTCCTGCACCCATAGAACGCATCAGGTCGATTTCGTCCTTGTCTACGCTTTTGTATCCGTCCAGCAGTCCGACAGCGATCGGGAAGTATGTAGTGATGACTACCAGAATGATCTTCGGCGCCATATCAAAACCGAACCAAAGCACCAGTATAGGCGCGATGGCTATGGTCGGTATGGTCTGGGTTATGATCATCAGCGGGTAAAAAGCTCTGTCGATGACACCGAAACGATCCATGAGAGTCGCCCCGATAAAAGACAGTGCGATACCTATGAGAAGACCGTAAAACGTCTCCTGCAAGGTGAATTTAGCATGAAACATTATCGTCTCTATATCGCTTGCGAGAGCTTTTACTACTTCGACCGGTGACGGAAGCATGTATGACGGCACTATGCCGGTCATACATACCAGCTGCCATATGAGTATGATCCCTACCAGCGCAACAGCCGCAGGGATGTATTTGGCGTAGCTCTGCGCTTTACTCATGATGCTTAGTTACCTTCTTTTCGATAGTCAGTACGTCGCCCTCCGGCTTGTAGGCGATCTTCACATAAGTGCTCATGGCAGGACAGCCTGCTCTTGCCGCTACATGCTGGCACTCCTTGACGATGTCCATCAGCTGATCGTAGTCACCTTCGATAGTAGTCTCGAATGGTCCCACATAGTAGTTGAGTCCTGTGGACTTGATGTAGTCGATGACTTCGTCGACGATCCTGATCACTTCGTCGTCGCTTGTTACGGATGGCAGTACCTGGATAGCTACACTTGCGTTCATTTTTTCTCCTCCTTGTGTTAGATCCTTTTTCGTTCGAACTTACAAATCATGATTCGTACAACCGAATAGAATCTTTAGCCTGACATGACGACTTTGGCCGAGTCGCCCGCGGAATAAAAAAAGCATCTGCCGGAGCAAATGCTTATGATTATCGTTTCTTAAATACTTCCTACGATGGCATTATCCAACAGGTTAAAAGGGTCTAAGTTCTAACTTACTCTCAGCCTCGCACAGAAGCTCCCCCGATTCGATTCAATTGTGAGTTTATGATACACCTGCCCGAGCCCGGTGTCAAGTGCCTTGACAACCCTTTATCAAGGTGATACGGTTACTGTATAACACGCGAAAGGAGCCTGCCATGAAAGCATGTCTCGCACAATTATATACAGTCAAAGGTGATCCGGCCGCTAATCTTGCGAAGCTGTCTGCTGCTATCAAGGAAGCTGCTGCAAAAGGCGCGGATCTTGTCTGCTTCTCGGAGCTTTTTTACTGCGGGTATGATATTTCCCGCGAAGAGCTGAGAGGCCTTGCCATCTATGTCGATGGTCCGGAGCTTGCAAAGGTCAGGGCTATGGCGGCTGACGCCGGCGTTCATGTGCTGATCAGCTATCCGGAAAAAGATAAAATGAGCGATGATGTCTTCATAAGTGCATCGCTGATAGACGATGCGGGTAATATCCTGCTCAATCACAGGAAAACATATCGCTGGGGAGACGAAAAAGACAAGGTTTCAGGTGGTTCCGGCTACGAAGTCTGCGATACCAAGTTCGGTAAGATCGGCGTGCTCATCTGCTACGAGATCGAATTCCCTGAACCTGCCCGCATACTGATGCTGCAGGGTGCAGAGCTTATCCTGACTACCTCCGCATTCACATATGTTGAAAACATGCCGACATATCTCTCGTCTCTCGCTATCCAGAACCAGTGCTACATACTGAGTACCAACGATGTAAGAGAGGAATCCCCTAAACGCGGCGCCAGCTGCGCTTTGGATCAGTACGGCAAAGTGTTAGAAATCCTCAGTGATAAGG